>NZ_JABBYJ010000001.1:946044-1261392 GCF_012932565.1 Sneathiella limimaris
CCACCAGTAATTAGATGTGGAGATAATGATGGCTAGTGTTGAGCCAAATCCAAATATTGAGGTCCTTTTCTCAAGCGCGGATATTGAAAAGCGAAACAATGAACTTTCTGAACAGATTGAACAGGAAATGGGATCCGATATTCTCGTTATTGCTGTTCTGAAAGGAAGTTTTGTGTTTGCGGCGGATTTGATCCGCTCCCTGCACCACGCTGGTGTGAAGCCACAGATCGATTTTATGGCGCTTTCATCTTATGGCGACAAAAAGATTAGCAGCGGTACGGTTGTGATTACCCGCGATATCATGGACACGGTAAAAGGGCGCAAGGTCCTTTTGATCGACGATATCCTGGAATCAGGTCGGACAATGGAGTTTGCAACGCGTGAACTGCTTGGGCGCGGGGCGGCAATGGTGAAAACCTGCCTCATGTTGGATAAAAAGGGGAAACGGGTTGTGGATTTTGAGGCCGATTTCGTTGGTTTTGATTGTCCTGACTTGTTTGTGATTGGCTATGGACTTGATTATGCGCATTATTATCGGGAACTTCCCTATATTGGGCATATCGTCAGCGAATAGGAAATGAGGGGGCATGGCGCGGGTTCTGATTGCAGAAGATGAAGCATCGCTTCGTGAATTTGTGCAGCGGGCATTAACCCACCACGGTCACGAGGTTGTTGCTGTTCGTGATGGCGCGGAAGCTTTGCATGCATTGCAAAATGATGAAGCTTTCGATCTTCTCCTGACGGATATTGTCATGCCCATCATGGACGGCATTGCGCTTTCTTTGAAGGTCGCAAAAGATTTTCCCAATTTGAGAATCCTTCTGATGACCGGCTATGCGGCGGAGAAACAACGCGCCTACAATCTTGAGGATTTGATTCACGACGTCGTCGCCAAGCCCTTTACACTGACAGAGATCTGCGAAAAAGTTGAAGAGGCCTTGCAGTCTGAAAAAGGGTCCGGCTCAGTTGCCTCGACCAAGGACTACGGACTTAGCCGTTAGTCACGGCTCTTCTTAACAACTCATCCGAAACTTATCGCAAGCGTTGTCAAATCTATTCATCGATTTGAAGAAGATGGTGCCCCTGGCCTGACTCGAACAGGCACGTCCTAAGGACAACGGATTTTGAATCCGTCGCGTCTACCAATTCCGCCACAGGGGCCCTGTGAAGTAGACGCACTATACCCATGATTTAAACGGGGTCAACTCCACTTTATGTTTTTCAGAAAATTACCTGATTTAATCCAGTGTCGTCAGGATGGTGTAACCAGATCCACGGACTGATTTGATCATCTGCGGCTGGTTTTCATCAATCTCGAGTTTTTGGCGAAGACGACGGACGAGGGCATCAATATTCCGGCTGTTTTCCTTGAGTTCCTTGTTGAAGATCTTCAGGCTGAGCTTGCCTCGATCAACAGGCTGTCCTGGAGCTTCGAGCAGTACACGAAGCAGCTGAAACTCTGCCATAGTCAAAGGAACGTCTGATCCGTCTGGTGCCGCTAATTTGTGGTGGGGCAGATCCAGTTCCCATCCTGAGAAATTAATACAGGTTTTTTCCGCAGTGGTACGCCCGTTTTTCGGAGTTGCAGATCCCGTGCGGCGAATGACGCTTTTGATCCTTGCGAGCAACTCCCGCCGATTGTAGGGCTTGGCAACATAATCATCAGCGCCCATTTCGAGCCCGATAATCAAGTCAACACTCTCTCCCTTACCGGTCAGAATGATAACACCCACATTGGATCTTTCTTTCAGGTAACGGGTCAGGCTTAATCCATCTTCATCGGGCAGCATCAGATCCAGAAGAACCAGATCGAAGTCATCGCTGCTGAAGACCCGGCGCATTTCCTCTGCGTTGGCAGCTTCGGATACCACATAATTTTCCCGTTCCAGAGTTTCTCTCAAGACTTCTCTGAGCTCTGGCTCGTCATCAACAATCAGAATTTTCTGCATCATTATGGCGGTCTATCCTCTGCTACGAGTGAGTTGGACGGAGTAAACCAATCTCCACAATATTATCTTGTAATAAAAAAGTTACAAAATCAATAGCGGGTATATTTTAGGACTATTTCAAAAGATGTATCAGCCGGAACAATATCGCAAGTGAATAAATTCATTGAGTTTTTGATAACTGCTTGCAGACAAATCAGTATTTCTCCTAAATTGGGCTCACAAGGTTATTTCCGCGGGTGGGGCGAATGATTCGCAAACTATACGACTTTACGATGGGATTGGCTGCAAGGCCGCAGGCTAAAGGATTTTTGGCCGCCGTTTCTTTTGTCGAAAGCTCGATTTTTCCGATCCCGCCAGATGTGATGCTGATCCCGATGGTATTGGCAAAGCGAAAAGAGGCTTTTAAAATTGCCCTCATCTGCAGTCTGTTTTCGGTCCTTGGGGGTGTGCTTGGATATGTTATCGGGCATTATTTCTTCCAGCTGATTGGAGAACCGATTATTGCCTTTTATGGGTATGAAGAAAAATTCGCCCGGTTCGCGGACAGCTATACAGAATGGGGTGGGTGGATTGTCGCTTTTTTCGGGCTGACCCCTTTTCCTTATAAGGTGATTACAATTGCCAGCGGTGCTGTCAGTCTGAACTTGGCGATCTTTATGCTGGCGTCCGTTTTGTCCAGAAGTGCCCGCTTCTTTTTGGTCGCCTGGTTACTATATAAATTTGGTGAGCCAATCCGGGATTTTATTGAGAAATACCTGGGAATCCTCACGGTTTTATTTTTTGTCATCTTGTTTGGCAGCTTTGTCGCTTTGAAATACCTTTTCTAAAAGGAGCCCCTCCTCTTGGTACAAGCAGTTCTGAAATCCTCCCTTTGGATTGCTCTTCTGGTCAGCGTCTTGACGCTGGGGGCGGTGTTTGTCGCACAATATGGCTTTGATTTGCAGCCCTGTGTTCTCTGTGTTTATCAACGCTGGCCCTATGCGGCAGTTATTGCGATCTGCCTTCTGGCAGTCCTTTTGAAAAACCAGATAGCCCAGATCTGGTTTAAGCTTCTAGCGGCTATCGCGTTTGCTACCACGGCCGGGATTGCTGCATTTCATGTGGGGGTGGAGCAGAAATGGTGGAAAGGCACATCTTCATGTTCTGCAGATTCCATACCCGTTAAATCTCTCGCCGAATTGAAGGCGCAAATCATGGCGGCGCCCATTACAAAATGTGATGAAATCGCCTGGGAAATGTTTGGTATTTCTATGGCTGGATATAATTTCCTTCTAGCTGTTGTGATGGTAGTTTTTATGCTGCTATCATTGCGTCAGGAACGCTAGTTGACCTGCGGCATTGATCTGGAGAGTTGTGATGAAAAACGGATCTGAAAAAACCACTCCAAAATTTACAGGCGAAGGCCGGCAGCCGGGTGATTTGAATAAAGAAGAGCTTCTGGATCGGATCATTCGGGTCGACCATGCGGGCGAGTTCGGTGCTGTCCGAATTTATGAAGGCCAGTATGCGGTGCTCAAAAATACAGATCAGGCCGATACCATTAAACATATGATGGAGCAGGAAGTTGTTCACCGCGAAGCCTTTGAAAAACTGATCGGTGATCGCCGGGTGCGGCCAACAATCCTTTCACCTTTATGGAATGTGGCCGGCTTCGCGCTCGGCGCAGGAACGGCAATGCTCGGGAAAGAGGCTGCTATGGCCTGCACGGAAGCTGTTGAAGAGGTTATTGACGAGCATTATCAGCAGCAATTGGATCAACTGGGCGAAGATGAAGCCGAATTGAAGGCGCAAATCCAGAAATTTAGAGATGAAGAGATTGAGCATCGGGACATAGCGCGTGAAAAAGGGGCCGCTGAGGCCCCTGGCTATGAATTGCTGACCGGTGCTGTGAAGGCCGGATCAAAACTGGCGATCTGGCTATCCTCCCGCATCTAAAGTAATTTAAAGCCCCGTTTTTCTAGGGGAAATCGCATCTTATGACTGAAATGGCTGCGAAGCTCTGACGTCCTTTTGAGATGCTGAAGCGATATTCATTTGCGCCAAACACAAGACTTTTATGAATGGGAAGGGTTCCAGAGACCTTTTCCGCTTTTCCGCCCAGTTGGGTAAAGGAAATTGTGACAGGCTTTTCTGGATCGTACCAGGCTTCCGGCTTGCCTTCAGTATTCAGAGTGGGCTGGCCTTCACCGCTAACGGTCACTGAGCCATCTCCCAGACTGATTGAATTGTCTGGTGAGCTGTAAATCGGTGTGTTGACGATAAAGCGTTTTTGTTCAGCCGTTTCATCACAGTTGCTCTCATTCTGTGCAAGGGTGATGAGGTTAATCAAACGTGTGGGGTCCATACCATCGTTCAAGCGGCTTTGAACGAGTTGTAGAATTTCCAAGGTCGGACCTTTTGGGATTTCTGTTTCATATTTATCACGCCAACCACGAGCTTCGGCCAGAGCAGCACTCTGCTTATCCATGGCGGAGCGGATTTTCTCGTTTAGGTTGGTGTTTTCCTGAGCCAGAATATTGACCTGATCCTGGGAATTGGCAACCCGACGGTCCGCTTCAGCTTGACCCTCGAAATACCCATATGCGCCCGCTCCGCCCAACAGGCAGATGTAGAAAACAAATTTGAAAAACTTATTCCGGCGATCGCGCGCCTTTTTCTTTTCAGAAAGACCAAGTCCGTAGTTCATATTTTTGTCACGCTTACAGGAAAAATTCCGCTGAGTTGAAAACAGTCAATGTATTACCGACTGAATACAAGAAAGGCAATAGATGTCCTCGTTATACCAGTGGAAGGTATGACTAAGTTCTATTCTAGCAACTCAATATCCCAATAGAGGAAATCTCGCCAACTTTCATGTAAGTAGTTGGGCGGAAAGTGTCGACCCATTTCATTCAAATTTTCTGAGGAGGGAATATAGGGCTTTACCTTGGGATACATATTTGCATCTTTGGGCAGACGTCCACCCTTGATCATGTTGCAACGGGCGCAAGCCGTTGTGATATTCTCCCAACTGGTCTGACCTCCTAATCGACGTGGCATTACGTGATCAAAAGTCAGGTCTTCACTTGATCCGCAATATTGGCAGTGAAAGCCATCTCTGAGAAACAGATTAAAACGGGTAAAGGCGGGTTGTCGCCGACGGTGAACGTACCGCTTCAAGCAAATAACACTGGGAAGTTTCATCTCAAAACTGGGTGAATGAACGACCCGGTCATATTCAGAAACGATGTCGACACGATTGAGAAAGACAGACTTCAGGGCATCCTGCCACGACCACAGCGATAATGGGAAATAGCTGAGGGGACGATAATCGGCATTTAGAACCAACGCCGGAAATTTTTCCGCAGACGCTAACACTGATCACAAGCCTCATGTAAGCATTAGTGATATCTATAGTTTGGCGCGTTATGGATAAAAAATCAAACCCTAATACAGTATTTTGTGTTAAGAATTTGTGACCCTACTGTATGTCGGTATATTCAATATTGAGGGGTCGGCTTTTGCGTGTTTCGAACAACGTCCGAATAATAGCGCCAGAGAATCTGTGCCGCGACCGTTCGGTATGGGCTAAACGGTTCACCAAAGCTGTCCATCTGGGCCAAGTTCGGCCGCTCTGGCAGCTTTTTGAGATGTTGATAGGCCGCTTGTAAGGCAACATCACCTGCTGGCCAGATATTCAATCGGCCAAGGCAGCTAATTTGATAGATTTCAGCTGTCCAGCGGCCAATTCCTTTTACTTGGATCAGGGCCTCCAATGATTGTTCATCGGTCATTTCGTGCAGCAGATCAAGCTCCAACACACCTTCCAGAATATGCTCGGCGAGAGAGTGACAGTAGCGGGCTTTTTGCCGGCTAAGGCCTAGGGCTCTTAGCTCATCCTCGGTGAGGCTAATGAGTTGTTCTGGCGAAAATGGAGTAATGGCATCTGATAACCGCTTCCAAATGGCCGCCGCGCTGGCAAGTGAGACCTGCTGTTCGACAATAATTTTTGCCAATTGTTCAAAAGTCGCAGGCCGTTTTCGGCTGGGGATTGGAGAAATAACGGTTAAGGCTTCCCGAAAATCAGCATCCGTTTGCTTGATTAAGCGGATAGCCTCTTCAAAGGATTCCGACATTTGGTTTTATTGGGTAGTTGTTGCGGACGCTGCCGTTTGAACGGAGAGATGACAGTTCATGGCAACGCCGGCGCGCGCGATCGGTGCGAGTTCGTTTTCGTCTTTTTTCGAGATATCTTCAATATCGGGTCGGATGCCGACGCCATTAAAGGATTTACCGCCGCCGGCAGTAAAGCGTCCCGTCGTAAAACGAAGGCCACCACCGTTATCCAGGTTATAAAGGGTCTGCATGGTGCCCTTGCCATAGCTTTGTTCACCGAAGACCTGAGCCCGTTTTTGATTTTGCAGGGCGCCAGCGACAATTTCAGCAGCAGATGCTGAACCTTTGTTCATCATGATCAGGATTGGCTTGCCGTTGATGCGATCTCCATCTTCAGCATATTCTTCAGAAAACTCAATGCCGCGATTTTCGGCTGCGAAAATGTTTCCTGAATTCATAAATTCATCCGCAATATCAACTGCTGCCGTCACCAGGCCGCCTGGGTTATTGCGCATATCCAGAATCACCCCACAGAGGGAGGAGCCGAGTTTCGCCTGGAACACACTCAAGGCTTCGTCCACACTATCGGCGGTTTTGCGGTTGAAGCTATGGATGCGGATATAACCCACGTCACCGTCAACACGATACTCGACAGGGTCGAGATCAACATCTGAACGAACCAGGCTCAACTGAAGCGGTGTGCGAACATTTGGCCGAACGATGGTGAGTACAGCTCTTGTTCCGCTGGGTCCCCGTAATTTTTCCACTGCTTCAGCCAAAGTCATATTGGTCAGTGGTTCACCATCAAGGTGGGAAATAATATCGTTGGGTTGAACACCAGCTTCATATGCCGGTGAGCCTTTAATCGGGGTAATGACGGTTAATTTGCCGTCTCGCATTTCGATGCGGACACCAAAGCCGACGAACTTGCCTTCAAGGCCGCTTTGGTACCGTGAATAAGCATCAGGGCTCATATAGGCGGAATAAGGATCCAGTGATCCCATCATTGCGTTCAAGGCCTCTGTCAAAGGCTCTGCTGTATCTGTTTCCGACTTACTGATACTTTTGACCGCTGCGTCAATGAGTTGATCGGCGCTGACCTCATCGACATAACGATCCTTCACTCTGGAAAGAACCTGCGCAACGACCTCACGATCTTTTGCCGCAACAACCCTTGCCCCATATTTTTCGGAATATGCCTGTTCAAATCGATCCAGTGCGCCTTCGATCGTTCTGTCCTTGGCAAAGGGCAGAGTGCAGGCAGTCAAAACGAGGACTGCGTTGGCTGCGATCAAAAGTTTTCTAAACATAGGCACGCTGACGCAATTAATAAACTCTTAATAAAGCTAGCCATTCCTAATGTAGGATGCAAGCTTTCCTGTTTATATTTCCGGTTTTAGAAGGTTTTTTCTAAAAATTGTGGTTAATTCCCGCCCGTTTATGGTTAAAGTTCCGCGCATGAGCACAATTACCCGTTTTGCACCCAGTCCTACAGGTTACTTACATGTTGGACATGCGTACTCCGCCAGCCTCGCCTTCGAACAGGCCATGAAAGCTGGAGGCCGATTCCTTTTAAGGCTGGAAGATATCGATCAAACACGATGTCGCCCAGAATTTGAAGCCGCGATTTATGAAGACCTGGCTTGGATTGGCCTGAAGTGGGAGGAGCCCGTTCGCAAGCAGAGTGAGCATTTTGAAGATTATCAGGCACTGCTCGAAAAGCTTCATGACCGGGAACTTATTTACCCCTGCTTTTGCACGCGCAAAGAAATAGCGGCGGAAATCGCGAGAAGCCCATCCGCACCTCACGGCCCAGATGGTCCAGTTTATCCTGGGACCTGCAAGCATTTATCTGCCTTAGAAATTGATCAGAATTTCAGCGAAGACAAACCTTACGCATTGCGCCTCAATATGGAGAGGGCGCTGGATGCAGTATCTCAGGATTTGTTGCGGTTTGAAGAAGTCGGCAAAGGCATAATTCAATGTGATCCGGCTCGATTTGGGGATGTTGTCTTGGCCCGCAAAGAGACGCCAACCAGCTACCATCTCGCGGTGACATTTGATGATGCCTTGCAAGGTGTGAACTTGGTGGTGCGGGGACAGGATTTGTTTGAGGCGACCTATTTGCATTGCCTGCTTCAACATCTCTTGTCTTTGCCAACTCCCAGATACTTGCACCACGGTTTAGTATCTGATTTGAAGGGGCGGCGGCTCGCCAAGCGGGATAAATCAGCCACAATCCGCGATATTCGAGAGCAGGGATACTCGCCCGAAGAGGTCAGAAAGCTGATCGGGTTTCAAGAGAAAACTTAAAAACGAATTCCCCAATCTGTGTTAAGCTTAGCTAAATCAGGTTAGGGGAAGTGAGTTTGAAGTTTTTAGTTTATCTAAGCTGTTTCTGGATACTTGCGGCGATAACCGTCTTCGCCCCTACGTCTTCATCTATCTCACAAGAGCAGGGCTGCCAGCGGATTGTTGCTTCCGGACCCCCTGTTTGGCCACCGCATATTCTGTTGAATGCGCAAACGAATATACGCTCTGGAACAGCTTTTGAATTGTCAGAACACATCTTTTCCGATCTTGGGGTTGAGTTCGTTCAGGATCAGGTGAAGCCCTGGAAGCGTGTGCTTCGGGATCTGAAGGCCGGGGAAATCGACCTGATCGTAACATTATTGGATGATGTGCAGCGGCGACAAAATTTTGAGTATTCCATCGCTTGGACGAACGATGTCTATGGTGTTGTCTCCAGAAAAGGGACTGAATTTCAATATAATGGGGTGGAAAGCCTAAAAAATTATATGGGTGCCTATTATTCGGGTATTCGCTTGCCGCCTCCCCTCAATAAAATCAAGGGTAGTGAGTATACGGTTGCACCAGTCTCGGTAATCTCGAACCTTTATCGGATGCTTGATGAGGAGAGGGTGGCGTATCTTGTTGTATCAGTGGATTCTTTCTTCAGACTGATGCCTGAGGAATACTCACGGGATAATTTTGTCATTGTGGAAGCTTCCAAGGTCAGTTTGCCTGTTTACATGGCCTTCTCAAGACAATCACCTTGTCGAAAGTATCTTCCACAACTGAATACCGCGCTCGAGACTTATAAAACTCAGTCCAAGAAAAACCAAAGTCCGGATAACTAGACCGCTGTTTCGGGCATAGTGAGAGGATCCAGTTAATCACCGGCTTTGAGGGAGGGGAAATAATGGAAAGTTTGGTTACACCAATATACGTCGCTTTGATTGCGATTTTGATGGCAGTGTTATCTTCGCAAACAGCCATGGCACGGCGACGCAACCGGATTGCTCTTGGTGATGAGGGTAACGCAGAGTTGGTTCTGGCTTCAAGGAGGTTTGGGAACCTCATTGAGTATGCACCCATTATGCTTTTGTTGCTCTTTTTTATGGAATTGCAGGGTATCGCGTCAGTTTGGCTCCATCTCTATGGTGCTGTTTTTGTTTTGCTTAGGATTATTCACGCGATCAGCCTGTTCGGGACATTAAAGGTGCCCGAATGGAAGCGCATTGGCAGGACAATATCTGCAGGTGGAACCATGTTAATGCTGCTAATTGGGGCTGCAGTAAACTTGATTGCAGCCCTCGGATAGCAGGTGACACTTAAGCGGGTTCGCTTTCGGATCTGAGGACGATGTCGACCATGTCGGACATGATCCCTTCCATCTCGAAATCTTTGGGCGTGTAAACAGCACTGATCCCTTTTTTGAGAAGGGCTTCCGCATCGTCGCTTGGAATGATGCCACCGACAACGACCGGGATATCATCCAGACCTGCTTCTTTAAGGCGTTTCACCACATCCTCAGCAAGTGACAGGTGGGAGCCAGACAAAATGGACAATCCGATCATATGAACGGATTGATCTTTTGCAGAATTGACGATCTGCTCAGGTGTCAGGCGAATACCCTCATATACAACGTCCATGCCACAGTCGCGGGCGGAGACAGCAATTTGTTCGGCACCGTTGGAATGGCCATCCAATCCAGGTTTTCCGACAAGAACTTTAACCGGCCGGCCAAGTTTGCGACCTGCTTCTGCAACTTTGTCCCTCAGCTGTTCACTAGACCTTGGGTTGTTGCTCGGTGCTGAGCTGACACCTGTTGGTGCGCGATATTCTCCATAAACCGTCCGAAGTGCTTCGGACCATTCGCCCGTAGTTACGCCTGCTTTGGCGGCTTCAATGGACGGCGGCATGATATTTTTACCGCTAACAGCAGCCTCTTTCAGGGCCTTCAACGCCGCATCGACTGCCTTCTGGTCCCTGCTGGCGCGCCAGGCATTCAGACGTTCAATCTGCTCGGCTTCTGCTTTCGGATCGACGGTCATGATCCCGCCGTCCCCTGCCTGCGTTAGCGGGGAAGGGGTGCTTTCAGTGAATTTGTTCACACCGACAACAGTCATTTCGCCGGAAATGACAGACTGAACCCGATCTGTGTTTGAATGAACCAGAGCTTCTTTGAGATACCCGGTTTCAACCGCAGCAACTGCGCCGCCCATCTTCTCAATCTGGGCCAACTCGTCACGAGCGGCGGCTTTTAATTCTTCAACTTTCCTGTCGATCTCAACAGATCCATCAAAAATATCGCCATATTCCAGCAAGTCTGTTTCGAAGGCGACGATTTGCTGCAGGCGCAAGGACCATTGCTGGTCCCAAGGGCGCGGCAGTCCCAAGGCTTCGTTCCATGCTGGCAACTGAACTGCTCGTGCCCGTGCCTTTTTGGAAAGGGTAACGGCCAGCATCTCCAGCAGGATGCGGTAAACGTTGTTTTCCGGCTGTTGCTCTGTGAGGCCGAGGGAGTTCACCTGAACGCCGTACCGGAAGCGGCGGAATTTCTCATTTTCAACGCCATAGCGGTCTTTCAGGATTTCATCCCAAAGATCCACAAACGCCCGCATTTTGCACATTTCAGTAATGAACCGAATACCAGCGTTTACAAAAAAGCTGATCCGGCCGGTCGCTGCGGGAAAATCTTCTGCGCTGATCTGACCTGATTCTTTAACGGCATCAAGGACAGAAATGGCTGTCGCCAAAGCAAAGGATAGTTCCTGAACCGGTGTCGCACCGGCTTCCTGAAGATGATAGGAGCAGACGTTGGTTGGGTTCCACTTGGGCACTTCCTTGTAAGTGAAGCTAACCACATCTGTAATCAGCCGCATACTTGGGGCCGGCGGAAAAATGTAGGTCCCGCGGGAGAGATATTCCTTGATGATGTCGTTTTGAACAGTTCCCTGAAGCGCCTTGCGGTCAGCGCCTTGTTCTTCTGCAACAGCGATATATAGAGCAAGCAACCAAGCGGAGGTCGCGTTGATCGTCATTGATGTGTTCATTTTTTCGAGCGGGATTTGATCGAACAATGTCCTCATATCCCCAAGATGACAAATCGGCACTCCCACCTTGCCAACTTCCCCTTTAGCGAGGACATGATCCGAATCATAACCGGTCTGTGTTGGCAAATCAAAGGCAACTGATAGGCCGGTTTGCCCTTTTCCGAGATTCGTCCGATAGAGTTCATTGGACGCTTTTGCAGATGAATGACCTGAATAAGTCCGGAAGAGCCAAGGGCGGTCCTTAGGGGCTGCAGTTGGGGAATCAGGGGTTCCTGTAGTCTCTCTGCTCATAATAATCTTTCGTCAATACACATCAATTGAGTTGGTTATTTCTTATTTTTCATCCAACACGTAATATCATAACTTTGTTTTGCGCTGCAAAAAAAACTTGCACTCCCAGGCAAGGTTTGTAATCTGCCCATTATTAACGATAGAGACGCAATTAGCGAAGAAAAAAATGATGCGCTGCGGTATAGTGACTGTAGCGAGCAGGTTCTGGGACCTGCACTGTACTAGAGAAGAGGAATTGAGTGATGTCTGCGAGTGAAGCTGTTACCCCAACTGAAAACGCTGCTGAAGGGTCTGGTGCCCCTCTCAAGGATCTGTATGAGATCGGTGAAATCCCCCCAGTTGGTCATGTGCCTTCCAAAATGTACGCATGGGCAATTCGCCGGGAACGGCAGGGTGAGCCAGAAAAGGCAATGCAGGTTGAAGTGGTCGATACACCAGAACTCGATTCCCACGATGTACTGGTCCTCGTGATGGCAGCAGGCGTCAACTACAATGGTGTCTGGGCGTCACTGGGTGCGCCGATCTCTGTCTTTGATGTTCACAATGAACCTTATCATATTGCGGGCTCTGATGCGTCTGGCATCGTTTACGCCGTCGGTAACAAAGTGAAGCGCGTTAAAGTCGGTGACGAGGTTGTTGTTCACTGTAACCAGGACGATGGTGACGACGAAGAATGTAACGGTGGCGATCCAATGTTCTCTCCTTCCCAGCGGATTTGGGGTTATGAGACACCTGATGGATCTTTCGCGCAGTTCTGCCGCGTTCAGGACCGTCAGCTGATGCCACGTCCAAAGCATCTGACTTGGGAAGAAAGTGCCTGCTACACGCTGACACTCGCAACAGCTTACCGGATGCTGTTTGGTCACCGTCCACATATTCTGCGTCCAGGTCATAACGTTCTGGTTTGGGGTGCTTCCGGTGGTCTCGGATCATTTGCGGTGCAGATTTGTGCGGCTGCTGGTGCGAACGCTATCGGCGTGATTTCTGATGAATCCAAACGGGATTTCGTCATGTCCTTGGGGGCCAAGGGTGTTCTGAACCGAAATGATTTCGATTGCTGGGGTCAGTTGCCGACAGTGAACGGCGAAGGTTTTGGCGAATACATGAAGAAAACCCGTGAATTTGGTCGCGCTATCTGGGACATCACTGGCAAGGGTAACGATGTTGACTTCGTTTTCGAACATCCAGGTGAGTCTACGTTCCCAGTGTCCTGTAATGTTGTGAAACGTGGTGGTATGGTTGTCTTCTGTGCAGGTACAACCGGCTTTAACCTGACAATGGATGCTCGTTTTGTGTGGATGCGCCAGAAGCGTATTCAGGGTAGCCACTTTGCAAACCTGAAACAGGCGTCGCAAGCAAATAACATGGTGATTGAGCGTCGGATTGATCCTTGTATGTCAGAGGTTTTCCCATGGGATGATATTCCTCGGGCCCATACAATGATGATGAACAACCAGCACAAACCAGGCAACATGGCCGTGCTTGTCTCTGCTAAATACCCAGGTTTGAGAACTTTGGAAGATGCAATGGAAGCCGGGAACTCTTGACGTTCCCGGAAAATCCATTAGGAATAGCTTCCAAAAAACAACAAAAGTGAAAATCACATGACGACACAACCAACCAGTCTAGTTTTAGACAGGCTCGACGAGCTTTGTGCAAACTCTTTGGAATCTGCTGAAAAATTCAAGCAACAGGCGATTAATGCTGTGGCTGCCTTCACGCGCGGTGAAGATGGCCGGATCAGCTCTCGCCTGGTAGAACAGAACCAGTATGCGACACACGGACTGGCCTGGCTTGTCACCTATGTGGAAACCTTGAAGGAAACTTTGCGGTGGTCCCATGATCTGGTGTCTGAAGGCAAGAGCGGTGAGCTTGAACAGCTAATCCTGCAAGCTGGCTTTGCTGAATATCTGGCCCAGATCAAGGGCGGCATTCCGATGACACTGGGTGAAATTATTCGGCCGGCTGATCTCGGGATTGAGGCATCTGCCGTCGAAGAATTTGAAACTGACGCGGTTAAAACCCTCATTGCTGAAGGGTATTCCCCTGCGGTTCGGATGCGGATTGCCGAATTGGTTGCCGAAGGTATGGATACGGGGCATTTCGGTGACCCTTGTCTGGATGAAACTTATTCCATGATCCGTGACCAGTTCCGTCGTTTCGCGGAAGAGGAAGTCCTTCCTTATGCCCATGAATGGCATTTGAAAGACGAACTGATCCCACGCCCTGTCGTTGACAAGATGTCTGAGCTTGGGGTTTTTGGTCTAACCATTCCGGAAGAATATGATGGTCTTGGCCTTGGCAAGATGTCCATGTGTGTGGTGTCTGAGGAATTGTCCCGCGGCTATATTGGTGTTGGCTCCCTCGGTACCCGGTCTGAAATTGCGGCAGAATTGATTTTGGCCGGTGGCACAGAAAGCCAGAAGCAAAAATGGCTGCCAAAGATTGCAACCGGCGAAATCTTGCCAACTGCGGTCTTTACTGAGCCGAATACAGGATCTGATCTGGCATCTTTGAGAACACGTGCCGTGAAAGACGGGGATGTCTACAAGATCACAGGGAACAAAACCTGGATTACGCACGCTGCCCGCGCAGATGTCATGACTTTGCTGGCACGGAGCAATCCAAACGAGCCAGGCTATAAAGGCCTCTCGATGTTCCTTGCTGAAAAACAGCATATGACTGAGGATGAGGATTTCCCAACGGAGGGTATGACCGGCGGTGAAATTGAGGTTCTCGGCTATCGGGGAATGAAGGAATATGAGCTTGGCTTCGATAATTTTGAAGTGAAGGCTGAAAACCTGCTGGGTGAAGAAGAAGGCAACGGCTTCAAGCAATTGATGCAAACCTTTGAAAGTGCCCGTATTCAGACAGCTGCCCGTGCATTGGGTGTTGCGCAAAATGCCATGGAACTGGGTCTTCGCTATGCGCTGGACCGCATTCAGTTCGCCCGGCCAATCATTGAATTCCCACGTGTATCTGGCAAGCTTGCTTTCATGGCAGTTGAGATCATGATGGCCCGTCAGCTGACTTATGCGTCTGCCCGTGCGAAAGATGAAGGGCGTCGCTGTGATCTGGAAGCTGGTATGGCAAAACTCCTCGGTGCCCGTGTTGCATGGAATGCGGCAGACAACGCGTTGCAAGTCCATGGCGGCAACGGTTTCGCACTGGAATATCCGATCAGTCGCGTTCTTTGTGATGCCCGCATCCTCAATATTTTTGAGGGCGCTGGCGAAATTCAGGCGCAGGTGATTGCAAGACGTCTTCTGGAAGGGGCAAACTAAGCCTTTTCTTTCCCAGAAATGATGAAAAAGCGGGTGCATGTGATCGCATCCGCTTTTTTTATGCTTGTACCCAGACCCTGATATTTTTACCCTCATTTTATCATGCAGGTTGAACGTCAAAATATGAAAACCACCCCTTACTGGTGGGAAGCAGCACCAAGAGAAGAGCCAGCGGCTGAGCCTCTGCCGGAAAAAGCCGAAGTTGTTGTGATCGGCTCCGGTTTTACGGGCCTTGCTGCTGCGTTGGTTGTGGCCAGAAGTGGCCATGATGTTCTGCTGTTGGAGGCTGGCCGTCTTGGGGAAGGTGCCAGTTCCCGAAACGGGGGAATGGTGGGCCCCAGTTTTCATAAACTTGGTATCAAGGGTCTCAAGGCTAATTACGGGGAAACAATTGCCAATGAGATCTTGAAAGAAAGCGTTGGTTTCGTCGACTTTCTGGCGAATTTTCTCACTGTCGAGAATATTTCAGCCGATTTTAAACAAACTGGGCGTTTCCGCGGGGCGCTTCGGTCGGAGCATTACGCGAGCATGGCACGAGAGTTGGAAGCGTTGCAAAAGGCTTGCGGTGTTAAAGGGCACATGGTTTCCCCCGGCGAACAGCATCTGGAGACCGGATCCTCCCTTTTTCATGGGGGTGTTGTTTATGAATTGGATGGGGGGTTGCATCCGGCAAAGTATCATGCGGGGTTATTGCAGACAGTCCAAAAAGCAGGTGTGCGTATTCAGGGAGGAACTCCGGTTGAAGATATTCGAAAAGAGAATGGTCGGTTTTTGGTCGTTACGCCATCCGGTGTGGTAACCACTGAAAAAGTGGCAGTTTGTACAAATGGCTATACAGGTAAGGCACTGCCTGATTTTCGCAAAAGAGTCCTGCCGCTTCGAAGTGCAATTTTGGTAACCGAAGAGTTGCAGCCAGAGCAAATTGAGAGGCTAATGCCGCAACGGCGGATGTATGGGGATAGTCGCCGACTTGTCGCTTATTACCGGACAACGCCGGACAATAAACGCATCCTGTTTGGTGGGCGGGCTTCCGGTTACAAAGACAGACCCGCGCATAACTTGCAAATCCTCAAATCCTCCATGGCGGAGGTTTATCCTGAGCTCTCTAAAGTTGAGACAGATTATCTTTGGTCAGGTCTTGTTGCCTATACCTTTGATCACTCTCCTCATATCGGAAACTTGGGGGATCTGTATTATGCCATGGGGTATTGCGGCTCGGGCGTGGCAAGGTCCACATATTTTGGCACCAAGCTGGGTTATAAGATCATTGGTGATCAAGAAAATGGCCGAACGGCGTTTGATGATCTGCCCTTCGAAGGAAAATTCCTTTATTCCGGCAATCCTTGGTTCATGCCGGGGGTTCTTTTGTGGCAACGCATCGCTGATCGGTTGGGTCTTTAACCTATTCCGTGACCCGTTTTCGGGCCTCTCTCTTTTCGGCTGCATTCAGCGGTGAAAGCTGTTCTGAATAATTAAATCCCAAGACAGCCGTGATGGTTGCGCCTAACAAAACCAGTATCCAGCAGAGGTAAATCCAAATCAGGAAAAGGGGCAGGATTGCCAGCGCACCATAAATCGCTTCATAGGTAGGAAAGGCCAGCAGGTAAAGTTTGAACGCAGTTTTGCTTAATACAAACAGGCTCGCCGCAATAGAGGCACCAATAAGGGCATGAAGCGCACTGACTTTTCGGGTTGGAACAAGACGGTAAAGCAGAAACAGGATGCTCAAGGTGACTAGAAACGGCACCATGAAGTTGAAGTATTCAACATATTGGTCAAAGGAAATGCCACTTGCCTGTTCTGTCCAGTTGCTCAGCCACTTCACAAGCGTCAGGCTACTGGCAAGGGCGATGGGTCCCGCCGCCAGCATCAGTAAATAGGCAAATAGCCGGATGAACACATTTCGTGAGGTGGTGGATCGCCAGATCTGACGAAAACAGCCTTCGATATTCAGAAATAACAGGATTGCGGCCAATGCCAGTCCGACAAAGCCCAGATAAGTCAGCTCTTTCGCATTCACCACGATATCCTGAAGGATATCATAGGCGGAGGTAATTGTTGTGGGGAGCAGGTTATCAAACAGGAAAAAAACGATGTCTTCCTGAAAGGTATAAAAAGCATCCAGATAAGTCAGTAGGGAAACAGCCATAACGGCTAGCGGGACAACCGCAAGAAGGGATTGATAGCTCAAAGCTGTTGCCATCCTGAGACAGTTCTGGTTGACGAAATGCAGCGCGCATTCCTTTACAATATACAGAAACTGTTTGAGCAGGCTGATCATTTCTGACCTTTAAGTCTTTAGAAATTTCGGATGACGACTTTTACTCAACCCTTACACAACATTAATCTCCCTGACCCCTTTGCCGGTGAGAAGCCGCTCAAAGGAGAAGCAGGACAGATCCAGTGTCTGATAGTTTTGAAACAAGATCAACTCTGCGATTGCGCGTCCAACGGCCGGGGACTGTTGCAATCCATGGCCTGAGAAACCATTGGCAAAGATAAAGTTTGGCACTTCTGGATGAGGGCCAAGAACAGCGTTTTGATCCAACAGAGTATAGGCATAATGTCCAGCCCAGGCGTTTTCCATTTTGATGGCTTCGAAGGCAGGAACGCGGTGGGCCAGAACCGGCCATATATCGTTGTCAAACCAGTCATAATTAACATCAAAATCCAGACAATCCGGATCTTCATCCGGTCCGGGGGATCGTCCTGTAATAAACTGGTGACCCTCTGGTCTGAAATAGAGGCCACTGGGATCGATGGTTAGGGGGCAAGGCCCAACCTCTTCACGGCAACTGAAGGAGAATATAAACCGTTTTCGGGGTCGGACAGCCAGATCCAGCTCTGCCATTTTGGCAATCTCTGCCGCTCTTGCCCCTGCTGCATTGACAAAAACGCTCCCCAGCACGCTGTCCCCTGATTTCAGAGTGGCTTTTTCGATTTTTGAGCCGTTTTTGACCAGATCGAGGACCTCATCCTTCAAATAAGTGACGCCCTGAGAGATCGCTTTCTTCCGAAACGCTTGGTTGAGGCCATAGGCATCGAGCCACCCTTCCCCTTCAAGTCCAAGTGTCCCGCCAGCCAGGTCAGAAACATTCATCCAGGGATAGGAGGTTTTGAGATCTTCAGGGTCCAGAAGGGCTACAGGAACACCTTCGCGTTTCTGGACTTCGTGATTGTTATAGAGGATTGGGATTTGATGATCCTGAGCGAGAAACAGGTACCCACCTTCTGTGTAGCTCACATCAACTTTTTCACCCTCAATTCCGAGGTGGTCCGTAATATTGCGTAGAAATTCCACAGCGAACTGCGACATGCGAATATTTTCAGGCGTTGAAAACTGCAAGCGAACCCCGCCAGCGGATCGGGCTGTTGAGCCGAACTGGTAACTGCTGTCTTTTTCAATAACCGCAATTTTGAGGTTTTGCTCAGTATTCCGGCTGAGAAAATAGGCAATCGCAGATCCGATGACACCGCCGCCAATAATTACAATATCATAGCTATTTTCTGACAT
This sequence comes from Sneathiella limimaris, assembly GCF_012932565.1. Classification (NCBI taxonomy): domain Bacteria; kingdom Pseudomonadati; phylum Pseudomonadota; class Alphaproteobacteria; order Sneathiellales; family Sneathiellaceae; genus Sneathiella; species Sneathiella limimaris. The sequence goes on from NZ_JABBYJ010000001.1 coordinate 964,517, forward strand.
TCACATTCCCGACGTGTCATAATCCCGATATAATTTGGTAGGAAAGGCTCCCTTGGTGAGGGGCCGAATATGTGATAAGCGGAAGAGATGATCAACTATTTCATTTTGGCAGCCGTTGCTGCGACTGCGCTCGTCGTTCTTCTCGGTGTCCTTAATATGGGCCGGTCCGGTGAAAAACGCGGAATTACAAGTAATCGACTGATGCGTCTTCGGATTCTCTTTCAAGCGATTGCCATTGCCCTTGTCATGATTGGGCTGGCTTTTGGGATGAAGGGAAGCTGATGGCATGGTGAAACTCACCAAAATTTACACGCGCGGCGGAGATAAAGGGCAGACATCTCTTGGAAACGGTCAGCGGGTCTCAAAAGATGATGCGCGGGTTGATGCCTACGGGGATGTGGATGAGCTGAATGCGATCCTTGGGATTGCCCGGCTTCACGAAGATGAAAGCGCGGCAAAGATTCTCAATCGGATTCAAAATGACCTTTTTGATTTGGGCGCTGATCTCTGTACGCCACATGAAGAGAACCCAAAATATCCGCCTCTTCGGATCGTCGAAGCGCAGGTTACCTGGCTGGAAGAGGTGATTGATTCGCTAAATTCAGAGTTGTCCCCGCTAAATTCCTTTATTTTGCCTGGTGGATCAGCTTTTTCTGCGCATCTGCATCATGCGCGTACCGTCTGCCGGCGCGCCGAGCGGCGAATGGTTTCACTCGCAACTGTTGAAAATATTAATGAAATTTCAATACGTTACGTCAATCGGCTTTCAGACCTGCTGTTCGTCATGTCACGATTTTATAACCAAAAAGGGGCGGCAGATGTTTTGTGGGTCCCAGGGGCGAACAGATAGGGTTTAAACCCAAACCATCATCGGGTAAAAGAGCGGCTGGGGCGACTAAGGAAAAAGGTTTTGCGCATCGTTTGACAGAATGTCATTTGCTAATTATTGTGCAGCGCCGAAAAAGAAAGTTAAACGCTCCCCCTTAACGGATGCAGGTGTGTGAGTATCTGTAGGACCGAAGGGCCATCAGGCTTGGAGAAAACCGATCCATGAAAGTTCTCGTCGCTGTTAAGCGTGTCGTAGACTACAACGTGAAAATCCGCGTAAAAGCGGACAACACAGGTGTAGATCTCGCCAACGTTAAAATGTCAATGAATCCCTTCGATGAAATCGCTGTCGAAGAAGCGCTTCGTCTTAAAGAAGCTGGTAAAGCAACCGAAGTTGTTGTTGTTTCCGTCGGCCCGCAGGCTGCTCAGGAAACCATTCGGACTGCTTTGGCCATGGGTGCAGACAGAGGTGTGCTGGTCAAAACAGATGACTCTGTTGAGCCGCTCGCTGTCGCTAAAGTTCTGAAAGCTGTCGCTGCAGAAGAAAATCCTGATCTTGTTATCGTTGGTAAACAGGCCATTGATGACGACAGCAACCAGACAGGTCAGATGCTTGCAGCACTGACAGGCTGGTCACAGGGAACATTTGCTTCTGAAGTTGACCTTGGCGAAGGTACAGTGAAGGTTACCCGTGAAATTGACGGTGGTCTGCAAACTGTTGACCTGAAATTGCCAGCTGTTGTGACAACAGACCTGCGGTTGAACGAGCCACGCTATGCGTCTCTGCCAAACATCATGAAAGCCAAGAAGAAACCAATTGATGAAAAAGAAATTGGCGATCTTGGTGTTGATGTTGCACCGCGTCTGACAACACTGAAAGTGACTGAGCCTCCAAAACGTGAAGCTGGTGTCATGGTTGAAAGTGTTGAAGAACTTGTCAAAAAACTTAAAGACGAAGCGGGAGTTATCTAATGACTGTACTGGTTTATGCTGATCATGATAATGCCGCACTGGGCGCCGCTACCCTGAACACAGTAACTGCTGCGTCTCAACTCGGTGGTGATATCCATGTTCTGGTCGCAGGCTCAGGCTGTGCGGCTGTTGCTGACGAAGCTGCAAAAGTCGCTGGTGTTGCCAAGGTTATCCTTGTTGACGATGCCCTTTATGCAAATGCTCTGGCTGAAAATGTTGCAAGCCTGATTGTGGGTCTGGCTGGCTCATACGATGCGATCCTGGCGCCAGCAACAACTGTTGGTAAAAACGTTCTGCCACGGGTTGCTGCTCTGCTGGATGTTGCTCAGATTTCTGAAATTACTGAAGTTGTATCGAACGACACATTTGTTCGTCCAATTTACGCTGGTAACGCGATGGCAACAGTTCAAAGCTCTGACGCCAAGAAAGTTATCACTGTTCGCGGTACTGCTTTTGCTGCTGCCGATGCCGAAGGCGGTTCAGCCTCAGTTGAAAATGCATCTGCGGCTGAAGATGCAGGCCTTTCCACATTCGTTGGTGAAGAACTGTCCAAGTCTGAGCGTCCTGAACTGACATCTGCGAAAATCGTTATTTCCGGTGGTCGCGGTATGCAGTCTGGTGACAACTTCCCACTGATCGAAGCTGTTGCAGACAAGCTGGGCGCCGCTGTTGGTGCTAGCCGTGCTGCGGTTGACGCAGGTTTCGTTCCTAACGATTACCAGGTTGGTCAGACCGGTAAGGTTGTTGCGCCTGAGCTTTACATTGCCGTTGGTATCTCTGGTGCTATTCAGCATCTGGCAGGTATGAAAGACAGTAAAGTTATCGTTGCTATCAACAAGGATGAAGAAGCACCGATCTTCCAGGTTGCGGATTATGGACTGGTCGCTGATCTGTTCAAAGCGCTGCCAGAGTTGGAAGCAGCACTTTAATGGCTTGTGTTGTCGGTAATTGCGAAGCTATGATCCTCTGTCACAATCCAAGGCAGGATGATGCGCGATGATTAACAAGGTTGGTGTAATTGGTGCAGGCCAGATGGGCAATGGTATTGCTCATGTCATGGCGCTGTCAGGTTTTGATGTCTACTTGAAGGATGTCGGTCAGGAACAGCTTGATCGGGCCATCAGTGTCATCGACAACAATATGCAGCGACAGGTCGGTCGGGGAAAAATGGATGATGCGGACAGGGTTGCGGCTCTGGCTCGGATCAAGCCAGTTCTGACGGACGATTTCCTTGGGGAAATTGATCTTGTGATCGAAGCGGCAACAGAAAACGAGGAAATCAAGAAAGCCATTTTGGCGCCTCTTGGTCCTCAACTGAAGCCAGAAGCAATTATTGCAACGAACACATCCTCTATTTCTGTAACCCGGCTTGCGGCGGTCACCGATCGCCCGAGCCAGTTCATGGGAATGCATTTCATGAACCCGGTTCCCATGATGAAACTCGTGGAACTGATCCGGGGTATTGCTACCAGCGAGGAAACTTTCCAACTGGTCCGGGACTTGACGATGAAACTCGGCAAGACCCCAACGCCAGCGGAAGATTTCCCGGCCTTCATCGTGAACCGTATCCTGCTGCCAATGATCAATGAGGCGATCTACACTCTTTATGAAGGGGTTGGATCCGTTCAGGCAATCGACAGTGCGATGCGGTTGGGTGCGAACCATCCGATGGGTCCATTGCAGCTTGCAGACTTTATCGGTCTGGATGTCTGCCTGTCCATCATGCAGGTTCTTTACGAAGGTTTGGCCGATACAAAATACCGTCCATGTCCACTTCTGGTGAAATATGTAGAAGCGGGATGGTTGGGCCGTAAAGCTAATCGCGGGTTCTATGATTACACGACGGAGACACCTACTCCAACCCGGTAATGACTGGGATGTAATCCAAGCTGAAAATTTAGCCCTGCCAGCTTCTAGTTTGGCAGGGCTTTTCTTTTGTATTTATCCTGGCTCCAGATGGAAACGAGGATGATACCGGGTGTCAGTAGGAAGATACTGACCCAAACCCAGATGTTCACTGCCTCTCCCAATAGCAGGAACCCGAGAATTGCAGCGATGCTGGGAACACCTGACATAAAGGCTGCGGCTGTCGGTGCACCGATCTGGCGTACGGCAAAGGCTACCAGCAACAGTCCTATAAGAGTGGCAATCATGCCTTGATAGACAGTTTGCAAGGCAATATCCAGAAAGCTGGCTTCACTGAAGCCGGACGGCAAGAAGAAATACCAGACCGGTAAAAAGAGCGCGCAGTTGACGATGGAGGAGCAAAAAAGGATTTGCGTTGGAGTTAGCAGCCAAAGCTTGGACACAACCATATAAAGGGCAAAGAAAAGCCCTGACAGAAGGAATAGCAGATCCCCAACCCACACATATTGGCCATAGACGTCGGAGCTGCCAAATAACGTTATGGAGGCACCTATTGTAATCAATAGTCCGCCAAGGAGTTGAACACGGTTTGGATGCTCCTTGAACCAGATCCACCCCAAAAACAGAGTAATGGCAGGAAGCGAGCCGTTCATGAAAATACCGCCATGGGCTGCCGGCGCCAGTTTAAAGGCATAACAAACAGCCAGCACATAAGGGATTCCCGCAAGTTGTGACGTAATGAGTGATTTTTTCAGGCCGAGAGATCGCCAGGGTCTGTAATAGAGTGCGACCGGCAGAACAAAGATGCTGGAGACCCCAAACCGAAGAAGTGTAATGTCGTAGATCGTAAGCGCTGACTGGGCACCAAAACGGGTTGTTACGATCCAGCCGGACCACATGAAGACAATGGCGGTGATGGCTGCAAATCCAAGGATTCTTTTGGTCGGCATGGGGCGACTTTCACATTACTCATTATTATTGCGCCCGGTGAACTCTACCAGGTTTTTATGTCTCTTAAGGGAAATCTTGAAGTCTGTACAGGGAAAGAGGCAAGTTTGTTGCGGATCAGTTGCTGACGGGCAGCAGTGGCACATAGGCAATATAGGAAATCGTATTGGTGATCAGGATAGAGATGATCATCACGGCCAGCAGAATATACCGATGAATATTGGCTTCAACCCGGGATTTGACAGCCCTGACCGTCCCAAAGTGACCGGAAAGGAAAGATGTGATTTTCCGGATTTTGAGTACCTCGGTATGTTGCCAGATCTGGAAAATCAGCAGGATGGAAATTGCCATGGCACTTACGAGAAATGAAATAATCACCAAGGCTCGATGGACACTAGGATCAAGCTGGATCAAATGGCCGGCGGCGACAATTATGATCTGAGCAAAGCAGGCCGCAGCGAGTGTGCGCCATTGTCTTGTTTTGGCATAGAGGATGGTTCGCGTACTCTCCCGGTACAATGCCAGCATTTCAGCGTGGGTGTTGTCGTCAAGAGAAGATGGCTCCAGGTCCTCTTCCAAGTCATCATCAAAGTCTTTGCTCATCCGTTCAGTGTATTCGTTAAATATCAACAAAATCTAAACTTGGAATATTGTCGATCCTGGATGAAATTAGACAAATAAAAAGCCAGCTTTATTCAAAGCTGGCTTTTCAAATAAGGTCAGAGGACTTTAGACGACTTCAAACAGAGCCGCCGCACCCATTCCGCCACCAATACACATGGTGCAAACCACGTATTTTGCACCCCGGCGTTTGCCTTCAATCAGGGCGTGACCGGTCATGCGGGCACCAGACATGCCATAAGGGTGACCGATGGAGATAGCGCCGCCATCCACGTTGAGCAGTTCGTTTGGAATGCCCAGCTTGTCACGGCAGTAGACAACCTGCACTGCGAAAGCCTCATTCAGCTCCCAAAGGCCAATATCGTCCATTTTCAGGCCATTGCGCTCCAGCAGTTTTGGAACAGCGTAAATGGGGCCAATACCCATTTCATCAGGTTCGCAACCAGCGACAACCATGCCGCGGTAGATGCCCATTGGCTCGATATTGTTTTTCTCTGCATATTTCGCGTCCATGATGACGCTGGCAGATGCACCATCGGATAGCTGGCTCGCGTTACCAGCTGTGATGAAGCAATCTTCACCTAAAACTGGTTTCAGGTTCGCCAGATCCTCGATGGTAGTGCTTGGACGGTTACCTTCATCCTTTGTCAGGGTGACTTCTTCTTCAAGAGTTTCGCCTGTTTCCTTGTTGACCAGGAGTTTTGTCGTGGTCATTGGAACGATTTCCTGATCAAAGCGACCAGCTTCCTGACCGGCTGCTGTGCGCTGCTGGCTTTGCAGGGAATATTCATCCTGCTGCTCGCGGGTGATACCGTAGCGTGTGGCAACAGTTTCCGCAGTTTTCAGCATTGGATCATAAATCGCGGGCTTGTTTTCGACCAGCCACTCGTTGGCCAGGCGGAATTTATTCATGTGGTCATTCTGAACCAGGCTGATGCTTTCCAGGCCACCGGCAACCATAACCGGAACCTTATCAACGACGATCCGTTGCGCAGCCATTGAAATGGTTTGCAGACCGCTGGAACAAAAGCGGTTGACGGTCGCACCTGATGTAGTGATTGGCAGACCGGCACGCAAAACAGCCTGACGGGCAATGTTGCTGCCGGTTGCACCTTCAGGGTTGGCAACACCCATCAGAACGTCTTCGACCTCTGCGGGGTCGATACCAGCACGTTCAACGGCGTGTTTGATGACATGGCCACCCATATCGGCACCATGAGTATTGTTGAAGGCTCCGCGATAGGCTTTGCCAATTGGGGTTCTTGCGGTAGAGACGATAACGGCTTCAGCCATCTGATCCTCCTGATTGATTTTTGTTTGTTGTGGGGTCGGCACCCGTTCGGGAAAGTACCTTATAACCCTTGCTTAGACTTGAAAAGCAAAGAATCTGAACCGGTTGTTCAAATTTATCTGTTTTTACAGGTTTAAACGATTTCCAGCACATCTTCTGGAGGGCGACCGATGCGAACCTTGCCGTTATTGATCACAATGGGTCTCTCGATCAGTTTGGGGTTTTCAATCATCGCTGTGATCAGATCGTCCTCGCTTAAGCTGTCATCCGCCAGGTTCAGGTCTTTATATTCAGCTTCCTTTTTGCGCATAAGATCGCGGGGCTGCATATTCAGCTTGGCCAGGATGTCTTTCAGCTCTTCCTTGCTGGGCGGTGTCTTCAGATATTCGACAATTGTCGGGGCGATGCCCTTGTCTTCAAGAAGAGCCAATGTTTGGCGGGATTTGCTGCACCGAGGGTTATGGAGAATTTTGACCGTCATACCGTTGTCTTCCCTGTGACTTAATTTCGTTCAAATCAAATTGATTAACCAGTTTGTGATATGGATAACTTGCGCACGTCTGGTGAAAAGAATATGTAAAGGCCCATGACAATAGAGACAACAGAAAATAGCCGTGCAGGCCTGACCCATGGGGCCTCTGCACTGGATAGCCGTAAATATGTGCCGGGACTAGGCTTTTACACACTCCTCAAAAAGGAAGTGCAAAGGTTCCTGAAAGTTCCGCTGCAGACGGTCTTTGCGCCCATGATGACAACCCTGTTGTTCTTGGCTGTGTTCACGCTCGCCTTTGGCGGAAACAGTCGCTATGACGGCGATATTGCGTTTGCCACGTTCCTGGCGCCCGGCCTGATTATGATGTCTGTCATTCAGAACTCATTTGCCAACACCTCTTCCTCTTTGGTGATTTCGAAGGTTCAGGGAAATATTGTTGATGTTCTGATGCCGCCTCTAAGCGCGCTTGAGCTGACTTTGGCTTATGCCCTTTCTGGTCTTGCCAGGGGACTGGTTGTCGCCCTTGCGGTTGCCTGCAGCATGTTTTTCTTTGTCGATCTTTCCGTTCATTCCTGGGCTGCGGTTCTCTTCTTCCTGGTCGGGGCAGGCTTAATGCTGTCCATGCTCGGCATTATCGGGGGGATCATTTCTGATAAGTTTGACCATATCGCTGCCGTGACCAACTTTGTGATTATGCCGCTCTCATTTTTGTCTGGGACTTTCTACTCGGTCGAGCGGCTGACAGGTATCTGGTATACCATCAGTCACATCAATCCGTTTTTCTACATGATTGATGGGTTTCGGTATGGATTTATTGGAACTGCAGACAGTTCTCAAATAGTTGGCGCCCTTGTTGTGGGTGGGCTCAACCTCTTTTTATTCTGTGTGATCTGGTTCCTGTTCCGACGAGGATATCGTCTGAAACCCTAAAAACTTCCAGTTATTCCACTTATTCTACATTTAGCGGAAGAGTTTGATTGACAGGAAACCTCCTCCTGTCAATACTTCCGCGCTTTCCGGGTCGTTTTCTGGGGTAAAAACCAAACGACCCATTTTCTGTTTGTAAAAGCGATCAGCTTATTTATTGGAGAAGGCAAATGATATCACCGTTGTTATCGAACTATGCCCCTGCAGATCTCTCTTTTGATAAAGGGGAAGGCGCATACCTGTTCGGGAATGACGGCCGACGATATCTCGACTTTTTTGCCGGTATTGCAGTGACGTCGCTGGGGCATGCCCATCCAAAGATTACGGAAGCCCTGTCCAAGCAGGCGTCGAACCTGATGCATATCTCCAACCTGTTCCGGATCCCGGGTCAGGAGGAGCTGGCCAAGAAGCTGGTAGACAACACGTTTGCTGATGCCGCCTATTTCTGTAACTCGGGTGCTGAGGCGAATGAATGCGGTCTTAAAATGATCCGCAAATATTTCAGCACGAATGGTCAGCCAGAACGCTACCGGGTCATTGCCTTTGAAAATTCCTTCCATGGACGGACATTGGCAACCATCGCGGCTGCTGGTCAGGACAAACTGCTGGAAGGTTTCGGCCCGCCAATGGACGGATTTGATCATGTCCCGGTTGGGGATATTGAAGCTGTCAAACAGGCAATTACACCTGAAACCGCTGGTGTTTTGATCGAACCCATCCTTGGAGAGGGCGGTATCCAGGTTGTGGAGCCAGAGTTTCTGCGTCAATTGCGAAAGCTGTGTGATGAGGAAGGTCTGCTTCTGATGTTTGATGAAATTCAAACCGGAATGGGCCGGACTGGCAAGCTCTTTGCCTATGAACATCTGGGCATTGCACCGGATATCATGAGCTCTGCCAAGGCACTTGGAAACGGCTTTCCAGTTGGTGCTTGTCTGGCTGTTGAAAAGGTGGCGGTTTGCATGACTGTTGGAAGTCACGGCTCTACTTATGGCGGTAATCCCTTGGCGATGGCAGTTGCTGGGGCCGTTGTCGACATCATGACAGAAGATGGCTTCATGGAACGGGTTCAGCAAACCGGCAATCATTTACGTCAGGCCTTGCATGGCGTTGTCGATCGCTATCCATCTGTAATCGAAGAACTTCGGGGAGTTGGGCTGCACTTGGGCTTGAAATGTAAGGTCGAAAACGGGGCCTTGATCCAAACCCTGATCAAGCATGGTGTGCTCACTGCAAAAGGCGGCGATAATGTTGTTCGCCTGTTGCCGCCGCTGATCATCGACGAAGCTCAGATTAATGAATTTATCACAGCGCTGGAACAGGCGTGTGAGGAGTTGTCATCATGACCAACCCAATCCATTTCCTTGATTTGCACGAAGTCTCAAAAGAAGACCTCAGGACAATGATTGACGATGCCCTTGCCGTGAAAAAGGCGCGGGCAGGTAAGCCAAAAGGAACCCGTGATGAAGGCCGTCCACTGGACGGTCATACGCTGGCATGCATCTTTGAATTCCCATCAACCCGGACCCGTGTTTCCTTTGATATGGGGATGCGCCAGCTGGGCGGCGATACGCTTGTTCTCAATAGTGATGACATGCAGCTTGGCCGGGGGGAGACAATTGCCGATACCGCCAAGGTGCTCTCTCGGATGGTTGATGTGATCATGCTTCGCACGGACAATCATCAGAAACTGAAAGACCTGGCGGAGAACGCATCTATCCCGGTGATCAACGGACTTTCCAACTTTAGTCATCCTTGTCAATTGATGGCCGATGTCCTGACGTTTGAGGAGCATAAGGGCAACATCAAGGATCGCGTTGTCACCTGGAGTGGCGATGGTAATAACATGGTCACCTCGTGGATCCACGCAGCGGGTCAGTTTGGCTTTGAGCTGAGAATTGCCTGCCCTGAGGAGCTGTCACCAAATCCGGTTGCGCTGGATTGGGCGAAAGAGGTTGGGGCCGCTGTTCACGTCACGCGTGACCCTGAAGAGGCAGCCAAGGGATCTGATTGTCTTGTCACTGACACATGGGTGTCCATGGGTGATGATGTGGGTGCCCGTCACAATCTGTTGAAACCCTATCAGATTGATGAAAAACTGATGGAAAAGGCAGCAAGTGATGCCATATTCATGCATTGCCTGCCCGCGCATCGGGATGAAGAAGCGACTACGGCTGTCATGGACGGCTCGCAATCTGTCATCTTTGATGAAGCGGAAAATCGCCTTCATGCCCAAAAAGCTGTATTGCGATGGTGTCTGGGCAAAATCTAGACGCAACTGGAACTTTTTAGGGGACCCCCAATGTCAAGCCCGCAAAAAACCCAGGTTATTGCAGATAATCTGATCCAACCCTTTCAGATGGCCGAAGCCGGCGTTCGGGGGCGTGTTGTACGTCTCGGATCGGTGGTTGATGATATCCTGAACCGGCATGCCTACCCGGAAAGCGTTGCCCGTATGCTTGGGGAATGTCTGGTGCTGGCGTCCATGTTGGGCGGTGCCCTGAAATTTGATGGTATTTTCACAGTCCAAAGCAAGGGTGATGGCCCGATCTCCATGCTGGCGGCTGACATGTCCACGCCTGGTGATCTTCGGGGCTATGCGGCGTTTGATCCAGAAAAACTGGAAGCCGCTGCTGACAAACTGGCTCAGGCTGTCGTGCCGCGTCTTTTGGGGAAAGGCTATATCGCTTTTACAATTGACCCGCGAAAAGATCCGGAAAATCGGTATCAGGGGATTGTTGCCCTTGAAGGCGACAGCCTTGCGGAATGCATGGAAAATTATTTTGCCCGCTCGGAGCAGATTGAAACCCGCCTTAAAGTCTCTGTTGCAAAACAGGATGGGAGATGGCGGGCCGGTGGGCTGATGATCCAGCGTCTGCCTGAGGACAGCGGTCTGATGGTGCGTCAGGAAACCGCTGAGGAACATTGGCGCAATGCCGAAGCGCTGGCCTCAACCGTAACAGATGAAGAGCTGACCCACACCCGTCTTCGGGCCTCTGAACTCCTTTATCGGTTGTTCCATGAGGATGGTGTCTGGCTCTATGACGTTGTCGAATTGCAGGATAAATGTAGCTGCAGCCGGGAGCGGGTCCTCAATACATTGATCTCTTTCTCGCCTGAGAATGTGGATGAGATGGCGGATGATGGACAGATCCAGGTTGATTGTCAGTTCTGTAGCGCGCAATATGTGATCACGGTTGATCAGGTGAACGACGCCCGGCCAACCGCTTCATAAATTTGCCCTAATTAGGGCTGATTTTACAGGCGAAACAGACGGCCTGACACGGGGGACTTGATGACATTTCACAGACGACTTGCCGGTGCTTTATTGGGCATGGTTGCCTTGGCGCTCGCTGGATGTGCGGAAACGCCGAATGAACCAAACTATCCTGAAATCACCTTTCAGCATAAGCCGACCCTGAACCTGAATGTGGGTGAAATTCGCTTTGTCAGTGAGTTTAAATCTCCGCTTCGTCCCCCCAATGTGGAACATGAACTACCGGTTGGTATCGAAAGGTCTGTTCGGCGCTGGGTTAATGACCGGCTCAAGGCGGTTGGCGGAAGTGGTGCTTACGCTGTCTTTACCCTCAAAGATGCCAGTGTGGTTGAAACTCCTCTTGAAAAGAAATCGGGTATCAGCGGCTTCTTCACCAATGATCAGTCTGAGAAATATGATTTTCGGGTGGCTGGGGAATTGCAGATTGTCACTATCAATGGGGGCCGGGCACTGGCCATTGCTGAGGCAACCCAATCGACAACTGTTCCCGAAGATGCGACCTTGAATGAGCGGGATCAGGTGTTCTTTCAAAAGACCGAGTTGTTGATGCGGGAATTTGACGTTCAGCTGGAAAAGAACATCCAAGCCTTTCTGGGCGCATATCTAAAATAAATTGCCCTAAATGTGACGGAAAAGAGAGCGACCTGCGTATAACTACCGGGTCACTTTTTTGCGTTGTTGCTATCGATGGCGCACCATATTACGGTTCCGTAACGGATCAGGATGATCAGCTGATAAGAGAGAAGGACGCATGGGTCGATATTTTCGGATGTTCTGGAAAGCCTTGTTGCCAATTGCAATCCTTGCCCTTGGTGTGATCGGCTTTAGTGTTCTTGTGAAAACCAAGCCCGAGATTGCGACCAAGGAACCGGAGGAGCGGAGCTGGAATGTGGCTGTTCAGGCTCTAGAGCCTGCGCAAGTACAATCCAAAATTCGGGTTTATGGAACGGTTATTGCCGAGCGGGATGTGGATTTGCGATCCCTGGTCGGCGGTGAAGTTGTTTCTGTCTCTGAAAGGTTTAAGAACGGTGCCTTCGTGCAGGAAGGTGAGGTTCTGATCGAGGTCGATCCGTTCGATTATGAGCTGGCAGTTCAGGAGGCAAAAGCGAGCCTGCTGGAAGCTCGGGCGAGACTGTCCGAATTGGAAGCGAACCTGAAATCGGACAGGGTGCTCTTTCAGCAGGATCAGGAACTGCTCGATATTGAAAAGAGAAACCTGACCCGCTCATTGGCCTTGAAAGACAGGGGCAATATATCTGATAAAGCTCTGGATGATGTGAAGGCCTCCTTGCAACGCCAGCGCCAGCAAGTGGAAACACGGAGTGCCGGTCTTGAGATTGAACAGGCCCGCATCAATCAGCAAAAAGCTGCAATTGAACGATTGGAACTCTCCCTCAAAAAAGCGGAACGGGATCGCTCGAATACCAGTTTGCTGGCCCCCTTCTCAGGATATCTGCAGGGGGTAAGCGTTGAGCTCGGTAAGAAAATTGATGCCAAGGATCAGGTTGCAACTCTGATCGATGCGCAAAATCTAGAGGTTCAATTTCAATTGTCCAATGACCAATATGGCTCCCTCCTCTCCACGGGAGAGGCATTGCAAGGACGAAGCATTGACGTGATCTGGCAGGTAGGGCGTCAGAAACTCACTTTTACAGGGAAAATCATGCGGTTTGGTTCGGAAATTCAGGCCGCAACCGGCGGTATCGAGATTTATGCTGAACTCGCACCTTCTCAAAATCTCAATCTGATCCGGTCCGGTGCCTTTGTTGAGGTTCATATGCAAGGCCCAAAATATGAAAAGGCAGTTCGTATTCCGGATTATGCGCTTTTCGATAAGGACAAGGTTTATCTGGTTGTTGACGGTCGCTTGCGTCCCGTTAAGGTTCAAATCCTTCAGGTTGAGGGTACGGATCTCATCGTTTCCGGTGAGTTTAGTCCCGATGATCAGCTACTGGTCACCCGTTTTGCAGAAGCCGGCCCCGGCATCAAGGTTGAGGTCCGCTGATGGATTTACCGCGTCTCGTCTCCCTCTTTGCCCGGCACCGGAACGCCGCAAACCTTCTGATGATGATCATGATTGTCGTGGGGGCGTTCTCTCTCGCCCGGTTAAACACCCAGTTCTTTCCGGATTTTGGAACAGAGGTAGTCACTGCCTCCATTGTTTGGCCAGGGGCAAGCGCAGAAGATGTGGATGCCAATATTACCACAGCAATTTTGCCGGAGGTCCGGTTCCTGAATGGCGTAAAAGAAGTCCGGTCTTTCTCTGTTGAGGGAAGCAGCACCGTTGTTGTGGAGTTTGAGCCCGGAACGGACATGCAGCGGGCCCTGTCTGATGTAGAGCAGGCCGTCGCCCAAATCACCACATTCCCGGATACAATTGAGACCCCGATCACCAAGCGGATTGAGATTTTTGACCCCATTTCCCGGATTTCTGTCTCTGGTCCTTTCTCTGAGGCAACCCTCAAATCCATCGCAAAAACCGTTCGCGACGATCTGCTGGAGCGCGGGGTCGACAAGGTCACCCTTTTTGGGGCGCGGGATGAGGAATTATGGGTCGAGGTTTCGGAAGAACAGCTGCAGCGCTATGACCTGACATTGACTGAGGTGGCCCGGATTATCGCTGATAACTCGCGTGATGTGCCGCTTGGAACGCTTGGCGGAACCTATGAGCGTCAGCTCCGCTCGCTGGAGCAGAAAACAACAGCCAGCGAGCTTTCCAATCTGGAAGTCCGCGCCCTCGTCAATGGTCAAAAGGTTTACTTGAAGGATATCGCCAAGCTGCAGGATGGCTTTGATGAGCGGGGTAAAGTTGGGTTCAAGGACGGCAATCTTGGAATTGAGCTTTATGTACAGCGGTCCCAATCCACAGACGCGCTGGAGGCGGCGGAGATCGTCTCTACATATGTGGATCAGGAAAAACATCGCTGGCCGGAAGGATTGGAGATCCAGCAGTTTGATGTGCAGGCCAGCCTGATTGAGGATCGCATCCGTTTGCTTCTGACCAACGGGGGTAGTGGTCTGATCCTTGTTCTTGTGATTTTATTCCTGTTTTTGAACATTCGGGTTGCCATCTGGGTTGCGGCTGGGGTTCCCGTTGCGATTTTGGCCACAATGGGCGTGATGCTGTTCAGCGGTCAGTCCATCAACATGATCAGCTTGTTCGCAATTATTATGAGCCTTGGTATCATTGTGGATGATGCCATTGTGGTTGGTGAGCACAGCAGTCATTTGAGGAGCAAGGGCCTCTCCCCGCAAGAAGCCGCGGAAAAAGGCGCGCTGCGTATGTTGGCCCCGGTTATGGCGTCCAGCCTGACAACGATTGCGGCGTTTCTGCCGATTTTCATGATCCAGGATATTATCGGGCAAATCATCGTCGCCATTCCTTTTGTTGTTGTGGCTGTTTTGATCGCCAGCCTGATCGAGTGCTTTCTGGTTCTGCCGGGGCATATGCGCTTCGCCCTGAAATCCAGAGGACAGGACAGCCGCTTTCGGCAGAAGTTCGATGCGTATTTTCATAATTTTCAAACCCATCTGTTCCGCCGTTGGGTTGAAGGCGCCATCTCTCATCGCTATGCAACGCTTGCAATAACGGTGGCCGTTCTGATTTTTGCTTTTGGATTGATCGCCGGGGGGCGTGTTGGCTTTACCTTCTTCCCCGCGCCGGAAGCAGATGTGGTCAATGCCAATGTGGTTTTCTCTCCGGGGGTTGAGCGGGAGCAAACAGCCGCCATGCTCGCGGAGTTGCAACGCTCCCTCGATCAGGTGGAGAAAGATCTGTCGCCGGATCAGAAACTGATTAAGTCGACCTTTGGCAAGCTTGGGGTGAGTGTCGGTGATCAGTTCTCAGCCGTCTCCGGGGATCACCGTGCTGGTATGCAGGTGGAACTCATCTCCGCCGATCAGCGAACCGTCCGGACCAAGGAGTTTATTGAAGCCTGGAAAGCAGAGATCCGTCCCATGGCCGGTTTGATCCGGGTGGCCATCTCCGAAAGAATGGGCGGGCCGCCCGGCAAAGAGTTGGATGTTCGTCTGAAAGGGTCCGAGATTGAACGCCTGAAGGCCGCCGCAGAAGAGCTGAAAGTCATGCTTGGAAAGTTCCCGGGTGTCTCTGCGATTGAGGATGATCTACCGCTTGGTAAACAGGAGCTGATCCTGTCCATCACGCCAAAGGGTCGGGCGTTGGGATTTACCACCGATAATGTGTCCGATCAGGTCAGGGGCGCTTTTGAGGGTGTCATTGCCCGCAAATTTGCCCGCGGTGATGAAGAGGTTACGATCCGGGTTCAGTATCCCAGGGACTCTGTTTCAGCCTCCGCCCTGCAAGGCTTTTACCTACAGAACGCAGAAGGCAGAGAAGTTCCTTTAAGTGAGGTTGTCTCGTTCTCCACTGAGCAGGGCTTTGCCCGGATCAAGCGTGAAGATGGTGTGCGGGAAGTTTCCGTCACGGCTGAGATTGATGAAACGGTGACAAGTGCGGATGAAGTGCTTGGCCGCCTGCCCGCCGAAGGGCTTGAGCAATTGGCAATTTCTAACGGGCTGACTTATCGCTTTGCAGGCAAGGCGGAGGAGCAGGCGGACACCCTTGCAGACATGAAGCTTGGTGCAATGATCGGACTTGTGTCTATCTACCTGATCCTTGCCTGGGTTTTTGCCTCCTACACCCGGCCAATTGTGGTTATGTCCATCATTCCGTTCGGTATCGTGGGTGCCATAATGGGGCATTATCTGATGGGCTTTAACCTCACCATTCTGTCCCTGATCGCGCTATTGGGCTTGGCCGGAATTCTGGTCAATAACTCTATCATTCTGGTCAGTGTGGTGGATGAGCGCTTCGCAAATGGAGAAGGGATCCGCGAGGCAATTATTGGCGGCACATGTGACCGCCTGCGGGCCGTGCTACTCACTTCTTTGACAACAATTGGTGGGCTATCACCGCTTTTGTTCGAAACCAGTCTTCAGGCCCAGTTCCTGATCCCGATGGCCATCACACTGGTCTTCGGTTTGATGGTCGCCACGTTCCTTGTGCTGTTTTTGGTGCCAGCACTTCTGATGGTCCAGGATGATTTTGGCCGCGTGTTCCGGCGGGGTCAAAAATCTCTGACCCCGTCCTGACGTTTGATCGGAAACTAACGGCCGAGGAAGGCCAGCAGTTCTTTTCGGGTAATGTCTGATTTTCGGAACATTCCAAGCATGCTGCTGGTGATCATAGTCACGCCGTCTTTATGCACACCGCGGGTGGTCATGCATTGATGGGCACTTTCGATGATCACGGCAACACCTTTGGGCTGCAATGCCTTGTCGATGGTATCCGCGATCTGTTGGGTTAGTTTTTCCTGGATCTGCAGGCGTTTTGCAAAGGCTTCCACGACACGTGCCAATTTCGATATTCCAACCACCCGGTTATCCGGCATATAGGCAACATGGGCGACACCGATGATGGGTACCATGTGGTGTTCGCAATAGCTTTCAAGACGGATGTCTTTGAGGATGATCATCTCATCATAGCCTTCGACTTCCTCAAAAGTCCGCTCCAGATATTCTTCCGGATTTTCTTCATAACCAGCAAAGAACTCGAGATAGGAACGGGCGACGCGATCTGGTGTTCCCAGCAGGCCTTCACGTGAGGGGTCGTCGCCGGCCCAGCGGATCAAAGTCCGGACAGCTTCCTCGGCTTGCTCCTTGGTCGGTTTAGTATTTTCAGTCATGGGAAATCCTGATCTTCATGGGGCTAGATGATAATTAATCGGGTTAGTTTAATGGCGCACCTTCGTGCGGACTGTCCAGAGAAAACGCCGGAATCTCAGCAATTATCCACCCGCCGGTTTCCAGCTCCAAATCGTAGGAGCCAACCATGATCCCTGACGGGGTGGAAAGAGGTGTTCCGCTTGTATATTCAAAGGATCTGCCCGGCTCAAGGCGCGGTTGCTCTCCAACGACACCTTCGCCGCGCACGGTCTCTGTGTGACCGTTGGCGTCGGTTATTTGCCAGCTACGTTGCCGGAGTGTCATTGTTTGATCTGAATGATTGATGATCCGGATATGATAGGACCAGATATAGAGGCTGTTTTCCGGCTCGGAACGATTGGCCAAAAAGGTGGGGACCACGTTGATCTCCACGCCCTTTGTCGTTTTTTTATAGGCATTGTCCCAATTCATTCTGCCCGGCCCTGTCGTCCTCTTAAACGATCCTCTGCCGACAAAGACTAGAGGCTAATGCCTATCGGCTCAACTCTTACTTATACGTAGGACGGGCCAATTGGATCTGAATTAGTATTTAAAGATCTCTACCCGCCGATTGACCTTGTTCTCTTCGATCAGGTTGGCTTTCTGATAAGACGGGCGCAACCGCTCTTTACCCCAGACCTGAAAGCGCAGTTTATTCTTGGGGACGCCAAATCTGACTAAGGTCTTACCAGCCGCCTTTGCTCGCCGCTCCGACAAGGCGTAGTTATAGGCATAGCTGCCTGTTTTGTCGGTATGTCCTTGGATCAACAGGTAATTTCCTGGATCAGCTTTCCAATCCCGGGCAATTCGTTTCAAAATGGATTTAGCTTGTGGCTCCAGTTTTGCACTGTCAAAGCGGAACTGGATCTGCCAATTTTCAGGCAGGGTTTTTTCCAGCCCAGTTTTGCAGGCCTTGATGTGATCATGCTGCCAGTTCTCTTCTTTTTGCTCTACCCAGCAATCGTAATATCGCTGTGCCCGGGCTGATTGCAATGGGTTTGAATGTCGTCCATCCGTATTCAGCCAGGCGATCAGGTCAGCTCTTTTATGATGAAGTTCCGTGTTTGCATCCTCTGACAGGCGCCAGTTATCTGGATCTTCCGGCAGGGGTTGCTGACCCTTGGCGGCAGCCAGACCCTTGAGGGCAATATGCTGCTGGTCCGGCCAGTCATACTGGCGGATTTCGGATGCTGAAAACTGCCGGTACTCTTTGGCCAGGGAAGCAGAAAAAGCACCATTGGTTAGTTTCGCTGATTGTAATTCTTCATATTTGCCTGTGTCGCAGGCACTGAGGGCAAGCCCGGTCAGCAGAAGAGCCAAAGGGGCCACATAGGCTCGGTTATAGAATGATTGAGGCATGAACATCTCCTTGATTTAGGAGTGATCATGCCTCTTGAATCCGGCAGCCATGGGGCCGCTTCCTGATCAGTTGAAGGCTCTTTTGTGGCAGAAATCTGCCAGTCTATTCCAAGGCCTCACCCAGATCCGCGATCAAATCATCGACATTTTCAAGGCCGACAGACAGACGAACCAAGCTATTGGTAATACCCAGTTCTGCTTTCAGGTCATCACTGACGCTGGAATGGGTAGTTGTCGTTGGATGGGTGATCAGGCTTTTAGCATCGCCAAGATTATTACTGATATCCACCAAGGATAATTTGTTCAGGAAGGCGAATGTCTCTTCCTGCGAGCCTGCCAGTTCAAAACTTACCAGCGTGCTGCCGCGGCGCATTTGCTTCTTGGCAAGTTCTGCTTGTGGATGGTCATCCCGACCGGGATGGATCACCCGTTTGACTTTGCTGCTTTGGGACAGGAACTCCGCAATCTTTTCTGCGTTATCCGTTTGCTTTTCAACCCGAAGCTCCAATGTCTCCAGACCCTTCACCAGGTTCCAGGCGTTAAACGGGCTGAGGGCAGGGCCTGTATGCTTGGCATAAGGAAACAGGTAGTCTTCAACAAACTCTTCCGATCCAAGGACGATCCCGCCAAGGCAACGACCCTGACCATCGATATGCTTGGTCGCGGAATAGACCACCACATCAGCACCCAGCTCCAGTGGTTTCTGGTAGATGGCCGTGGCAAATACGTTGTCTACAATTACCCGGGCGCCAACCTTGTGAGCCAGCTCGGATACTGCAGCGATATCCACAATTTCCAGCGTTGGGTTTGACGGTGTTTCCAGAAAGACTGCAGATGTGGGTTTGGAGAGGGCCGTTTTCCACTGATCCAGATCCGTTCCATTGACCAGTGTCACCTCGACACCAAAGCGGGGCAAGACTTCCTCAATAATATAAAGGCAGGATCCAAACAGGGCCTTTGGTGCTACAACATGATCGCCCGCTTTGACAAAACTCATCAGGGCAGAATTAACAGCGGCCATCCCGCTCGCCGTTGCCATGGCTGCTTCCGCACCTTCCAGCAGACGCATTCTGTCTTCAAAGACACTGATCGTTGGGTTGGCATAACGGGAATAGATATAGCCCTCGTTTTCGCCTTTAAAACGGCCAGCGGCTTCCTCGGCACTGTCATAGACAAAGCCGGAATTCATGAAAATTGCTTCGGATGTTTCTTTGAATTGGGAGCGTCTTAATCCGCCCCGGACAAGCTGGGTTGCAGTCCTGTTGTCTTGTCCTGCTGCTTTCTTGTCTAATTTAACCATTTCTAACCTCGAGGTTGTAGGACCCCGACCTCAGTCAGGGTTCTCTCGAGCCCCGACCTTTTAGCGTTTCTATTAACGTGGCCGCAAGCCGGTCGGCACAAATCACCACGAGGCTGAAATATACGCCTCGTCTTTTCTCTGTCAAGAGAAGCTGTAACAGCTCAGGAAAGAGAGACAAATAGCATCTGAAGGGCAATATAGATGGCGATGGCAATGAGGCAGAGATTAACTGTGCGATCGGCCGCTTTTCCGATCTCTTTTAATTTTCTGGCAAAGAAGATTCGACCGATAAAAAGAGCAACGAAAGCAAGAAGAAGAATTTTTAAGAGCACAGAAAATCCAGATGTTAGGCGGTCTTGGACATTTTTGATTTAGGCTTTGGCTTCGGCATGAAAACCCGGAAGTCATCCTTGCCATTGGTCTTGGCTTTGTACATTTCTGCATCAGCCAGTTCAACCAAATCCATCCATGTCTCAGCATTTGAGCTTTGCAGTTCGGCAATACCAATGCTTGCAGTGAGCGGTTTACCATCGGGGCGTTTACCCAGACCGCTGGCTCTTAAGCGACGAATCGCACGTGTGGCCCCATCTGCATCTGTATGGGGCAGGATCATCAGGAATTCTTCCCCACCCCAGCGGATGGAAACGTCAGACTCCCGCAAATTGCGCCGGATCAGCTTGGCAGCGGTAGTTAAAACCTTGTCACCGGCTTCATGCCCATAGCGGTCGTTGATAACCTTGAAACTATCGATATCCAGAAAGACCACAGACAGGTGGCTTTGCTGCCGGCTGGCGATCCTGAACTGCACGTCCAGAATTTCTTCACCGCTATTGCGGCTGTAGCAATTGGTCAGGCTATCTACAGATGCCTGTTCTACAAGCGAGACCATGTAACTCATCTGACTGATCGCCGAGAAGGAGGAGAGGGCGCAGGCGCTGCAAAGGGCAATCAATACGCCCAGCCCCGGTTGCGGGTTCAGGTCCGTGGTTGCCAGCGTTACGATTAACAGCTCTGCTGTGAGAAACAGAACCGCCCCCAGAAAGCTTTCCTTGATGTTCAGCGGGAAGAGGGCAAAGCAGGCAGCAATCAAGAAGGGGTAGAGCGCATATCCTGCTGTTGGCAGATCAACAATGGATTGCAGATAGTCTGGCAGCACGATGGGTTGGTAGAGCGCCTGATAAATGACGTTTGTCCCAACAAAGATAAAGAGCGCTCGATAGGCGCTTTGAAGGCTGTCTGAATTTCGGGTGGCAAAGGTGAGGATAAACAGGATCGTAGCTGCGGCCCCTCTAAAACTTGCCAGTTTTATAAAAGTTTCGGGATCGTAATAAATATAGTCGATTAAAATCCCGGTTAGAATAAGGATTGCCGCAACAAAGGAGAGCAGCCGTATACGCGATAAAATAACCAGCGAGCGTCTGCGGGTCAGCAGCGGGGAATGATTAACGGAGGTCAGTAGGCGCCCCATATGCTCCACCGTCAGTTTTTCACCACTGACTCCGGTTAGAAGCTTGAAGATGGACCGCAGCCAAGACATCCGTAATTCCAAACCCGCATTAAAAAGAGATCCCTAGAATGAGCTTTAACAAAAAATTAACCATGTGCGAATCGCTTTGTTCCTTTGTTTGCGCACAATTCGGGTAGGGTGTTGTTTATTTGATTCAGTCAAAAGGATTAGCGCTTTTGGGCAGAAACCGGTTGTGGTAGCGGCTTAATTTCGGCTCTTTTCGCCGGGAATTTGTTCACCATCACAAAATTTGGCAAGATAACCCTCCAATTTTGAAGCATTTATTCCTATGTTAGGAACATGAGTTGGAGTTCCCTTCTCCAATGTAAGAAGGGAAAAGATGGAAAGTTGAGAAGACGAGATGTTTATTCAAACCCAATCAGGTGATTTGCCGAATGAAATGGAATTTTTCCCAGGGCGAGAAGTATTGGGCGAAGGGTCCCTCGAAGTTGCTCGGGATGCTGCTGGTGAAATTTCTCCGCTGGCGGCGCGGATTTATCAGGTCGCGGGCATTGAATCCGTAACCCTGCTTCCAGATAGCCTATTACTGGCTAGAACTGACGATCGGGAATGGGATGAACTTCGAACAGAAGTATTTTCGGCGATCATGGCGCATTTTCAATCTGGCGATCCTGTCCAGCTGTCGCAGGAGACAGAAGAAGGTGACGATTTCACCTCCGAAATTATCGATCAGGTGAAGGATCTTTTGGAAACACGGATTGTACCGGCAGTGACCCAATCTGGCGGCGACGTCGCTTTTCACAGCTACAAGGATGGTAACCTGTACCTGAAAATGCAGGGTTCAGCCTTTTCAATGCTGACCGGGATTACCAACATGCTGCGTCACTATGTTCCTGAGATTAAAGCCGTTCTGGATCATCGGGAAGCGTTGCCACGTCCCGGCCTGCAAAGCGAGGAAGGGGTTGCGATCCGGGATCTCCTGCAGGAGCGGATCAATCCTTCAATTGCTGCGCATGGGGGACATATCACCCTTGTTGATGTGCAGGAAGAAAAGGCCTTCGTCCGTCTGGAAGGCGGTTGCCAAGGCTGCGGGATGGCGGATGTGACATTGAAGCAGGGTGTTGCCAAGGAAATCATGACCATGGTTCCCAAGATCAAGGAAGTCCTTGATGTCACCGATCATGCCGGCGGCACGAACCCCTACTATCAGCCAGCCTAATTCAGTTTACTGCTCTGCAAGTCGGTAGATAGAGATCTTGGTGCCCCGGCCCTTGACATTAAATTCGCCGACTGGTTCGACGTTGATCTGGTCCTGAACCTCGCTGGCGATCTTGTCTGACAGGAGGATCAGGACATCTTCGTCCTTGTCATCGTTCAAGGTCTTGCCAAGCTGTTCAATCCGCTGTGCGACATTTACGGTGTCTCCAACGACCGTATAGTTCAGCCGTCCCGGCGCCCCGATATTACCGACAACCAGTCGCCCGGTATGAATGCCGATCCGCATTTGGATTGGCGGCTTGCCTGCCTTCACACGCCGCTGGTTTTCAGCCCGAATGGCGGTTCGAATGCAGATTGCAGTGCGGCAGGCTTTCAGCGGGTGATCAATCTGATAATCCGGGGCACCCCAAAAGGCCATTACAGCATCCCCGATATATTTATCTAGCGTGCCGTCTTCCTGCTCAATGCAATTGGCCAAAATCTCAAAATGCTCGTTCAGTAGATTTGCCACTTCTTCGGAGGACATGTTTTCAGCCATCGGTGTAAAATTCACGATATCTGTGAACATCACTGAAACGGATCGGGTTTCCGAATGGGCGTCGCCCGAGCTCATCAGTTTTTTGACAAGGCTTTTGGGGACATAGTTTTCAAACCAGGTCAGCCCGCGCAGCATGGTGTTATAGGCGGTTGCCGCGTCATCCAGCTCGCGCAGGCGACTGCTCGGCAGGTTTCCTACCTTCTGAAAATCCAGGTTGGAGATTTGCTGGGACGCGCGGGACAGGGACTTAATAGGCCGGGCAATTTTCCGGCCTATGAAGAAGGCGAGAATAACGCTCAGGATAAGGATCATCAAACCGGTCAGTCCTGCAGATGCCAGCCGTGAAATCTGTTTGACGGCATCTTCAAACGGGAGCTGATAGCCAATGATCAGGGGTAAATCCGTGTAGCCTTCAAGCGTGGTATAAATAAACTGGTAGCGTTGGTCCCCCACATCCGTGAAGTGCCCGTCGAAATCTTCTCCGCCCTTGAACAGACGAAACGGGGTTCGCGGCGCCGTCCAGATAGAGGACAGCACAGGGTCGTCAATTTCACTGAGTTTCGGGGTTACCTCCCCAATGGTGATACCCGTAGCTTCCATCTGAAAGCCTTCCTGGGACAGCAGATGATCTTTGCCATAAAGGACAAATCGTCTGGCGTCCGGGCCCATCTCACTGGATTTAACCGCATTGCTGACCAGGGTAGTCGGGATTGTGATCAAAACAATTCCCAGAAACTTACCGTTTTTGTTGACCGGCTGGCGGAAGGTCATGATGGTTGTTTTGATGTCCGGGATATAGGCCAGGGGTGCCCAGGATCCAAACTTGTCGCTCTTTAGTCTTTCCAGTTCGCGAACACTGAGAAGGTCATTCTTGATGGAGGCTCGCGTGACTTTGGTTGTTTGATGGTCCGCCACGATCAGGCGATAGTCCGTATAAATAAACCCAAGCTGGGCTACGCCATTGGCACCGACCAGACTCGTTTTGAGGGCGCGAACGAAAGCGTCTTCATCTTCGGGGTCAATTTCATTTTCATAAATCAGTTTCGCAATATCTGCAGCCCGGTTCTCCATCGGATCCAGCAATCCGGTGATATTCTGGCGAATGGCAGCGAGCTGATTTGTGGAATTGCTGATCAGGAGTTCACGGGTATTGGTGAGCCCGGAATACAGGCTGATCAGCATAACCGCAACAACGGCAACAAAAACAAGAGACCCAAAGCTCAGCGCCAGAACGAGTCCAATGGACGCGCGGCGATTTATTAATTTTCTACCCACAGACCTGCCGTTTCCTCACAAATTAGGCGCCCGTAAAATACGCTAAATTTAAGTTGTGGCTATGAAAAACTTTTCTGCTTGTGAGCTATATCATGATTACTTCAGATTTTCATGATTAGACAGAATTAAATTTTGACTTTACAACTACCGGCATGAACAGTTTGGTGATCTTCGAAGTTGTATTGGGTTTGAGTTCTCTGTTGGCGCTTTTTCTAGCCCGCCGGACTTACTTTCCCATGAATTTAACTTGGGCATTTGGAATTCTGGCGATTGGAGTTGCCGCCTTCCTGGGGGCAGGTGTCTATGCTGGGATCAATGGACTTGCCGCTTATCATAAACTGTTTTCTGCCTTCGCCGGGTCCATCGGATTGGTCAGTTTCGCGGTTGCCGCGGTTGGGGGTATTTTTGCACCCCAGTTTCATAAAGCGGGCTGGTGGGTTGTCTTGATCCTGGTCGTGCTGCTGACGGGAGTTCTTCTGACTGATAGTTGGCGGATCAGCCAGGAGGTACAGTACGGAGTGGTCGGTGTTCTTGGCCTAAGCGCGCTTTACCAGCTTTTTGTCTATCCAAAATCGGGCATTTTTCTGTTTCTGGGTGTTATCTTTCTGGTGGGCGCAGGCCTTGGCAGCGATTGGCTGGCAACGCTTCTCAAGTTTGATAGCCTCAATATTTATCACGCTTTACTATCGGTTGCAGTGCTGTCCTTTGGCGCCTTTGCGGCAAGAGAATAAAATCCGTTGAAATCTCTTGCATTGCCGCAGCGTTATCCTTACAAGTCACCAAAACTCATAATAATAAATTAATCTATTTGTGGTGGACTTGCGTGCGCTGGTTCGAGGACTGAATTTTTGTGATTATGAGCATTAGATATGACTGATGTAAATGCGGCGGCAGCCAATGAAAAAGAATTATTTGCGGTATTCGGTGGCAAGGTTACCGATACGCGTGGGCGGGAATTTGTGAACCCGAAAGACATTGATATGAGAGGGTTCTTTACGAGTCATGCTGAGGCAGTCAGTGCCTGGCGGGCCGCTAGTCAGATGAACGTGGATGATGCTTTCACCAAATATGTGATTGTTCGTCTTTGGTAACCTCTTTTTGCCGAATGGTGAAAATCTCCGAAAAGAAGGTTGCACATAGCTGCCGCAGGATTAGGATGCTGCAATTCTATTTTTGAGAGGTAGGTTAGTCTTGCGTAATTTCTTCTATCCCGGTCGAT
Source organism: Sneathiella limimaris (assembly GCF_012932565.1). NCBI lineage: Bacteria > Pseudomonadati > Pseudomonadota > Alphaproteobacteria > Sneathiellales > Sneathiellaceae > Sneathiella > Sneathiella limimaris. The sequence continues at coordinate 989,838 of NZ_JABBYJ010000001.1, forward strand.
CCGTCACTTATGGCCTTAATGGTGCTATTGCGACTTCCAGTGCTCACGCCTCTCAGGTGGGGCTTGGAATCCTGAAAGGCGGCGGCAATGCGATGGATGCGGCTATTGCCGCTTGTGCGGTTCAATGTGTCGTTGATCCAATGCAAACCGGTATTGGCGGTGACTGCTTTGCCTTGATCGCACCGAAAGGCTCTTCCCAGATTGAAGGTCTCAATGGGTCCGGTCGGGCACCTTCTGCCCTCACTGCGGATCTGCTGCTGGATCAGGGAATTTCTGAAATTGAACTGACCAGTCCCCATGCCGTTACGGTCCCGGGTGCCATTGATGCCTGGGTGACCTTGCATGCCAAATATGGCTCTATGGATTTTGCCGATATTCTGGCCCCTGCGATTGAGGCAGCGGAAAATGGCTTTGCCGTTACCCAGCGGACCTCCATGGACTGGAAACTCACAGAAGAAAAACTCAGCAACAATGCGGCTGCGGCCAGTCTATTCCTGAAAAATGGCAAGGCCCCTGGTGCGGGAACTGTCTGGAAGCTGCCAAAACTGGCCCAAACACTCAAAGCGATTGCCAAGCAGGGCCGCGCGGCATTTTATGAAGGTGAATTGGCTGAGAAGATGGTGGCCACGCTGAATGCAGCCGGGGCAACCCATCAGCTTGAAGATTTCGGCAATTGCGAGGCTGACTTTGTTGATCTGATCAACACAGACTTCCATGGTCACGATGTTCATCAGATCCCGCCAAACGGCCAGGGCATTACAGCGCTGATCATGCTGAACATCCTGAAGGGCTTCGATGTTGCGGGACTGGATCCGGTCGGCGCGAAGCGTCTTCACCTGCAGGCAGAAGCTGCCCGTCTTGCCTATCTTGCCCGCGATATTTACGTGGCGGACATGGGTCAGGCGGATGTGCCCGTTGATATGCTTCTCTCCAAAGAATTTGCTGATCACCTCAGAAGCCATATTGAAGTTGGCAAAGCGGGCGATCCGGCCGGTGCAGGTGCTTTCGATAAACACAAAGATACGGTTTACCTCTCTGTAGTTGATAAGGATGGCACGGCCGTTTCCTTCATCAATTCCCTGTTCCATCCGTTCGGCTCTGGCATTGCCTGCCCGGATACGGGTGTGATCTTCCAGAACCGCGGGGCTGGCTTTGTGGTTGAGAAAGGTCACCGGAATTGCGTTGCGCCGAACAAGCGCCCAATGCACACAATTATTCCAGGTATGGTGACCAAAGGCGATAAAGCCACTCATTGCTATGGCGTTATGGGCGGTGGTTATCAGCCTGTTGGACATGCGCATGTTCTCTCCAACATCATGGATTATGGCATGGATGTTCAGGAAGCGATCGAATGTCCTCGTGCCTTTTATAATGCAGGCGTGCTGGAGCTGGAAGAAACCATCGCACCAGAGGTTCAGCAGGAACTGGCGGATATGGGCTACACCATCAAAGCGCCTGAAATGCCGCATGGCGGTGGTCAGATGATTATGATCGACCATGAAAATGGCGTACTGGCAGCAGGAACCGAGTCCCGGAAAGACGGACACGCTCTCGCCTATTAATCTGCTCAACAGATACGAATTTTAAAAAAAAGCGGCTCAATCGGGTCGCTTTTTTTGTGCCATGTCACTTTGGAGATCCCTGTCTCGTCCTTAATTGAGAAAGGAGATCTACTCATGCTTAAACATATCTATAAATGGAAGTTCCGGGAATTTGGGGCAGAGTATAATTACGACATGTCTTATATGGAGGAATTGGCAGAAATCTATCCTGAAAAAGCGTCTTATTATGTCAAGGCCATGCCGCTTGCCAATCACAACGGGCATCTTCCGTTGGATCTTTACTATGCGATCAAGGTTCGCTCCATGCAGATCGGGGATTGCGGGCCGTGCCTCAAGCTCACTCTGACCATGGCAGAACGCTCCGGCATCTCAAAGGATGACCTGAAGCGGCTTTTGACAGGAGATATGGACGGGGCCTCCCGCTATATTAAGCTGGGCTGGTCCTATGCAACGGCTGTCCTGAAAGACGGTCTGGAGCTTGAGGAGTTAATCAGGGAGATTGAAATAGAGTTTGGCAAGCGGGGGCTTTGGGATGCATCCTTGGCCGTTGTCTATGGACAGTTCTATCCAATCCTGAAAAAAGGATTGGGGGTTGCGACCGTATGTTCACCCGTTTCCGTTCTTTTGGAGGAAATGTCTCTTGCAAGCTGAAGAGATAAACAAAGACCAAGTCTTTCTGGACCTGCAAGGCAAGCTTCACCGGCTTGCCTATCGCATGCTTGGAACCGTGGCAGAGGCGGAAGATGCGGTTCAGGAAGCCTGGATCCGCTGGCAGGCCGCGGGCAAACCGGATCTTGACTATCCCATGGCCTATTTTTCGAAAATTGTGACGCGGATCTGTTTGGACGCTCTGAAAAAAGTCTCTCGCCATCGGGAGTCTTATGTAGGGGTATGGCTCCCGGAACCGGTTGTCGCGAATTGGAGCCTCAACGAATATTCGGATGCGCCAGACGAGCAGGAGGATATCTCATACGCTCTGATGATGGTGCTGGAAAGGCTGACGCCACTGGAGCGGGCCGCTTATCTCTTGCATGATCTTTTTGAGGTTCCCTTCAATGAAATTGCAGAGATAATCGAGCGCACACCCGCAACCTGCCGAAAGCTCGCGACGCGCGCGCGGGAACATATTCAAAAGGAAGGCGTTCGTTATCAGCCGAGAGAAGCGGATCTTGAAAATCTGCTCACCGTGTTTAAAACGGCCCGCAATACAGGAAATCTGGAGCCTCTGCAAAATCTACTCAGTGAGACTGTGATCTTCTATAACGATGGTGGCGGGAAAGTTCCGGCAGCCATTAACCCCATTTATGGTCAGGATCGGGTCTTGCGCTTCATCATGGGGCTGGCGTCCAAGTTCAAGCTGTTTGAGGCATCCGAGATTGACATCACCCTCTCCAACGGAAGCCCTGCCCTCAAAATTATTGATGAGCAGGGGGTATTGCAGATCGTGTCATTTGATCTGGAGGAAAACGGCCTGATCACTACCTTTTACGGTCTCCGTAATCCGGAGAAACTGACCGCTTTTACCTGAGCCTACATCCGTTCTGGAACATCAATGCCGAGGATATGAAGAACGGCTTCAATCTGGCGAAGGGTAATCGCACAGAGGGTTAGCCGCGATGCCCGAACTGCAGGGTCTTTTTCGCCCAGCACATGGCAGTCATGATAGAAGCTGTTAAACTCCTGGGTCAACGCATAGACATGATCGCAGAGGATATTTGGCGCGTTCTTTTCCGCCGCTCCTTTTGCCGCTTCGGGTAACCCTGCAAGCGCAAGGATAAGGTTCCGCTCTGCATCCGCCACCAACTGAACCGGCCCTTGGCTCAAGCTTTGTTCCTCAGCTTTTCTCAGCATGGACTTGATCCGAACCGCCGCATACATCTGGTAGGGGCCTGTGCGTCCTTCAAACTTTGTAAACCGCTCTAGATCAAAGACGTAGTTGGACATCCGTTGGTTAGACAGATCTGCATATTTAATAGCGGCAACACCGACCTTGGTCGCAATATTCTCAAGCTCTTCTGCACCAAATTTTTCGGCCATTCCAGCTTCGTTTACAACCTTACGGGCTTCGCTGATGGCATCGTCGATCAGGGATCTCAGGCGGACAACACCGCCGTCCCGGGTTTTCAGCGGTTTGCCGTCTTTTCCATTGACGGTACCAAAGCCCACATGTTCCAGATGCACAGTATCACGCAGGCTCTTGCCTTTGCGGGCCGCGCGGAAGACCTGTTCAAAATGCAGGCTCTGGCGGGCATCCACCACATAGAGAATTTTGTCAGGGTGATGTTCTTCTTCACGAAGTTCAATGGTGGCAAGATCTGTTGTGCCATACATGACCGCGCCGTCCGATTTTTGCAAGATCAGGGGCGGCATTTCCTTTTTGTCGTCGTCTTCTTCGACGCGAACGACTGTGGCGCCGTCAGAAATTTCTGAATATCCCTCATCCGCATAGCGTTTGAGCATGGCAGGGATATGATCATTGGTATCGGCCTCACCCTTCCATTCGGTGAAGTGGGCGCCCAGTAGGTCAAAATCCACCTTGGTTTCCGCAATGGAGATATCCAGCATATGCTGCCAAAGGGCCTTGTAACCCACGCGGCCCTGTTGCAGCTCAAAAGTTGCAAGCCGGGCGGCTTCCAGAAACTCTGGATCTTCTTTACTCCGGCTGGAGGCTTGCGGGTATAGAACCTGCAGCTCATCCACGGTGACAGGAGACGTATCCGGATATGGTCCTTCAAAGGCCGGATCGAAATAGGGCAGCTCTGGGTTGGACAGCTCAATTTCCTTAATCAGCAATCCCATGGGCAGGCCCCAGTCGCCAAAATGCACATCGCTGATAGTCTTATGGCCAAGAAACACGTTCAGCCGGCGTAAAGATTCCCCGATAATGGTGGCTCGCAAATGACCCACATGCATGGCTTTCGCCACATTCGGTCCGCCATAATCCAGAATAACAGTTTCCGGTGTCACGCCATCTTTGGCCCCGAAAGAGGGATCATCGGCCAGTTCATTAAAATGTGCTGTCAGGGAAGCATCGGTCAGGTTCATATTGATGAACCCGGGGCCACCGGTTGTCAGGTCCTGAAAGCTGCCGTCCTTTTCAAGTTCTGCAACGACAGCCTCGGCGATCTCACGCGGATTTTTCTTCGCCTGTTTGGCAGCGGCTAGTGCACCGTTGCACTGAAACTGGCCCATCTCTTTGCGCTGGGCTCTGACAATCTTTCCAAGCGCTGGATCAAGGTCGAGTTTTTCAAAGGCTTGTCCGACACGGGTACTAAGCTGAACAAGAAGTGATTGGGCCACGGGTCTTCCCTTGACTGTCAATGAATGAATTTGTTACGGATGCTGCATCAAGCGTTCCGCTTTGGGGCGTCTTCTATCGGAATTTCGGCATTTCGCCAAGAGATTCCCAAGATTCAGATGAAATTATTCTCGAATCTCCAACTTTTTTTCATGCACTTCTTGACTCTCAAAGCAACACCTCCTAAATCGAAGAGGCAATTGTTAGCACTCTCAATGGGTGAGTGCTAACAGAAGATCTATATTCTCATTAGAACTCATTATTTGGGAGAGTTTAATGTCATTTCGTCCATTGCATGATCGTGTGCTGGTAAAGCGCGTGGAAAGCGAAGAAAAAACAGCTGGCGGAATTATTCTCGTCGACAGCGCTCAGGAAAAACCTTCTGAAGGTGAAGTTGTTGCAGTCGGCGGCGGCGCGATTAAAGAAGATGGCTCCGTTCGTCCACTTGACGTCAAAGTTGGCGACAAAGTTATGTTCGGTAAATGGTCCGGAACAGAAGTCAAGCTCAACGGTGAAGAACTGTTGATCATGAAAGAGTCCGACATCATGGGCATCTTGGGCTAACCGGCGACAACACGAAGATTAGGGAACTAATATAATGGCAAAAGTAGTTAAATTCGGTACAGATGCACGCGCTGAGATTCTCAAAGGCGTGAACACTCTTGCTGATGCAGTGAAAGTAACACTGGGTCCAAAAGGCCGGAACGTTGTCCTCGACAAATCTTTCGGCGCACCACGTGTGACCAAAGACGGTGTTTCTGTCGCAAAAGAAATCGAACTTGAAGATAAGCTCCAGAACATGGGCGCTCAGATGGTTCGCGAAGTTGCTTCCAAAACCAACGACATTGCTGGTGACGGTACAACAACAGCGACAGTTCTGGCTCAGTCTATCGTTCAGGAAGGCCTGAAAGCAGTTGCTGCAGGCATGAACCCAATGGACCTGAAACGCGGTATTGATCTTGCTGTTGCAAAAGCAGTTGAAAACATCAAAGCCGGTTCAAAACCAGTTTCTGGCGGCGAAGAAGTTTCTCAGGTTGGTACAATCTCCGCAAACGGTGAAGCTGAAATTGGCTCCATCATTGCAGAAGCAATGCAGAAAGTTGGCAACGAAGGCGTTATCACTGTTGAAGAAGCTAAAGGCTTGGAAACAGAGCTGGACGTTGTTGAAGGTATGCAGTTCGACCGTGGTTACCTGTCACCATACTTCGTGACAAACGCGGAAAAAATGATTGCAGAAATGGAAAACCCATACATCCTTCTGCACGAGAAAAAACTGACAAACCTGCAGCCAATGCTGCCAATTCTGGAAGCTGTTGTTCAGGCTGGTAAACCACTCCTGATCATCGCAGAAGACATCGAAGGCGAAGCGCTGGCAACTCTGGTTGTCAACAAACTGCGCGGTGGCCTGAAAATCGCTGCTGTTAAAGCTCCAGGCTTCGGTGATCGCCGTAAAGCAATGCTCGAAGACATCGCTGTTCTCACAAACGGTGAACTGATCTCTGAAGAGCTGGGCATCAAACTGGAAAATGTAACTCTGGACATGCTGGGTACAGCGAAATCCGTTACAATCTCCAAAGAAGAAACCACAATTGTTGACGGCGCTGGCGCTAAAGAGGACATCGAAGCTCGTTGCGGTCAGATCAAAGCTCAGATCGAAGAAACTTCTTCTGACTACGATCGTGAAAAACTTCAGGAACGTCTGGCGAAACTCGCCGGTGGTGTTGCCGTGATCAAAGTTGGCGGTGCAACTGAAGTTGAAGTGAAAGAACGCAAAGACCGCGTTGACGATGCCCTGCACGCTACTCGCGCTGCTGTTGAAGAAGGTATCGTTCCAGGTGGTGGTACTGCACTTCTGTACGCTTCTCGCGCTCTGGCTGGTCTTGAAGGCGCGAACGCTGACCAGACTGCTGGTGTTAAAATCATCGCACGCGCTCTGCAGGCTCCTGCTCGTCAGATCGCTGAAAACGCTGGTGAAGACGGTGGTGTTGTTGCTGGTAAACTGCTTGAGCAGAACGAAATCACATTCGGTTTCAACGCTCAGACAGGTGTTTACGGCAACCTGCTGAACGACGGTGTTGTTGACCCAGCTAAAGTGGTTCGGACAGCTCTGGAAGACGCAGCTTCAATCGCAGGTCTGTTGATCACAACAGAAGCAACTGTAACTGAAGCTCCATCCAAAGACAGTGGTGGCGCACCTGCAATGCCTGACATGGGCGGCATGGGCGGCATGGGCGGAATGGGCGGCTTCTAAGCCATCCCCAACCGTTTATCCAAAAGAGAAGGGCTGCGAATTTCGCAGCCCTTTTTCTTTATCTTGAGCCATAGTCTCAGCCGCAAGCTTAGCCTTTTATCAGGTCAGGATTTCTGAAACACCTGAATGAAGTTATTGGCAGGCATAGCAATGCTCTGCCGATGATGCAGCCCTTCTTTCTTCGCGACCTCTGAAACTTCCCCAATATCGCGAATACCAAATCCTGGGTTCAGTCCTTTCAGCCAGTCTTCAAACTTTTTGTTGCTGTCGGCTGTATGTTCTCCATCCACTTTGTAAGGCCCATAAAGGATCATCAGGTTTCCAGGTGACAGGATCCGCGATGCCCCGTTAAAGAGACCCAGCGTCACTTCCCAGGGGGAAATGTGGATCATGTTTGCATTGAAGATGGCCGAAATATCGCGATGCTCATAATCAGGCGCCTCCACCGGCCACGGGTTTGCGCAGGCATCCAATCGCAAGGTTGGCTTGATATTGGCAAGCCCCGCATGCTCGCGCCAGGCTTCTGCGCTGGTAAAATGTTCATCATCAAAGTTGGTCGGCTGCCAGGTCACATCTGGAAAGGCGCTGGCAAAGTGGACGGCATGCTCCCCGGTGCCCGAGGCAATCTCAAGAACAGTTTCGCTTCCCTCCAAAAGGTCTTTTAAAACGGAAAGGATCGGGTCGCGGTTTCTTTCCGCAGCAGGGGCAAATTGTCGGTTATCACTCACTCGTTTTCTTCTTTCTCGTGTCTCCATCGGGACCATCTGGGAAAGCCCTCGCCGAAAAACGCTTTGCGTTGATCGGGCGATAAGGACTTGGCTGTTTCCAGCAAGGTCGTGAAGAACGTATTTTCTGCCAGTCGCTTATATTGAACAATGTTGTCATATTCTCGCGCGATCGCGTCTTCGTCCAGCGGATCTTCTGACAGCAGTTCCGCCAGCTTGTGATTATGGGCAATAATATTGCGGATTTCCCCACGAATTTTGTCTCTCCGCTGATGCCAGATATCGTGCACTGTCGATCGGTAGGACCCATCCAGCGTCGACATGGCGGCACGCCGATCAAACATCATTCCGCCAAGTCCGCCTTTGTGGTGACCATGGCGAAACCACTGCGCACCGATAAATCCAATTGCCATCAAATTGATCAAGAGGGAGATAATCAGGACAATCTTGAAAATACGGGATTTAGCCATTGTTTAAATCTCCAAACCAATCGGAAACAGATCCTGACTGGGTCAGGGCATCGTAACTTTGTAAATTATCTTGTATCAAGAATTCCAGGCTGTAACTGCCAATTAAAATTCCGAGACAGGCCGCCGCGATCAAGCCCCCAATTGGTGCCGGGGATAACAGGTCCCGGAGGAAATCCCGAAGGGAGGGGGATGTGAGCGTTTCTTCCGCATCGGCCATGACCTTGCCCATCAAAAAGGCGGGTGCTGATTGCGGCGCCACCTGATTTAAAAACAGGTCCACAGCTTTGGCTTCTGCAAGGCGATCGGACAAGGCAGGGTTTGTGGCAATCAGGGAATAAAGCGCGCGATCTGCCTCTGGCCATTTTTCGGGGTCGGCCCCGTAACTGTCCAGCAGATGGTTCAAGCGGTTCATTTTTTCTGTTTCTGACTGAGTCATTTGACAACTCCACCTAGCTCACCCCGTTGAGGGGTCAATAGTTCGCGTAATTTGCGGCGCCCTCGTGCCAGCAGGGATTCAAGGGCATCGACAGAGATATCCATTTTGGCCGCGGCATCGATATTTGAACACTCTTCGAAATGGACCAGTGTGACAGCAACGCGCTGCCGCGCAGGAAGTTGCTGGATCGCCTGCTGGACCTGATCGTTTACCTGATCTCTTTGCCTCTGTTCCAGTGGATCCGGCGCCGGATCCTCAATTTCCGGCATTTCCCCATCGGAAAAGCGGTTTTCCTTTCGCAGCCGATCAATGCAAAGATTATGAATGACCGTGTGCAGCCAGGTTGAAATTTGCGCTTTGGCCTGCCATTTGGGGGCTATTTTCCAAAGTCTTAAAAAAGCATCCTGTACCACATCCTCGCTGTGGCTGGCATTTCCGAGCATCATATAGGCAACCGAATAGGCCCTGTTCATATGTGCTGAACAGAGGTCTCTACAGGCCTTCATGTCGCCTTTGGCAACTTTTGCCATCAGGTCAGCATCCTGCCGTCTTAGGTCTTCACTTTGCATTCGCTACGAATTCTGCCTACTTTTTTGCCAAGGCTTTAGCCTTAAACGGGTCAGAGAGCATATTCCGTCGATTTAATTTGCTCATGGAAAGAGGCTTTTCATTTTCACCCTGAAACGATACAAGCTCCGCATGGAGAATTTAAGATGAAAAGAAAAAAGTTACTGGGCCTCTTTCTGTTTCTGGTCTTCATCACTGTTTATGTGTTTGCGGTGATGTTGCTTGCGGTACATGTCCTGCCGGATAATCGCTGGGTAGAGCTTATCTTTTATCCAATCGCTGGTATCGTCTGGATTTTTCCGGCCAAGTCGCTGGTCCGACTGATGTTGCCTGGAGATGATTCTTCCCAGTGATGGAGCAAAAAAGAAGCCGGACCGAGAGGGGGGGTATCGGCCCGGCTGGATCAGCTTATCAGTGGGAGAGGGGAGTTTCTCACTGATTAGCAAATCTCTAATTACTCACACTAATATTGATATAGGCATCACATTAAAAATTTCTACTATGAAAGCCTAAAATTTATTGCTTTTTTGAGAAAATAAGAGGGGCTTAGAAAGTTCTGTGCGCACGTGATTTTTCAACGGCCTGAACGGTGCCCTCAGAAAGGTCCAGCGAATATAGATCCGCGTAGGCAATCCACTTCGCGTCCTCGGCGTCATCCCCGGCCTGCAAGGTACCGTTCACATAGCGTGCGACAAACACCAGAATGGAAAAATGAAAGCGTGTTTTTGACGCGTCATCCTCCTCAATCACTTCGATCAGATCAATGAGGGGGCCAACCTCAGCGGTGATATCCGTCTCCTCCAACACTTCCCGGCGAACGCCAATTTCTGCCGTTTCGCCCAGACTTTGTGCGCCGCCCGGCAGATACCAGTCTCCTTTGGAGGGCTCTTTCCCCCGCTTGATCAGCAGAAACTCATCATCCCTCCAAACCACTGCGCACAGGCAGCAATAGGGACGGGCTGGATATTCCCGGCTCATGACCTACCGGCTGACCTTGGCGCAAACCGTTTCCACCGCGATGAAGAGCCGGTTTATATCGTCCTGCTCGGAAAGTCGGTGATCGCCATCCTTGACCAGGGTTACATCCACATCGGTGCTGGTCAGTTTTTCCTGGATCTGAAGGGCCGTCTCCCAAGGGACGCTGTCATCTTTCATCCCCTGTAGCAAATGCACTGGACCATCAAAGGGAATGTCACCCTGCATGACCAGATTACGATCGCCATCATCCAGCAGTTTTCTGGTGATGGTGTATGGCTCATCTGAATATTCGGTTGGCTCTTCCCAATATCCCTGCCGTTCAATATCGGCCTTGGCTTCATCGCTCATATCTGCGCGCATGCGCAAGGTGAAATCCGGTGCAGCGGCAATGCCGACAAATCCGGCAACCCGATCAGGCCGCAAAAGCGCCATGCGAAGTCCGATCCATCCGCCCATGGAGGAGCCGACAATGACTTGCGGTCCAGCTGTGCAATTATCCAGAACCGCCAGCGCGTCATCAGTCCAGCGGCTGATGCAGCCATCTGTGAAATTTCCTGTCGATTGTCCGTGCCCCAGATAATCAAACCGTGTATAGCTTCTGCCGATACCCTGCATCGCGGCTTCTAGGGCGATGGCCTTGGTGCCTTCCATGTCGGACATGAAGCCGGAACAGAAAATCACACCGGCACTCTCGCCTGCGCTATGATGATAGGCTATAGATTGTCCATCTGGACGTTGCAGAAGTTCAGGAGTAGACATATTTTTTCTAACCGAGCTAGAGATTAAAGAACCTTGACTGACCATAACACTCCAGAGCGTGCGAATGAAACCCACCCAATGACAATTTTGCAGGTGCTGCCCAGCCTGGAGGGCGGCGGTGTTGAGCGGGGCACGATTGAAATTGCAGCGGCTATTCAGGCGGCTGGCGGCCGGGCTATTGTCGTCTCGGCTGGCGGCAAAATGGTTTATGAGTTGGATCGTGTTGGCGCCAAGCATATTACCTTGCCCGTTCAGTCCAAGAACCCTCTCGTCATCCGAAAGAACACCAAGCGGCTCCTGAAAGTTATTGAGGACGAAAAAGTCGATTTGGTTCATGCCAGAAGCCGGGCCCCCGCATGGAGTGCCATGGGCGCTGCCAAGGCCGCGAAAATTCCGTTTGTAACCACCTTCCATGCGGCTTACGGTCGGGGCGGGGTTCTGAAAAACTGGTATAACTCGGTCATGGCCAAGGGGGATCGGGTGATCGCGATCTCTGATTTTATTGCCCGGCATATTCAGGAAAATTACCAGACACCCGCAGAGAAAATCATCACCATCGCCCGCGGTGTCGATTGCCGGAAATTCAACCCCGCCGCCGTCAGTGCGGAGCGGATTATTAAAATGGCAACCGATTGGGCGCTGCCCGATGGGGTACCGGTGATCATGATGCCCGGTCGCCTGACCCGCCTGAAAGGCCATGTTGAACTGATAGAGGCGCTCGCCAAACTGGAAAACCGGAACTTTCTTGCACTGTTTGTGGGGGCGGGCTCCGGCCGGGAAGCCTATCGCAATGAGCTCAATAATCTGGTGATCCAGAAAGGCCTGCAGGGGAAAGTTCAGATCAAGGATTACTGCGCTGATATGTCTGCTGCTCTCATGCTGGCAGATGTGGTGATTTCCGCAACTAACGTACCTGAAGGCTTTGGGCGTGTCGCTGTTGAAGCACAGGCGATGGGCCGTCCGGTCATCGCAACCGCCCATGGTGGATCGCTGGAGACCATTAAAGACGGCGAGACAGGCTGGCTTGTGCCGGTAGGGGATACAGACGCCATGGCAAAGGCTATCGATCAGGCCCTTGGGATGTCACCGGCTGAGCGCGAAGTGATTGCCGAAAAAACCCGCCAGTTTGTTTTGCAGAACTTCACGGTTGAGAAAATGTGTAACGCGACCCTCGATGTGTATCGGAATCTGCTGCAAAAGCCTGCCGGTTTATAATTGAGTAACATGCCGGAAAAAACTGAGAATATACTGGTGATCAAGCATGGGGCGCTTGGGGATGTTGTGTTGGCGCAAACACCGTTTCAGGCGATCCGCGCCCATCACCCGGATGCACATATCACCTTACTGACCACAAAACCCTACAAAGGGTTTTTGGCGCCGATGGGACTTTTTGATGAGATTTGGGTCGATGAAAAGCCGAAACTCTGGAACTTTCTGAAGCTCGGGCGATTGCGGGATCGGTTAAATAAGGGGCAGTTTGACCGGGTTTATGACTTGCAAACCTCGTCCCGGTCCAGCTCCTACCTCGCATTGTTTCAAAGCCCTAAGCCGGAATGGTCAGGCATTGCCGGGGGATGCAGCCATCCCCATGATAATCCGGACCGCGGTAAGCTCCATACGATCGAGCGTCAGCGGGAACAGCTGGAACAGGCCGGGATTACCAAGTTTCCGGACCCGGATTTTTCGTCCATCATGACCGATATTTCCCATCTGAATCTCCCTGCGAAATTTGCCTTGCTGGTGCCTGGGGGATCTGCCCATCGGCCTGAAAAACGCTGGCCCGCGGCAAGCTATGCAAAACTCGCCAGCTGGCTGGTGGATCAGGGGTTGACGCCTGTGCTCCTCGGCGGGGCGGCGGAAGCAGATGTGTTGTCGGTGATTGAGACTGCCTGCTCTGAGGCGATTAATCTGTCGGGGAAAACTTCCCTTGGGGATATTGCCTCCCTTGGCCGGGATGCGGTCGTCGCGATTGGAAATGACACAGGCCCTCTTCATCTGATTGCGGCCGTGGGCTGTCCGGTCACGGTTATTTTCTCTTATGCGTCTGATCCGGCGCGGGCACGGCCGCGGGGAGCGGATGTCACCGTTCTCAGGGAGGAAGACCTGGAGAATCTCAGCCTTGAAAAAGTGATAGAAACGCTCAAAATCCCTAATTAGCGCTCTTAAAGTGACAGTTTTCTGAAATCTGGCGGATTTCTGGACCGTTTGATAGGTCTCCGCCTTGACAGGATGGGTTAAATTTTTACAGTCGCTACTCCTGAAACCCGGTTCAGGTCAGGGTATTGATCGGAACCCAACCCATTGGTGGTAAAAGTGCAAAACGCAAATGTGAACATTACGCTTCCAGATGGAAGCGTTCGAAGCTTCGACAATCCTGTGAGTGGTCTGGAGCTGGCTGCAGATATTGGCCCTGGTTTGGCCAAGGCGGCCCTGGCTCTTCGAATTGACGGCGAAATGCGGGATCTGAAAACCGTTCTTGATCAAGACGTCGCTGTTGAGATTGTGACGACCAAGGAAGACGGTGACGAAGTTCTGGAATTGATCCGCCATGATGCGGCTCATGTGATGGCCGAAGCGGTGAAGGAGCTGTATCCGGAAACCCAGGTCACCATTGGCCCAGCGATTGAAGACGGTTTCTACTACGATTTTGCAAGGGATAAGCCTTTCACGCCGGAAGATCTGGAAAAGATCGAGCAGCGGATGCATGAAATTGTCGATCGCGACGAGAGCATCGACCGTGAGGAATGGGACCGCGATGAGGCCGTCCGTTTCTTCGAAGGACAGGGCGAGAAATATAAAGCCGAGATTATTGCCTCCATTCCAGCGGATCAGCCGATCGGTATTTACAAGCAGGGTGCCTTTCAGGATCTCTGCCGGGGACCGCATTTGCCGTCCACGAAGAAACTGGGTCACGCTTTTAAGCTGATGAAGCTGGCGGGTGCCTATTGGCGCGGTGATTCCAAGAATGAAATGCTGCAGCGGGTTTATGGAACCGCCTGGCGGAACGAGAAAGAGCTGAAAGCCTATCTCAACCGTCTGGAAGAGGCCGAGCGCCGCGATCACCGGAAACTCGGCCGTGAGATGGATCTCTTCCACATGCAGGAAGAGGCTGTTGGCATGGTGTTCTGGCACAAACATGGCTGGACCCTTTATCGGACCCTGGAAAGCTATATCCGCAACAAGCTTGAGAAAGCTGATTATCAGGAAGTGAAGACACCGCAACTGGTGGATCGCAAGCTGTGGGAAGATTCGGGTCACTGGGAAAAGTTCCGGGAAAATATGTACACCACGGAATCAGAGGAGCGGACTTTCGCCCTCAAGCCCATGAACTGCCCCTGCCACGTGCAGATTTATAATCAGGGCATCACCAGCTATCGTGATCTGCCACTTCGCATGGCGGAATTTGGGTCTTGCCATCGGTATGAGCCATCAGGTGCCCTGCACGGAATTATGCGGGTTCGGGGGTTTACGCAGGATGATGCGCATATTTTCTGTACAGAAGATCAGATTACCTCTGAAACTGAGGCGTTCTGTGACCTGCTACTGGATATTTACAAGGATTTCGGGTTTACCGAGGTTCGGGTGAAATTCTCCGATCGGCCGGAAGTGCGGGCCGGGGATGACAGCATCTGGGACAAGGCGGAAGGCTCTTTGCGCGAAGCCATTGAGGCAACGGGCATGAGCTACACCATGAACCCGGGCGAGGGTGCCTTTTATGGTCCGAAGTTGGAATTTGTACTGACCGATGCCATTGGTCGGGACTGGCAGTGCGGAACCTTGCAGGTTGACTTTGTTCTGCCAGAGCGGTTAAACGCCAATTACATTGGTGAAGATGGGGCAAAGCACCGTCCTGTGATGCTGCACCGGGCAATCTTCGGATCCATGGAGCGCTTCATCGGTATCCTGATCGAGGAATACGCAGGTCGCTTCCCGCTGTGGCTGTCACCACAGCAGGTCGTCATCGCCACGATTACGGACGAGGCGGATGATTATGCCCGTGAGGTTCTTGCCGAAGCACAGAAACGGGGACTTCGGGCGGAGCTGGATCTTCGAAATGAGAAGATTAACTACAAGGTTCGTGAGCATAGCCTCGCCAAGGTGCCAGCCCTTTTGGTTGCTGGTAAGCGGGAGGCAGAGGAAAATACCATTTCCGTTCGTCGCCTTGGAGAAAAGCATCAGAAGGTTATGTCACTGACCGAAGCTTTGGACAGTCTTGCAGAAGAAGCGCGGGTTCCGGGTTTTTAAGGGCTAACCCTGATTGAAATGATTGGAACCTTTACCGTAAAGGTGTAATATTGTTAAGGATTGCCGGGTAGATTGCCTGGCAATTCGGATTAATGACTAAGGAGAAGGTAAATAGCACGTCCATCTAGAAATACGATGCCGGCCAAAGAAGGCCCTCGTATGAACGAAGACATCGAAAGCGCTGACGTCCGTCTGATTATGGATGACGGCAACAATATCGGTGTGGTTTCTGTTGAAATTGCTGCAGGTCTTGCGGATGAAGCGGGACTGGACCTTGTGGAGGTTTCCCCAGGGCAGACCCCTGTTTGCAAGATTATGGACTACGGCCGGGCCAAATTTGAAGCTCAGAAGAAGGCGGCAAAGGCGCGTAAGAAGCAGAAAACAGTCGACATTAAGGAACTTAAGCTGCGTCCTGGTATCGAAGAGCATGATTACCAGGTGAAAATGCGCAACATGGTTCGCTTTATCGAGGCTGGTGACAAGGTGAAGCTGACAATCCGCTTCCGCGGCCGTGAAATGGCCCATCCTGAAAACGGCATGAAACTGCTGAATCGGGTTCGGGATGAATATACGGAATTGGTGAAAGTTGAGCTGAATCCGAAGATGGAAGGCCGGATGATGACTATGATCGTCGCCCCGGCAAACGCCAAATAGCCGATAGATAGGCCTTAGTGGCCTGATGAAAAAAGGAGGCTTTCCTCAGGGTTGAGGATAGGCCTCTTTTTGCAATCAATTGATATTATTGGGAAAAGTCGGGTTTTGATCCTTCTGGAGATGAGGATGAACGCTCTTGCAGGTGGTCGATGACAATCCAGCGATGCGAAAGCCTTGAAATGATCAAAACTAGGGCTTGATCTCTCTAATATCCGCGGGTATAACCCTCGCTTCGTCGAACATTCCGGCTAAAAAGGGCTGCCGAGTTTGTTCAGTCGCTTAACTCTTTTTACAAGGGAAGCCAAAATGCCCAAGTTGAAAACCAAAAGTGGTGTCAAGAAGCGTTTTTCTCTGACAGCCAAGGGAAAGGTTCGCAGTGCACAGGCCGGCAAACAGCACGGCATGATCAAGCGGACAAACAAACAGATCCGGAACCAGCGTGGTACCACAATCCTGTCTGAACAGGATGCACGGATCGTCAAAAAGTTTCTACCATACGGCTAAAGGAGAGTAGACCATGGCACGTGTTAAACGCGGTGTGACTACTCACGCCCGCCACAGAAAAGTTATCAAAGCAGCTAAAGGTTATTACGGTCGTCGTAAAAACACCTTCCGCACAGCAGTTCAGGCCGTTGAAAAAGCCGGACAGTACGCTTACCGCGATCGTCGCGTTAAAAAGCGGAACTTCCGTGCGCTTTGGATCCAGCGGATCAACGCGGCATCTCGTGAACTCGGCATGACATACGGCAACTTTATGCACGGCCTCAAGCTGGCTGGCATTGATCTGGACCGGAAGGTTCTTGCTGATATCGCCGTACGCGAGCCTGAGGCCTTCAAGGCATTGGTGGAAGCTGCTGAAAAGGCAACTGCCAAAGCCTGATCTGATCGGGCCCTCGAAATCTTCACGCAAGAGTACTAGACTTTTTCGAAGACCACTTTATTAAAAAGGGGGCCCGGCGCTTACGGGTCCCCTTTTTTACTTGAAAGAGACGATGCAGGATATAAACGAGCTTGAAAGCGAATTGCTGAGCGAAATTAGCAATGCAAAGGATCTGGACACCTTGGAAGCGGTGCGGATCTCCGCCCTTGGCAAAAAGGGGCGCGTCAGTCTGATGATGCGTGGCCTCGGACAGATGGCACCAGAAGAACGCCAGGAAGTCGCGCCAAAACTGAACCAGTTAAAGAAATCTATCGGTGATGCGATCGACACTGCCAAGGGAGAGCTGAACAAGGCTGCCCTTGAAGCGAAGCTGGCGTCTGAAACCGTGGATATTACCCTGCCGGTTCGCCCCGAGCATAAAGGGCGTATTCACCCGATCAGCCAGGTCACTGATGAGATTATCGAGATCTTTGCCGATATGGGCTTTTCCATCGCGGAAGGCCCGGACATCGAAGATGATTTCCATAACTTCACGGCGCTCAACATTCCGCCGGAGCATCCTGCTCGTCAGATGCATGACACATTCTATCTGCCGGAAAAAGAAGATGGCTCCCGTCAGCTGCTGCGGACCCATACGTCTTCTGTGCAGATCCGCACGATGGAAACGGTTAAGCCGCCACACCGGATTGTGGTTCCTGGCCGGACATACCGAAGCGATTCTGATCAGACCCATACCCCGATGTTCAACCAGATCGAGGGACTGGTCATTGATAAGACCAGCCACATGGGTCACCTGAAAGGGGTCCTGAAGGAATTCTGCCAGGCCTATTTCGAGGTAGATGACGTGGAAATGCGGTTCCGTCCCTCTTACTTTCCGTTCACTGAGCCGTCCGCTGAAATGGATATCCGCTGCACGTTTGCTGGCGATCATATCAAGGTTGGTGAGGGCGATGACTGGATGGAAATCCTCGGCTGCGGCATGGTCAACCCGCGGGTGCTGGAACATTGCGGCATCGATTCAACAGAATATCAGGGCTTTGCCTGGGGCATGGGCATCGACCGGATTGCCATGCTGAAATACGGCATTCCTGATCTTCGTGCCTTCTTTGACTGTGATCTTCGCTGGCTCAAGCATTATGGATTTGTGCCACTGGATGTTCCAACACTGGGCGGAGGGCTGTCACGATGAAATTCACTGTTTCCTGGTTAAGAGAATATCTGGATTTCGATGCGTCCCTTGATGAGCTGTCTGAAAAGCTGACAGCGATCGGTCTGGAAGTTGAGGAAATCGTCGATCGTGCCAAAGAGCTGGAAGCCTTTAAAGTCTGCCATGTCCTGATGGCGGAACAGCACCCAGATGCGGATCGCCTGCGGGTTTGTCAGGTGGATACAGGCAAGGAAGTTGTGCAGGTTGTTTGCGGCGCGCCAAATGCCAAAACCGGCATGAAAGGTGTGTTTGCGCCGTCCGGCTCCTACGTTCCGGGTACGGATCTATGGCTGAAGCCATCCAAGATCCGCGGCGTTGAAAGTAACGGTATGCTGGTTTCCGAGCGGGAAATGGGCCTCTCCGACGATCATGACGGCATTATTGAATTGCCAAATGACACTGAGGTTGGCGTTGAGTTTGCCAAGCTTGTCGGGCTTGATGATCCGGTGATTGAAATCGCGATCACCCCAAACCATCAGGATGCGCTTGGCGTTTACGGGATCGCGCGGGATCTGGCGGCCGCTGGTTTTGGCACTTTGAAAGCGCCAAACCTGACACCGGTTGAGGGTAGTTTCGAAAGCCCGGTTGGCGTTCGTTTGAGCTTTCCTGAAGGAACTGACCCGCTGCCTTGCTCCAAATTCCTGGGGCGTTATGTGCGCGGTGTGAAAAATGGTCCAAGCCCGAAATGGATGCAGGACCGTCTGCTCTCTATTGGACTTCGCCCGATCTCAGCACTTGTTGATATCACCAACTTCGTGACCTTTGATCTGGGTCGTCCGCTGCATGTGTTTGATGCGGACAAGCTTGCCGGTGATATTCAGCCCCGTTTTGCAAAAGAAGGGGAAACCTTGCTGGCGCTCGACGGTGAAGAATATACCCTCGCGTCTACTGATTGTGTGATTGCCGATGATAAAGCGCCACAAGGACTTGGCGGTATCATGGGCGGAGAGCTGAGCGGCTGTACTGAAGAGACAACCAACGTCTTTATCGAGGCGGCTTTGTTCGATCCGATTGTGATCGCCACAACTGGACGCCGTCTTGGCATTGAATCCGATGCCCGTTACCGTTTTGAGCGCGGCGTGGATCCGGCTTTTGTTGAAAGCGGCATTGAGGTTGCAACTCGTTTGGTGATGGAGCTTTGCGGCGGTGAAGCCAGTCACGTTGTTGCTGATGGCGCCGGCCCTGAGTGGGAGAAGAAAGTTTCTCTCCGCAAAACTCGGGTCAAGGAACTTGGCGGCGTTGACGTGTCTGCAGATCGCATGATCGACATTCTGGATCGCCTTGGCTTTAAGCCGGTTGATGCGGGTGACGTCATCGAGACGGAAGTGCCGTCCTGGCGGATGGATATTGATGGGGAGGCGGATCTCGTGGAAGAGGTCATGCGGATCGTTGGCTATGACCAGATCCCAACGGTTGCCTTGCCGCGTTTGTCTGTTGTGGCCAAGCCGTCTGTAACCCCGGCGCAGCGCCGGGTTCGGACAGCCAAACGGGCCCTTGCCGGTCGTGGCATGATTGAGGCCGTAACCTATTCCTTCCTGCCGCGCGCCCATGCAGAACTGTTTGGCGGCGTGAACGAGGATGTGGTTCTGGCCAACCCGATCAGTGCTGATCTGGATGTGATGCGGCCATCGCTGCTGCCTAATCTGGTGGCGGCTGCGGGTCGGAATCAGGCGCGTGGTTTCCATGATATCAACCTGTTTGAGGTTGCTGGTGAGTATCATTCAGACAAACCCGATGGCCAGCGCATGGTCGCTGCCGGTATTCGGGTGGGCTCTGACAGTGATCGCCACTGGTCAGGCGCTGGCCGGGCTTATGATGTCTTTGATGTGAAGGCTGATGTCCTTGATCTGCTGGACGCAATCGGCGGTCCGGCTGCAACTGCGCAGATCGTGACCGGCGCTCCTGAATGGTATCACCCTGGCAGAAGCGGTGTGATCCAACTGGGTCCACAAAAACGCCTGGCTGTCTTTGGGGAATTGCATCCGTCTGTTCTGTCCGCCATGAAGGTTAAAGGTCCGGTTTTGGCGTTTGAACTGTATCTGGATGAGGTGCCATTACCGAAATCCACTGGCAAAACCGCCCGGGATCCATTGAAGGTTTCCGACTATCAGGCAGTTGAGCGGGACTTTGCTTTTGTCATGGCATCCGATGTTCCGGCAGACAAGATCCTTCGCGCTGCCAAGGGGGCAGACAAGAAGCTGATTACCGATGCCACAATCTTTGACATCTATGAAGGGGATAAGATTGAGGCGGGGATGAAGTCCGTTGCCTTCTCCATCCGCTTGGAGCCGCAGGATAAAACCCTGACGGATGAAGAGATTGAGGCGGTGGCTGCCAAGGTGATTGCCAATGTCGAAAAAACAAGTGGCGGCACGCTGCGTCGATAGCATCGACTGAGTTGATTAACATGGAATTGGGGGGCGTCTGGCGTCCCCCATTTTGAATTTCAGGAACCAAAAAATGACAGAAAATATCCCTGAAGGATTTAAACTTTTTCCCAAGATTCCAGGTTTTCTGGAAACAACAGGCCCGCTCTATGTGCGCTATGAAAAGGGCGCGGCGGAGCTTGGCCTTTGGGTTGAGGAGAAGCACGTTAACATCGCCAATATCTGCCATGGCGGTATGCTGATGACCTTTGCGGATATGCAGCTTGGTATTGGCTCCCAGGCGGCGATGGGAATGCGTAAATTCCTGCCGACCATGCATATGAGCTGTGATTTTGTGGCGCCAACTCCGCTGGGCGCCTGGCTGCAGGGATCGACTACCGTCATCAAGCAGACC
The DNA here is from genome assembly GCF_012932565.1 of Sneathiella limimaris. NCBI lineage: Bacteria > Pseudomonadati > Pseudomonadota > Alphaproteobacteria > Sneathiellales > Sneathiellaceae > Sneathiella > Sneathiella limimaris. The sequence goes on from NZ_JABBYJ010000001.1 coordinate 1,010,651, forward strand.
CGTAAATCCGTCTTTGCCACCTGTATTCTGACCGCCGATGGGGAAACTGTGTTCAGCGCCTCTGGAATTATGAAGATTCCCGGAGATAATGGCGGACAGTTTTCTGATATTGTGCTATCGGATCCCAGTTAAACTTTATTCAGGTCCCTGAGTTACCGGGACTTGAGAGTGCTTTAGATAGTGACACCATGACAGACCTTAGCAAAATCCGGAATTTTTCCATCATTGCCCATATCGATCACGGCAAGTCGACCCTGGCTGACCGGCTGATCCAGGATTGCGGCGGCCTTGATGATCGGGAGATGCAACAGCAGGTTCTGGATAATATGGATATTGAGCGCGAGCGCGGGATTACCATTAAGTCCCAGACCGTTCGCTTGCTCTATACAGCCAAAGATGGGGAGACCTATACTCTCAACCTGATTGACACACCGGGCCATGTGGACTTTGCCTATGAGGTGAACCGCTCCCTCTCGGCTTGTGAAGGCTCGTTGCTGGTGGTGGATGCGAGCCAGGGTGTTGAGGCTCAGACCCTTGCTAACGTTTATCAGGCGATTGAGGTGGATCACGAGATTATTCCGGTTCTCAACAAGGTTGACCTGCCAGCGGCGGATGTGGATCGGGTCTCCGAACAGATTGAGGATGTGATCGGCATTGATGCGTCCGAAGCGATCGCGGTATCGGCCAAGACCGGTCTTGGGATTGAGGAAGTTCTGGAAGCCGTCGTGCAGAAAATTCCGGCGCCGGTTGGCGATCGGGACAAGCCCCTGCAGGCGCTTTTGATCGACAGTTGGTATGATGCCTATCTTGGCGTGGTGGTGCTTTTCCGGGTGCGTCAGGGTGTCATCAAGAAAGGCCAGCGGATCCGCCTGATGGAAACGGGCGCGGCCTATCCTGTTGATCGTGTCGGTGTCTTTACACCGAAAGGGCTTTTGGTCGATGAGCTGGGGCCGGGTGAAATCGGTTTCATGACGGCCGCCATCAAGGAGGTTGCCGACACCAATGTGGGTGACACCATCACCGATGATCGTAAACCTGCAGATGCGCCGTTGCCAGGCTTTAAGCCGAACCAGCCAGTTGTTTTCTGTGGCCTCTTCCCAGTGGATTCTGCTGATTTTACAGAATTGAAGGCAAGCTTGGCCAAGCTGCGGCTCAATGATGCCAGCTTCTCCTTTGAGGCAGAGACCTCAGCCGCTCTCGGCTTTGGTTTCCGCTGTGGCTTCCTTGGCCTTTTGCATCTGGAGATTATTCAGGAGCGGTTGGAGCGGGAGTTTGACCTCGACCTGATCACCACGGCGCCTTCCGTTGTCTATCATATCTACAAGACCAACGGGGAAATGGAAGAGCTGCATAATCCGGCCGACATGCCCGACGTGATGAAGGTTGATCATGTGGAAGAGCCTTGGATTAAGGCGACCATCATGGTGCCGGATGATTACCTTGGACAGGTTCTGAAACTTTGCGAGGACAAACGCGGCGTTCAGCTGGATCTGACCTATGCCGGTAACCGGGCCATGGTTGTCTATAAACTACCGCTGAACGAGGTGGTGTTCGACTTCTATGATCGCCTGAAATCCGTGAGCCGGGGTTATGCCAGCTTTGACTATGAAATGATGGGCTATGAGGAAAGTGACCTTGTGAAGCTGTCTATTCTGGTGAACGCGGAGCCGGTAGACGCCTTGGCCATGCTGGTGCATCGCTCTCAAGCCGAAGCCCGCGGGCGTCACCTCTGTGAACGTCTCAAAGACCTCATCCCACGACAGCTCTTCAAGATTGCCCTGCAGGCGGCGATTGGCGGCAAGGTCATCGCGCGGGAAACCATTAGCGCCATGCGCAAAGACGTGACCGCCAAATGTTATGGCGGTGATATTACCCGGAAGAAGAAGCTGCTGGAGAAGCAGAAGAAGGGTAAGAAGCGGATGCGCTCCATTGGCAATGTGGATATTCCGCAAAGTGCCTTCGTGGCAGCGCTGAAAATGGGGGACGACTAGTCCCTCACTCAGTCCCCCAAAAAGGGTGCGATGAGCTGAGATATTTAGCTAAGGTATTTAGCTAAGATATTTCCGGGGGGCGAAGTTGTTGGCCCGCTGACGAAACAGCAGAAGCAGCGCCACCCCGGGGATCGCAAAGACAAGCCAGGCTGGCCATAGCAGAATTTCGACAACCACTGGGTCCCAAAGCTGCGGGATTAAATAGCGCTGGATGATGGCTTGTGTAAGGTTGAGGCTTTCAGGATGCAGTTCAAACCACAATTGTCCAAGAAGCTGTGGGGTCCATTCCCCGGCGCGAAGCGATAAGAGAAGCTCGCTTCCAAACAGCATCAAACTCAAAATAATACAAATCCACCCAAAAAATCGTCCGACTATCACAGGGTCTTGCTCCCACCAGCAACCAACAAATCGGGGACTTCTGTACCGCCAATCTGCCAAGCCTACCCCTAAATTTCCCAAATGCCCAATCTTTTTAATTTGAACAAGGTTTGAGCACTTGCATTCTCAGCCTTGTTGGGTATATTCCCCCGGTCCCGTTCAAATGAACGTTTGCGGAGGGGTGGCCGAGTGGCTGAAGGCGCACGCCTGGAAAGTGTGTATACGGCAACACCGTATCGGGGGTTCGAATCCCCCTCCCTCCGCCATTTCCCTGATTTTCCGCATTCCCTAAAACTCGCCAAATCGCGGTTTTTGAAAGTTTAAGTCGACTTAAATAGAAATTCTAATTCTGCCGTTTGCGTCTGTTCAGTAATCCCAGTACAACTATTCCAGCGCCAAACATTGGAAGAGCGAAAGGAAGTGGGACTACCGAAGGTCTAATAAGCCAAGCGGAGTGACCTCTGTAGTTCACAGAGTCGACCTGATTGAGGCCAAAATCTCCTGGCGGTTCATAGTAGGGTGGATATTCCACTCCATAGCCGCCATTCCACCAAACGTAACCCCATAAAGCATCATCATCACTAACTTGTAAAGAAGTCCAGCCCTGAGCGGCTTCGCCGTGAGTGCGCCCCACAACATCCAGAGTATGAATAAGTGCGTCATAATCTCGAGCGTCGCTAAAACTTAAATCTGTGTAGTTTGCAAGCGGGTCAAGTGAGTTCCAAAACGCCAAGACTTGTTCAGGGGAGGCTAGTATCCAATTTGAGCCTAAAGCATCGAAGCCATCAGTATTTAGTTCATTCCATGAGAGGCTTGTAATGCCAGGTGTATCAAGACGCAGAAAATCCAGTCCATTCACTTCATCAGTAATGTAACCATCATGAACGGTAAAAGTCGAAGTCGCTTGCGCGTTTGACGCGAAGGCCATCAGGCATACAAAAAACGCCAAAAAAGCATTCAAGGCTCTACTCATTACATATCCCCCCCAGGAACAAAATTTATACAGCTCCATCCTAGATTTGAACGACTTACAATACAACTAAGTATTAAATAATTGAAAAAGTTTAGAGAGTTTTTAGGTTGTAGGGGTTTCAAAACTCCATGTTTGTTTAGTTCGCGCTAAGCGCTTGGATAACTACTCCCTCCGCCATTTATCTTCCCAAAAATAAACTCCGCAGAACTGCTGCTTAAGTTTCCTGATTTGACGTTACAGGACTGACCCGAACTTCGAGGCGTTTTGGTTTCAAATACAAATATGGCGAGAGAGATTCTCATCCCTTCATTCTCTTATTTCTAGCCCATCAGCGCAGTTTGATTTTGTAAATTGTAATATTTAAATAACAAAAAATAGAGTAAACACCCTGAAAAACCAACTATTTATGGTTAATGAAATATTAATGTTGCATTATAGGTGCAATCTCTTGTTATATGAGAAAATCATTTAATGAGGGGTAATCTAAAATAAAGAAGTTGCTTATCGCACTAGCGGCGATTGTGTTTTCGGACTCTGTTGCCAATGCAGATACATTGAATTTCCTGGAATGGGAAGAAGCGGGAGTTCCCAAATACTCGACAGGTGAAACAGAACTTTCCTTAAGCAATGCTACGGTTAAAACTACAGGACCCCAAATCTACTATGCAGGTGCCGGTGGTTGGTCGGGCGATAAAGGTCTGGGAACCGTTGGAGCGTGTGACGTGTACGGGTACTGTTCTTATGATCTTGAGATTGCCTTTAAGCAGCCCATTTTCAATCTTTCCTTTGATGCTGTCGCTGTGGGACTTAAAGACATTGTAAAGATCTCAGCCTATAACGGCGCGACTAATGTGGGAGAAGTTACACTTCAAAATAGCAATAATTCTAAAGGTTTTTATTTCTCCAAGTTTGGGACGATTACCCGTTTAGTCTTCGATGATCTGGGTTCGGAGAATGCCGGGGTTCTCTATAATGATTTCTATTTTGAAACGGCATCCGTGAGTGCTGTACCGCTTCCTGCGGCGCTTCCGCTCTATGGGGCTGGAATGGCCGTTCTTGGGTTTATGGGCTGGCGGCGAAAGAAGACATCTGCTTGATGATCATGCCGAAACCTGAAGAAAGCGGCCCCATTCGGGGCCGTTTTTAGTTTGAATATTAGGTGTTTATGGAAGATCAAGTCTTTGGAATATCGATTGATGCAACGCTTTTTCCAATTCCCTGATGCTCGAATTGCCCGTGCCTCATATGGCCGATCCAGCGGCCCACCATCCCATAATCCAGGCCGACAGTTCGAAAGGTTTTCTTTAAGACGTAAGTCTAAATATCCATAAAGACCGTGGCGCCGATGCCGATAGCAAGCGCTGCGGTCAGGAAATTGAAAAGTGAAGATTGGATTTCGAGCATAATATGTCCTTTTGAGTTGTGTCTCAGGGGACGATACAAGCTCAAGCTAACGTGAGGTTAAGTGGCAAAGTTAATGCCGCCAGACAATAATTTCCACGGTTCTTTTCTAAGAGCTAGAATGATGTAAATCAGGCTCATCCGTACCTGCGACGATATAATCCCCCGCCTCTAACTGATTTACGGTGAAATTCACATCCCGGTAGCGGGTGCGCAGGAGTGTTTTGAATTTTTCGGCTAAGCCGGGTTCGATATTTATCAGGTGAAGCGTCAGGTTATATTGGCGGAGATCTTCTACGATTAAGTGGGCAAGACTATGAACCACAAAAGGCTCTTTTTCTTGAAAGCTTGATCCATCCAGGACGATTGTATTCAGGTTTTGCTTGAGAACATTCTCGATCACTTTCTTCCACAGATCCTGGACCAAATGATGGTCTTCAGAATTGAAGGCCCCCGTTTTAGATTTGTATAGATATACAACTGGCTTCACTTAATACTCCAACCTTGCAATAAATTACATTAGGCAAAATGTAATTTAATAAAGATTAACTGAAATAGTTTTATTTGTAACTAATTTGCGGGTGAGAGGGCGTAACTCCCATCTAAACCCTTCGTAAATTTCTAAAACCACACCCCAAAAGGCCCGCAAACACGAAGTTCGTGCCGGGTGGGAGGTGTCGATAGGATGTGGTTTGGGTGGTTGATCTGTTATTAGTAATTTTATGAGCCAGATCAATCCATTAGCCGCTTTACGGCGTGTATTTCTGCATGGTGTCTCATCCCCCAATGAGCGTGTTTATATACGCAACCGGAAAAAAGACCGGTGATGCGGTTACTTCTGCACTAACAGGTTACTCGGTATCAATTTTTGGTACGCATGCATCACCGGCAAGTTTACTGAATTTTTAAAATGGTTTTGCACGTGTCGAAGATTTGGATCAGGCGCTTATCTTGTCGCTCACTTGTGCCCGACGCCCTGATCACAGGAAACCCAAAGAGACGTAAACTCAGAGGAAGCCCTTTCTGCACAGAAAAGCCCATATGGGAGGGCCAAACCCGTATTTCAAGAATTTTCTCAACAATCATTCAATTATATTATTTATTCGAGATATAAGGATCAGGACCCACCTGCAACAGGTTCGAACTCTTGGCGCCCTTCTTTGCGATACTCAGTTGCAAGTTAATAGATTTTTTTCAATTTGATAGTTAAGGATGAAACTGGATTTTGGTTTTGAGTGAAAAGTGGGTGAGAGATGAGCTTAAAAGGCGTTATCCGATTTGGTCGGTTGCCACTTCTGGCACTGGTATGTGCTGCTTCCCTGTCGACGACTGCGGTCGCTGACGGTGACAAGGAATGGGAGGGCATGTATCTCGGTTTTGGGCTGGGCGGTGGATATGGTATCGCCAGTCCGGACAGTCACATCTCCATCGGTTATTTTACGGCGGGTGATCCGGAACAGGTCGATCCGGGATTGCAGGAAAGCATCGAAGATGGATATTTGAGTGGCAGCGCGATTGCCGGTTATGATGTCCAGAGAGGCGACTGGGTGTTTGGCTTTGAGGCAAGTCTGACGGCCTCAAATTTTTCCGATACCAACGCAGCGGGCCCCACGTCCTACACGAGTTTTCCGGCTGTGAATTTCACGACCCGGACCACGATTGAGCATGATTTTGCCTTTAGCCTTCGCCCGAAGATCGGCTATGCCCTCGGTGATGTGCTGCTGCATGCCGCGCTTGGGCCAACGATCGGGACCTTCAAATATAAACTCCGCTATAATGAAACCGGGGCCACCACAAATTCATACAGTTATACTGATGATAGAGTTGCGTTTGGTATATCTTCGAATATCGGGGCGAGCTAACAGATGGGCGGCGGATGGCGCCTCAGGGGCGACTACATATTTGATTACTATCCAGAGATCATTAATGAGAGAGATGTCTTTAACGTCGGCGCCTTTACGAGCTACTTCACGCATGACTCGGATTTTCAATCTCATGCGTTCCGACTGTCTCTCATCAAACAGTTTTAAGCGTGCAATCAGATTATAAAAAAGCGGGGTGACTGAAATTCGTCACCCCGCTTTTTTTAGTTTTCAGAACTTAGCGTTGAGCCTGATTGTCAGAGCTTGAGCTTGAGCTTGAGCTGGCGCCATCGTCACCAGACTCTCCGCCATCATCACCGCTTTCGCCGCCGTCATCAGCGCCATCGTCACCGGACTCGCCACCATCGTCAGCGCCATCGTCCCCAGACTCGCCACCATCGTCCCCAGACTCACCGCCATCATCGCCAGACTCGCCGCCTTCACCGCCGTCGCCGTCGCCGTCACCGTCACCATCTCCACCTTCGCCATCGTCACCGGACTCGCCACCATCGCCGTCGCCGTCGCCGTCTCCACCTTCGCCGCCTTCGCCGCCGCCATCGCCGTCGCCGTCACCACCGCCTTCGCCGCCGCCATCGCCGTCACCGTCGCCATCACCGCCGCCTTCACCGCCTTCACCGCCATCAGCGAAAGCAATGGGGTTTTTCAGGGCCGGCCCATCCTGTGTGAAATCAACTGTGATTGGGGTTAGAGCGAGAGTTAAGGCCAGCGCACTTGTGCCTGTGATGCCACCGAGTAGTCTGAAAAGCTTCTGTTTGTCTTCCATGGGAATTTCTCCTGAACTTTTATCCCTGCCGCATGGCGAGATTTCGTCTGTTTCTGTAAGGAGAACACCTGGATCAGGATTTTATTCCAAAAAAAATTAAGTTTCAGACCACATTCTTTGCAGGTTGGCATAACTCTTAAAGGCGAGGTCTGTCTCAGGGGCATCTTTTTTGCTTTTATGCAGGGCCCTGCGGACCAGATCCAGATCACGCAATATTTCCCGTTTATGCGGATCCCGAATATAGCTCTCAAGCCAGGTCACAGCCACAAGCCGCTCCCCTTTGGTCACGGGTGCGACCCGATGAAGGGTGAGTGACGGGTAAGCAACCGCACAGCCTGCGGGCAGTTTGATGGTTTGCGGACCGAAGGGGCTGTCCATCTCCAACTCACCCCCCTCATAATCATCGGGGTTATTCAAAAAGACGGTGACGGAAATATCCGTTCGGGTCTTGGGGTTTTTGCCCATCAAGGCGTCATCCACGTGATAGCCATATTCCATTCCGGGATTGTATCGGCTGATCAAGGGGGGACGTATTTTCTTGGGAAAAGCAAATCGCTGAAACTCGGTGGAGGCCATCAGGCGATCGATGACAAGCTTGTTGAGCTCTTTCTTGGCATCAGAGCCACTATCCATCTGTTCATTTTTCTTGACCTGTTTAGCCCTGAACCCTGCTGTTTTCCGACCATCAACAAAGCTGTCTTGCTCAATCAAGCTGTGGATATGCTTGAGGTCAGTACGGTCCAGTATATCTGTAAAAATATCCAACATGTCAGCTACTCACAGTGATCCATTTTCCGTGCTTATTGCGACAGGCAGTGGCTGTCGTTTTGGCCTGGAGCGTTCTGTCATTCCAGGCTTCAGTTATGTAGGAGCGGCAGAAGTGGCCGGTAACTGATTTCCAGGTTTTGACGGGCGTGACAATCACTCTGTCCGTGTTGGTGAGTTGAAGGCCGCCGCTTTGGCCACTGACGTTCTTTTCCAGAACGTTTTGGATGAGGCTCTGTTTTTCCTGTTCGGGATCCTGAGCCGGGGAAGGGGTCACGCAAGCCGTAGTCAAAAGTGTAAAGGGTAGAAGCAGAGTGAGGACCGGGTATCTGTTCATTATTCCCAGCCCTTTGAAATCATATCCTGTTCCTGTTCAACGGACAGACTTTCGCTGGAAGGTTCTGCAGACCCTGAGAAACCACTTTCCCCGCCGTCGTCGTCATTTTCGTTTTCTACCTCATTTTCCTCGCTGTCATCGCTGTCGTCGCTGTCGTCGCTATCGTCACTCTCTCCGCTTTCACCGCTTTCGCCAGAGTCATCTCCATCATCGCCGGACTCACCGCCATCATCACCGGACTCGCCGCCTTCGCCACCATCGCTGTCACCGTCGCCATCGCCGTCGCCATCACCGTCACCGTCGCCATCACCGTCGCCATCGCCGTCACCGTCGCCATCGCCGTCACCATCACCACCGTCGCCGTCGCCATCACCACCATCACCATCACCGTCGCCATCACCACCGCCTTCGCCGCCTTCGCCGCCATCGGCATAGGCATGTGGGACTTTGAGGAACAGGCCGTCATCAGCGACATGTACTGTAATGGGGGTCAGCGCGAGCATAAGGGCAAGGGAACAGGTGCCGATTGCCAGGCTCGCCTTGAAGTGACTTTGAAAGCTAACTTTCATGCAATAATCCACTTTGGTTTTTGTGACTGCTATAGTTAGATAACACTTATGAACTTATTCTCATCCGTCCTCATGATAATTTTTTTTAAAATTTTTTGGGAATAAATTTCTTACCCGCGTGTTGTTCTACAAATAGAGGCTTGAAGGGATATTCGTGAGAGATCAGGTGCGTGAACAGATGATCGGGTATTTACCCCGATTAAGGCGTTTTGCGTTGACGTTGACTGGTCATGAAGCGGATGCCGATGATCTCGTGCAGTCGACTTACCTGAAAGCGATTGAAAATCTGGAGAAATGGGAGCTGGGCACGCGGCTTGACAGCTGGCTCTATCGGATCGCGCAGAACCTGTGGCTGAATACGGTGCGGCATCAGAAGGTAAAAACCGCCTATGCCGAGGATAAAAGCCATTTTCAGGATACGGTTGTGGATGGGGAAGACGCGGTCGTCCAGAAAAGTGAATTGAAGCAGGTGGAGAAGAGCGTAGAGGCTCTCCCGCCTGATCAGAAAGTGGTTCTGCTGCTTGTGGCAGTTGAGGGATATGGCTACCAGGAGGCCGCAGAAATTCTGGAAATACCGATTGGCACCTTGACCAGTCGGCTGGCGCGAGCCAGGCAAAGTCTCTTAGAGAAGAGGTGACGGTGATGGATGATAAAGACCTGTTTGAGAACCTGTCGACATATAAAGATGGGGAGCTTTCAGAGGAGGAGAGCCGGAAAATCCGCGAGCTGATTGCGGAAAATGAAGACGCGGCGAGCCTTTATGAAGGTATCAAGACTGTTGATGAGCAGGCCAGCCGGGAATTTGATGCAATGCTTACGGCGCCGGTACCGCTGTCTCATGTCAGCAGCATTCATGCCGCGTTCGAGGCGCACAATCCTCCTCCGGCGCCGCGTCAGGCCCCTTGGTGGACGACGGCGATTGCCGCCTCTATCGTGTCCATTATGGTGAGTGGTGTGATCGGGTTCTTCGTGTTTGACCATTACGTCACCAGTTTGAGGCAGGAAATGCAGCAGGCCCGTGTTTCAGCAAATGATAAGCTGGCCGTGTTGTTTCAGGAAGCTCTGGAAGGCCGCTCCAGCGGTCAAGTTATCTCCTTTACAGATCCCGTTGCGGAGATCTCTTTCGAGTTAAAACCTGTAAAGACTTATAAAAGCTCGTCAGGGCACTGGTGCCGTGAATTTCAGGAACGTATTGAGCAAGACGGCCGTTTTGAAGTGCGTCAGGGCGTGGCTTGCCGGGAACTGAAAGGTCGCTGGTATCGTTTGAAGACGACAATTGATGGTGAGATGTCCAGGTTGCTCTGAGACTTGAGGGTGCCTGCTGTCCTGTAAGACGGCTCGTGAGCGAGTATAAAAAAGGGCGAATTCGCTTGCGATTCTTTTGAATTGGCCCGTTTCGGATCTTGCATTTTGACAAAATATCAGATTCCCAAAATTCGATTATTGAAAATAAACAGCTTTTCATTTTGAGCTCGACTGACGTTTTACTTGGTCCTTTAAATTGACTAGAGTCCTCTCGAATTTGAACTGGGGGCAGAGCTGCCGATCCGATTTCTCGGCTAACGGTGGCCAGCAGATCAATGATTGAAACAGATCCAATAAAGACAGTTTACGCCCTGATAACCCATGATTGGGTAAGGGCGAGACTATATCGGGATGCATCAGATTATCTATATCTGGAAGCTGTCCGAAAAGATCAGAATAAGCACAAAACAGCGCTTGAGGCGCATGAGCATCGGTTGGAGATTTTCCGCCAGAGCCCATCTCGAAAAGAGCAAACGCATCAGTTTATGTTCGTCTTTTCCATGATCCGTCAGCCGGTTTACTGCGATGGGCTGGATAGCATGGTCCGGAAATTTGCCCTGATCGATCGCCAGCGGCAGGAATATAACTGACGCGGATCCGTCAGGCCGCGGATTGTAGATAGTTTCTATCGCTCGGGAAGAGGATGGAGACGGTCGTTCCAACGCCAATCTCACTGGAAATTTCAAAATGGGCATCGTGAAGGTCAGAGAGCGCCTTAACGATGGCAAGACCAAGCCCGGTTCCTTCTGTCTTGTTATTATGCCCTGAAGAGACCTGGACAAATGGTTCGGTGATCCGGGTTAATTCTTTGGCGGGGATCCCTGGACCATTGTCCCTAACGGTGACATGGATTTCCCGGTTGATGCTCTCAACAATCCGAAGGCTAACGTGCCCCTCATTTTCTGTATATTTGATCCCGTTTGACAGAAGATTAAGCAGGATCTGTTTGATGGCCCGTGGATCCCCAAGCACAACGGGGGAAGGGTTGGAAATGTCATAGTCGAGCTTAATCCCTTTATTATCCGCCAGAACGCTACACATTTTGACAGCATGGCGGGCGATACCGTGCAGTTCGACAGCCTGTTCGTTCAGTTCATACCGTCCAGCCTCGATCTTGCTCATATCCAGAATATCGCTGATCATGGTGAGCAGATGTCGCCCGCCATCGAGAATATCCTCAACATACTGTTTGTATTTTGGGGGCGATATGGGGCCAAAAGCCTCCTGCACGATGAGTTCTGAGAACCCGATAATGGCATTCAAAGGGGTGCGGAGCTCGTGGCTCATACCCGCCAAAAACTGGGATTTCACCTCGTTCGCATGTTTGGCGAGCTGGGTACTGATCTCCAGCTGCTGGTTCTGCAGCCGCGTGCGTTTCACACTTTCACGCATCAGGGCAAGGACATTGCCCATGCCGGCATAGTCACCGTTCTGAGAGACAATGAACCCGGCGGAAAGGGCGCTTTCAAATCCGTCAGTGATCAGGTGCTCGACCTGATCGATGCCGTCGTTAATGTCCACAACCAGTGGGTTTCGGAGCATCATTTCGGCAACTGGTCGTTTCCCATAAACCGCATGACCGAACTGGGTTGCAAGCCGGATGGTCAGGTGGTCCCTGGCGATAATGCCAATCGGTTTTCCGAGCCGGACGACGGCAAACCCCTCTACGCCATCCAACTGGCGAAAGAGTTCAGCGGCCTGATGGCAGGACGTGGTCTCAGAAACCGGAGGAATAGTCTCCAGCAAATTGGCCATGGTTACCTGACGAATTTCTGTTTCGGATATATAATTCAAGTCTCGGCCCCCCTCTTGTACGCAAACGCAAATAGCCGACCGCTCTGATAAGATGGCAAGACGATTGACCCAACCATGGCGCGTGTCAATTGTCATATTGTTAAACTATTGTGACATCTTAACCAGTTGTTAATGAAGGTTAAATTTCTTCAATCTGCAATTTATAAGAGTGGCGTAAATCAAGCCATCGGAGACAGGGTATGGGGTTTTAAAATTAACCATAACCCAGATTTTTGGATTTTTCTCGAGCTGGGGTTTTTCGAATTCTCCGACATTTCCGCTGAAAAAACGTGACAGCCTGAGGATTAAGAGAATCGAGACACGAGCCCTTTTGAGGATCAGGCGAGGAGATTTGGGATAAAGGAAATGACCCAGGCAGCACCCGCTGAAAGAAGAAGCATGGTGCCGATTTTCCACTTGAGGAAAAACAGCATGATCAAGTTGAGAAGAACTAACGTGACCACATCCAGTTGCAGGGTTGTAAACTGTGGTTGCAAGAGGGTGATCAGGCCTTTGTCTTTTGTTTCCAGCGTCTGAAAAAGGACATGCTGTGCAAACCACACCGACAAGTTCAGGATGACGCCGACCACAGTTGCGGTAACTGCAGAAAACGCCCCGTTAAGACGCGGGTGGGATGTGATCCGCTCCAGATAAGGGGCGCCTGCGAAAATCCAGATAAAGCAGGGCACAAAAGTCACCCATAGACAAACCACTGTGGCGACGAGCGCGCTCAACAGACCCTCAGCCTTGAAGGCAGAGAGAAAGGCCACAAACTCGGTTACAAGGATGAGTGGGCCGGGTGTCGTTTCTGCAAGCCCCAGCCCATCCATCATTTCACCCGTGGTTAGCCAGCCATATGTGCTGACCACATCCTGGCTCATATAGGCGAGCACAGCGTAGGCGCCGCCAAAGGTAACCACCGCGAGTTTTGAGAAAAAAATTCCGATTTCGGTCAGTAAATGGGTGCCGGGTAGAAGACTGAGCAGCAGCAGAGGTCCAAACCAAATGAGAAGCCCAAAGCCGATAATTTTCACGCTGTAGAAACGGGACAGAGCGGGTGTTTGAGAATGAGACTCCACCGGATGGGCATTTCGAAAGGCGAAAAAGCCAAGAAGGGCGGCCGCCAGAATGATAAAGGGAAAGGGGATTTGCAGGAAGAAAATGGCAATAAAGGCAAACCCTGCAACACCCCAGTGGGCCGCTGATTTCAGGGCTTTTTTGGAGACCTTCAGGAGGGCTTCGAGTACGATGACAAGGACCGCAGCTTTGATCCCCAGAAATAGTGTCGCAATCAGGGGAAGCGTTCCATAGAAGCTGTAGATGAGTGCGAGCGCCAGCATGAAGGCGGCACCCGGAAGGACAAACAACAGTCCTGCAATCAGTCCGCCAGATATTCCGGCAACCCGCCAACCGGCGTAGGTTGCCAATTGCATGGCCTCAGGCCCTGGCAAAAGCATGCAGTAATTAAGGGCGTTCAGAAACCGGTTTTCACTCAGCCATTTGCGATCATCCACCAGTAATTTATGCATTAGCGAGATTTGCGCTGCAGGCCCGCCAAAGGACTGCAGACCGATTTGTCCAAAGACAAGCCATTGGTCTTTGAAGCTTGGATGCAAGTCAGTTTCTGGCGCAGCTGAGGTCATGTATTTGAAGATCCTCGATCTGATTTTCTAAGTGGAATAATTTGACCAGCCTTATTAAGGCAAGATTACAAGGAGATGTCATTTCAAACTTTTTCTGAGCGAGTTTGAACCTTTTGCGCCCTTCGATCGTCAGAGAGTGAAATGATCCCTTCTGCCAGACAGTTAGGGATCAGGCTACTCGATGTTGGCAGGTGATGTGTGGAGAAATGGCAACAGGTTGCTTTGAATGGGATACGATTGCAGGTGAATGGCTATAATAGAGTCGTGAAATCTGTGGTTTCATCTTATTCAGCTAATGGGTCGTGGATCGGGAACTTGGGGAAATCTCGCGTGGGAAAGCTGTTTGGGGTATGTTTGGCGGTGTTTTTGGGCGTGTGCAGTTTGGCGCAGGCAGAAACAGATGCCATTAATGCAAAGCTCATTGCGCCTGTAGGATCAACGGATCCCCTCAAAATTGATCTCCCTGATGATATGGATCTGTTGCTCCTGACCACTCTTTCGGTTGAGCTGGATCAGGTAGATGTGACCTCGCTTTTATCGCTCGATGGTCAGGATTTTCTCTACCAGCCGCCAGAACCCTTAAGCGCCGGGACCCATGAAGTTAAACTCCTCAGCTTAACTGATCCCGCAAATCCGGTAGTGGTTGGCCAATGGACGTTTGAGATTACCGGTGGGGCCGGTGGGTCTGTTTCACTGAACCAGCAGCCCACTGAAGAGCAAATTGCCCGCGCGGAAAAAGCGATGACGAGCGCTAATTTCAGAGCCGATACTTTGACAGAGTTCAGCTATCGGTTTGATGATGAGCGGATTACGTCTGAACCTGACCGCGCCATTTTAAGTGGTGCTGGTGATCTGAGTGGTGAAATTGAAAGCGGGAACTGGCGGTTTTCCAGCCGTGGGAATTATCTTCTGCAAACCGATAATGATCTGTCCTTGACCGGCAATGCGCTGGATATTGGCGAATATGACCTGCGGCTCGATTATGCGGGAGATACTGTTCAGGGCGGTGCTGTTCTGGGTCATCACGATATTGGGCAGCGCTCCCTGATCATGGATGGGTTTTATCGCCGGGGCATGTCGGTTCGGCTCGGCGATGCGGGGCAACATATCACGGCGCAGGGTTTTTCCTTCGGAACTGAGTCCTTGAGCGGTGGTGATAACCTGATGGGCCTCAATGATGAGGATGAACGTCTGTCTGGCGGTCTTGTAACCGTGCAGCCCTTTTCCAATGATATTGATGCCTTAAAGATTACGGGTATTTATTATCAGGGCAAAGGCGCTGGTATCGGGGATGGTATCATGATCACCGAGCCCGTTGCCGATGGCAGGGGCTGGGGCGCCATTGTTAAAAAAGGCTTTGCAAATCAGCAGCTTACTATTCGCGGCGAATATGCTGAAACCCGCTATGACCAGGATGGTGATGAGGGAACTGCTCCTGAAGAGGATGCGCATGCGATTTCGGTTGTTGTTGAAGGACGTCCGTTTGCTGAAGGTCCCATTCTGCTCGGCAATGCTACAGATGTATTTCTTGGTGCCCGGTATGATCGGGTGGGAACCTATTTCCAAAGCCTTGCAAATTATGGCCTTGCCGGGGACCGGGATGCCTATACCGCCTATGGCAATCTGAACTGGGGCGCGCTGGCGACAAACCTGCAATATTCGTATGAGACAAACAACGTGGATGATCTGGACTCACTTCCCACCGATCGTCTGCAGAACCTGAGTTTTGGGCTTAATTACACCTTCATGCCGCAATCCGAGGGGCTAGCGTGGCTTGGAACCCCAAATGTTTATCTTTCCGGATATCTTGCAGATATGGATCGTGTGGACACGCCGGGCGGTTATCTGGGGCCAGATACAGATAATACATCTACATCCCTCACTGCGGGTGTGAACACGAGCTATGGGAATTGGAGTTGGGGCTTGTCCCATTCCATTTCGACCTATGAAGATGATACGGATTTGAGCAGCGATACCATCAATAACGGAACTGCGCTGAACGTAAACTGGTCAGATTATGATCGGTTCTCCATCGGGAGTAGCGTGCAGTTCAACGTGTTTGAAGACCGGGATACCAACGAGATCAGCTATGGTACCAACTTCCTGGTGGATATCTCCGCCGAGGTGATCAAGGATACCCTCAATCTTAATTTGGATTATAATTTGAACCTTGCAGCCGGTTCAGGCGACCAACCAGATACACACCTTGTAAATGGTGAAGTTGAATGGACTTTTCTTCAGCCGGAACGCAATCAACCCGGATTGGCGCTGGCTTTAGGCGGCTCAATGGAGAATACAAATGACAATGCAATCAGCACAGATGATGAAACGGTCTACCAGGCTTTCTTTATCATCAGGGTTAAAGCCCCTTTTGCATATAATGACTAGGTATCTGGTTCTGATATTACTGTGTCTGGCGCCAGGTCTTGCCAGCGCGACGATTAACAGTGTCACAACCACCCCGTCCAGCGTGGCAATTCCAGTAACAGGAAGTGCGCGTGTCACAGTGACCTGGATTGTCAACCGGACATCCGCTGCGGGTCGCGTTGTGCCGGTAACCTCTGCTAATGCGGAGTTGCGGATCGGGGGTGTTCTGATCACCAATCTCGCCGGGAGCTTGAGCGCGACTTCCTCGGTTGGAGTTGGCGTGACAGATATCCTGCAATTTACGGAAACCTATACCCTGACGCCTGCGCAAACCTCAGAGATTGCCAAAGCAAGCGCGGGGAGCGTGAGCGTGCGCCGGATTTTTACAGATACGGAAAACACAGTTATTGGAACGCTGAATGTCGGGGCTGGTGCGAGCAATTCGGGGGATTTATCCCTTCGCCGGATTGAGCTGTCCTTTGAGAACACGTCTAAAACAGACGTTGTGCGTCAGGGCGAGCGGCAACGAGCGGTTGCTGAAATCAGCTTTAGGAGCAGTGGCCTTATTAAAGGTGAGTGGCGCCTGGCTGATCCGTCCAGCACCAATGGGTCTAGTCGCTATCGCGTTTTGCAGGTTGTTCGTCAGCAGTTGGTGAGTTCCGGTCAGGGTCGTACCCGGATCGTAAGTCCGCCGCTGCCAACCAATAAAATCGGTCTCTATCTTGTCACATTCGTCGCCGAGGATGGTGATGACAGCCTTGAGTTTCCTGTCCTTCGATACTTTGTTCTGCAAGGTCAGCAGGGCGTTGCTCAGGAAAATCTGGAAACCTATACGCCTGCAGAAGGGGCAGCCGTCAGCCCGAACACGGTTTTCTCATGGCCGGTTGTGCCAAACGCCTTTGCCTATCAGGTTGAGATCCTTGAAAAGGGTAAGGCGGATGTGGTGAGCGGAAAGCTTGTAAAGGCAGAGGATTTAAGCCTGTCTTTGGAAAGTTTCTCAATCGATCATCTTGAGGCAGGTAAGGTATATGATTGGCGTTTGCGGGCCTTTGGCGCAGGTGGACAGGTTATCGGCGTCTCCCCCCGGAAAACTCTGTATGTACCTTAAGATGAGGTAGCATGAGCGAGAGCCCAGGAGAGTTACTGACCAAGATCAGCAAAGGCGATGAGAAGGCCTTTGCTGATTTTTTTCGCTTGTTTGAAAAGCGCCTCTATAATTTTATCAAACAAAAATTGAACGATCCGTTTGAAGCGGCCGACATACTGAATGAGACGTTCCTTGAAGTCTGGCGAAAAGCCGAGACATTTGAGGGACGGTCAAAAGTGTCAACCTGGCTATTTGGAATAGCCTATTTCAAAACGGTGGATCGTATGCGTAAAAATGGCAAAGTGATTGTCGATAGCGATAGCATTCCTGAAATTGAGGATGACAGCGCGGATGCCATGGCCTGTCTTCTGTCCAAGGAGAACGGTGCCCATATTCGCTTTTGTCTGGAGCAATTAAAGTTGCCACATCGAACTGTGATCGAGCTGGCCTTTTTGCAGGACATGGCCTATGGCGAGATTGCGTCGGTTGTTGACTGCCCTGAAAACACAGTCAAGACCCGTATGTTCCATGCCAAGCAGTTGATGAAGAATTGCTTGTCCAACCGTTTAGGAGGGACAGTATGAGCAAGGAAATAGAACAGTTATTGCCGTTTTATGTGAACGGAACCCTATCCGATGCCGAGCGGAAGGAAGTTGAAGCAGCGCTTGAAACCAGCCCGGAACTTCAGGAGGAAGTTAAAATGCTGAAAGCGCTCCGGACTGAGATGCAGGCGATAGAGCTGGAAAGCTCCCCTGGTGAGTTGGGGCTGAAGCGGCTTCAGAAATCCCTTGCGGCGGAAACGGGTCCAAGCGAGTTTGCGGAGCTTACAGGCGCGGCCAATGACAATGTGGTCCGATGGGGCTGGAAAGCAGCGGCCGTTGCGGCTTGCCTTCTTCTGGCAGTGCAAAGCTTCTTCATGGTTCAGCAGAGCAATCTGTCTGATGAGGATCTTGTTGCGGCAAGTGGCAAGCAGGTTATCGCCGTGCAAGGCCCGATCTATAGCGTGACCTTTGTCCCGACAGCCAAGGAAGAGGATATTCGTGCCCTTTTGCTGTCAGTGAACGGCAGAATTATTAATGGTCCTTCCGCCATTGGCGTCTATCAGGTTTCAATCCCTGGGGAGCAGGCACCGATTTTGAAAAAGCTGAAAGCCAGAGGAAATCTGATCGATACGGTTCAGCTTGAAGGCACGAGCCAGAAGAGCCAGTGATGCAAAAATGTCTTCTGATACTCAGTCTGTTCCTGATGATTGGAACAGCGGCGGCGCAAACACGCTCGGGTTCAGTGCCTGGCACAGCGCCGGGAACGCCGCCTGCCGCAACAGATCCAACGGGTGCCGGCCAAACAGGATCTTCTTTGCCGTCTGTACCTTCTACCTCCGCCACACCGGAGCGGGACCCTACGGGCGCTCCTTTGCGAGAAACCTCTCGAGAAACCCGGCCAGAGCCTGAGAGAGAGCCTCAAAGAGTTCCGGCAAGGGTGCCGGAAAGGCCATCAGCAAAGGAGCCGGAAACCGATCGGGCCCCTTCGCAGCAGCGCGATGTTCGTATCCCGCAACCAGCACCAACACAGCTTCAGTTCGCCAGGGTCATGCCGGGCTGCGTTTCGCCGGGGCAAACCTTTCTTATTCAGGGGCAAGGGTTTGCTAACCTCGATCCCGTGGCGGCCTTTATAAACTCACCGTCGCAAAAGATCAGGGCGCGAATTGTTGGCGTTAGTCCGACACAAATTGCCTTGCAGCTTCCAAAAGCACCTGAACTTCAAAGCCAGAGCTATGGCGTCACCTTTGCAACCAAGGGAGCAACGGTCGAGACAGATACACAGCTGTCATTGCGTCCTTGTGGGGAAAGAACTGGTGTCAGCAGAGCTGAGTTGCTGATGATGGGACCGCTTGATCAGTTTCAGGCGGTTACGGCGGAGCTCGCCGCACGGAACCTTCAGGTTTCAGAAAGCTATGATTTGCAGGGGTTTGCTCAGTTTCTTCTTGTCGTTGAGGCAATCGATGCCCAGACCCTCATCGCCGAGTTCCAGACCCTGTTCCCTGATGTGACGATTGATTTCAATTCAAGCCTGGAAGCGGCCTCAACACCAGCCCCAAGATTGTTTGCAAAATCATTGGTCAATTGGCCAGACAAGGCACAATGCGCCCAAGCTCAAGCAGAGATCAAGATCGGGCTGTTGGATGGCGTTGTTGAACGAACGCATCCTGCTTTCCAGTCAGGTTCAATCGTCGGGGAGCTATTTATCAAGGATGCCCGCCCAGATCTGGGGCATGGTACGGCCATTGCGTCCATTCTGATCGGGGATGCGCCAGATCTTGGAATTTCCGGACTTCTCCCAAAAGCCACGATCTATAATGCGGTCGTCCTTCGGGAAAGCCAAGCAGGCCCGCTGGCAAGTGTGAAAGCCATCGTGAGGGGGTTGGATTGGCTGGCCGTCCAGAAGGTTCGGCTTGTGGGTGTTTCGCTTGCGACGTTAAGTCAAAATCGCGTGCTGGAGCGCGCGTCCCGTTTTGCCCTGCAGCAGGGTATGATCCTGTTTGCCGCTGCCGGCAATAATGGGCCAGAGGCAGGGAGTGCGTATCCTGCAGCCTATCCTGGGGTCTTTGCGGTAACGGCCGTCGACGCGGCAAAGCGCCTTTATCAGCAGGCGAATGTTGGAGATTACATTTCTTTTGCCGCCCCTGGTGTGGACGTCTGGGTGGCAACTCCTGATGGCAGTGGTGCCTATAAAACCGGGACGTCATTTGCAACGCCATATGCCATGGCGACCGCCGCCCTTTTCCTCGCGAGGAACCCATCGTTATCACGTCAAGTTCTGGAAAAGGTCCTGGCGCAAACAGTTACCCCGCTTGGCGAGCCGGGAGAGGAGCGGCTGTTTGGCAAAGGGTTGCTGCAGGCAAAATGCTAGCCATATAACCGAAGAGTATGCTAGCACCACTAAATAAGAGTTTCTAAGCGAGCTTGGACTGCGGTGATTAAAAAAGGACTTTTGACGCTATATCTTTTGATGGCCCTGTTTGGGTCTTCGCTTGTCGCCGGGGCTACGTCTTCGCCGGGCGCACATGATTGCGCGGACTGTCCCAGCCATAGCCAAAGCCTTCTTTCGCATGAGGCGCATGACGTGCCTGCGTGTGAGGGTATGATGAGCGGAAACTGTCTCCATGCTCAAATTCAGATGGTTTATGCCACGTCCATAGATAACCATTCTGCACCCATTATCAGATCGGAAATGTTCCGGCTGACCCATGACAAGGCTGATGGTCTCATACATGATCAGCTTGGAAAACCGCCCAAGTCTTTCACTCTCTCTGCATAGCTGTTCCTGCGCTGGACAGGATTCGATTTGATTTATGACCACCACCTGTTTTCAGGTTGCTGGTCATCCGTTGAGGAGTGAAAATGAAATTCAATAAATATATTATAGGGTTAGCGGCTCTGGTTGGTTTGGCTGTTATCGCAACTGCAATTTGGCAAGATCAGATGAGCGGTGAAGAAGCCTCTGCACCCCAGTCTTCTGCCGCTCAGGTCGCAAGCACGAATTCTGCCACCTTAAATGGCAGAGAGCTGTATCAGCAGAACTGTGCGTCCTGCCATGGTGAGCAGGCAAATGGAACTGAAAATGGTCCGCCCTTCCTGCATAAGGTCTATGTGCCCTCTCATCATTCGGACGCAGCTTTCCTGCTGGCAGTTAAAAGAGGCGTGCGAGCCCATCATTGGAATTTTGGTGATATGCCGCCGGTGCCAGGGGTGTCTGAAGACGAAGCCAAAGCAATTACAAAATATGTACGGCAACTTCAAAGAACAGTAGGTTTTCAATAAAAAGAAGCATCACCATTCAGGGCATTCTATCCTGAGTGGTGACCTCTATCCCTTTGAGGTTATGACTATATTAGTATATGCAATTAGATAAAAATTAACTATTTGTGTTTAATTTTACTTCAAACATTAGTTGGAGTAAAAAAATGAGAAAATCCCTCCTCAATCAGGTTGCCAGTTTGAGCCTCCTGGCTTTCTGCGCCTTTCCCCTATCCTTACAGGCAAAAGAAACTGCCCCCAGTACGTCCATCATTGCAGATGCGGAGTTAGCGGAAATCCGAAAGTGGATGTCTAACCCCGTTGTAGAGATTTCGGTTTCTTCGCAGAATCGGGTCTATAAGGATGTGTCGCAAGAAGATATTGATCGTCTGGATAAGCAGTGGCGTGCTGAACGCAAAGCCGATGACCAGCCCCTGATTGCAACCACACTCAGCAGTCCGCTTTCCAGCTACCTCACCCAAATTCAGGCGGCTTCTGGTGGGCTTTTCACTGAGATCTTCGTGATGGACTCAAATGGTCTCAATGTGGGGCAGAGCGCTATCACATCGGATTTTTGGCAAGGCGATGAAGGGAAATTCCAGAAAACATTTCCAAATGGGCCTGATGCTGTGTTTATCGACGAAGCAGAATTTCATGAAGGCAGCAAAACCTGGCGCACCCAAATTAACATGAGCCTGGTCGACAAGAATAACCAGACCATCGGGGCCGTTACTGTTGAATATAACTTGACAGAATTACAACGTCGCAAATCAACCAACTAAAGTAAAACGTACAAAGAATAGAGGCTAAGATGAAGTTCCTCACAAACTTAAAAATCGGGAAGAAATTAACGGTCGGTTTTGCCGTGTTGATCGGCATTGTTGTGATTATGTCTGCAGTTTCCCTCACCTCCATGAACGACATCCGAAATGCAGACAGTGAAAACAAAGCTGTCCGGGATCTGGGTGTCGCCTATCTTCAGTATCAGCGTGGATTTGCGACCCAGCGTCAGCATTTGACCTCCTTTTTGCTGACAGGTGATCGCAAGGAATTGGAATATTACACGAAGACGGGTGAAACAGTCGCCCAGTTCCATAAGGCGCTTGTGGAATTGGCAAAGGATCAAGCATCGATCTTGCCGATTGTTGAAGAGATGAACAGCGCTTACCAGAAATGGCTTGGTGACTTCTCGGAAGTTCAGATTAAATTGATGCGCAATTATCTGACAGTGAACCAGGCGCGGGCGATTGAGGTTTCTGGTGAGCCGGGTCTTGTCATTGATCAGTTTGATGCGGCTGCGTTGAAATTGTCTGACGAGCTTGGTGTCATTTCCGCCAAAGTGGCGAGCATGAAAGATTCAGCAAATAACCGTTTCTTTGTCTCGGTTGTCTCTGGTCTTGTGATCATGATTGTTGTGGCCTTGGCGGCTGGCTTCCTTCTAACCCGTTCAATCGCTGTACCAATCGGCCGGATGACCAGTCTGATGACGGATCTGGCGAAGGGTAACCTTGATATTGAAGTAGAGGGCACTGATCGTCTCGACGAAATTGGTGATATGGCTAAATCGGTTGTTGTCTTTAAGGATAATGGCCTTGAGCAACGCCGGATGCAGGAACGTGAAAAAGAAGAGAAGGAAGCCTTGGCACAGGCCATGGAAAGCCTGAAGCAGAAAGAGATTGAGCAACGCGAAGCCCATGAACGCGAATTGGCCAAGCAGGAAAAAGAGCGGGAAAGAGCAGAAAAACTTGATCAGTTGATGCAAGACTTTGACGCGAAAATGAAATCCGGCTTGGGTGTTGTGGCAGAATCTGTCGGCGCTGTAAGTAACTCAGCTTCTACCATGTTTAATAACGCGGAAAGAACCCAAGGATTGTCCCAGGACGCCTCCTCAAGCATTGACTCTGCAACAGGAAATATTCAGACCGTTTCTGCAGCAACCACGCAGTTGTCTTCGTCCATCAGTGAAATTTCACGGCAGATGAGCAAGGCATCCGAGGTTTCCCGCACTGCGGTTTCTGAAATTGAGACTACCAACTCCCGCGTTGAGGCACTGAATGATGCAGCGGAAAGTATTGGTCAGGTGATCCAGATCATCAGCGACATTGCCAACCAGACAAACTTGCTGGCACTTAATGCGACGATTGAATCTGCACGGGCAGGTGAAGCCGGTAAGGGGTTTGCCGTTGTGGCAAGTGAGGTGAAAAACCTGGCCACTCAAACCAGTAAGGCAACTGAGGATATTGCGAACAAGATCGCGGAAATTCAGAATGAGACTTCCGCGGCTGCAACTTCCGTTCTTGGGATCGGGGATACTATTCGCAAGATTGATGAGTTGACTGCTGCGGTTGCCAGTGCGGTTGAAGAGCAGGGTGCTGCAACTAACGAGATTGCCCAGAATGTTGAAAGAGCTTCTCAAGGAACTGCGGAAGTTGCGAGGGTGGTCAGTGAAGTGGCCGGCGCTGCATCTGAGACTGAGAAGCTGGCAGATAATCAGCGCGAAGTGGTCAGCAACCTTGACCAGAATAATCACGTACTGAAAGATGATATCAGTGGCTTCCTGGAGCGCGTAAAAGCCCTCTAGCTATTCAGAAACTGAATGAAAAAAGCTGGCTTTTAGCCAGCTTTTTTTTGGGCAAACACCAAAAAATTGAACTTAGAAACGGTATTGACGCTTATTCAATACACTTCTATAGTTCGCGGTGTTTAAATACAGGCTTCAAAGTGCCTCGCACTTTTGCCGAGATGGGGGGCTTCGGCTGAGGCAGCCAGTATATGGGGGTATATTTGGCGCCGGTTGAACCAAGCGGCATTTCGCTAGCCGAAGTCACCCAGCCTCTGCCTTTATACTTATCACTCCACATCAATTTCGCAAGTGCGAACACGATAAAACGTGACGAGTTGCACAGTCTGCGGCGCATTTTCAAGCGTTACTTCTCAAGAGCGGAATGGGCATGCTGACACCGCGGGTGGTTTTAAACCTGTCCCGCAGTGCTTCAACCGGTTTAGTTTTTAAAGTTCCAGAACCTGTTTGGAGAGAACAGTGCGTTGAACTTCGCTCGAGCCTGCATAGATAGTTGCTGCCCTTGCGTTCAGATATTTGGCCGGTGCGGTCATGGCATGCTTTGGGCCCGGGAAGGTCACGTTGCTGCCAGGTTCCCGCGATTCAGGAAGGTAGGGAAGCGCATAATGAGCTACGGCTTCCATTCTCAACTCCCCAATATCCTGCAGAAGTTCGGACCCGGTCAGCTTGAACATTGACGCAGCCGCGCCGGGGTTCTGGCCCTGGCTCAAGGCAGACATATAGCGCTTTTCAGTGAATTCAGCAGCTTGCAGGCGCACTTCGAGCTGAGTGAGCTTGCGGATGAAGTCCGGATCCTCAATCAACGGGGCGCCGCCATTACCATTTTCCATCCTGGCGATGTCCCGAACGTTATCGAGGCCCGCTTTCAGGCCCGGTGTATAGGCAACGCCGCCGCGTTCAAATTCCAGCAGGTATTTGGCAACGGTCCAGCCTTCGTTTTCCTTGCCGATCAGGTTTTCTTTTGGAACCCGGACATCATCGAAAAAGATCTGGTTCAGTTCGTGATCGCCCGAGATGGAAATGATCGGCTTGATATCAATGCCGGGTGTATCCATGTCGATCAGGATGAAGGAAATGCCTTCCTGCTTTTTCCCCTCAGATGAGGTGCGGACAAGACAGAAACAGCGGTTGGCATAGTGGCCGCCGGTCGTCCAGATTTTGGTGCCGTTAATGACATACTCATCCCCATCCAGCACAGCCTTGGTCTGCAAAGAGGCAAGGTCAGAGCCTGCGCCCGGCTCAGAATAACCCTGACACCAACTGTCTTCGTGCTTTCGGATCCGGGGGAGGTAGAACTCCTTTTGCGCCTCTGTGCCGAACTTGCCAATGAGAGGACCGATCATCCGATAGCCCATGGAATTGATGGCAGGCGCACCCGCTTTGGCGCATTCATATTCAAAGATGTAACGTTGAACCGTATCCCAGCCCGGACCGCCCATTGTCGTTGGCCAGTTATAGGCAAGCCATCCTTTTTGACCCAGGATGCGGCCCCACTCATTGGCGGTTTCTGGATCTGTCCGGATCGAAGCCTGAATGGCTGTGTTTTGTTTCAGATGGTCAGACAAGTTCTGGTCAAGGAAGTCGCGAACTTCAGTCTGAAAGGCAAGATGCTGATCAGTGAGGTTGAGGTCCATTGGATACTCTTTTTATTGTTATTCATTTGCGGTCGACTTGCTGTCGTACCTGTTCCATAAAGTGAAAAAACACATTCAGATATATGTGTCAATATTGGAAAAGACTCTGCGGGAGGTTCCGGATCTGTTACGTTCGGCCGTTTGTTGCTTTTTTTCGATGATGGATGGATAAGGACAGGTTATGGAACTCGCGCTTCGAGGATCCGTTCTCAGCTTCACGGACAACCCATTTCTGGCTCCAGAAGAAGACTGTTATGTCTTTGAGGAGGACGGGCTAGTTGTCATCGAAAATGGCAAGATCAAGAAGGTGGGACATGCACCCAACCTGCTACCAGAGTTGAGCCCTGAGACAAAGATCACGCATTATAAAAGCGGATTGATCCTTCCAGGCTTTATCGACTGCCATGTGCATTATCCCCAGATCGAAGTGATCGGAGCTTACGGCAAGCAGCTGATTGACTGGCTGAATAAATATACCTTTGTGGCGGAGCAGAAATACAAGGACCTCGATTATGCAAAGCAGGCCGCAGACTTGTTTCTGAGGGAGCTGCTGCAATCGGGAACGACATCTGCTTCCGTGTTTTGTACCGTTGCCCCGCAATCAGTTGACGCATTTTTTGAAACCTCTGAAAAGTTTGGCATGCTCAATCTGGCAGGCAAGGTTCTGATGGATCGAAACGCGCCGGAGGGTCTTCTGGATACAGCTCAGACCGGTTATGACCAGTCAAAAGCCCTGATTGAGAAATGGCATGGCAGGGGACGTAACCTCTATAGTCTGACCCCTCGTTTCGCGCCGACGAGTACGCCAGAACAAATGGAAATGACAGGGGCACTTTGGAAGGAATTTCCGGGAACTTATTTGCAATCGCATATCTCGGAGAACAAGGGTGAAATCGAGTGGGTCCAGGAGCTATTCCCTGACTGCAAGGACTATTTGGATGTGTATGACCATTTCGGCCAGCTTGGGGAGCGGGCGATCTATGGTCATGGTATTCATTTAAGCGAACGGGAATTCGCCCGTCTTCATGAAACCGGAACCACACTTGCCCATTGCCCGACGTCAAACCTGTTCCTCGGGAGTGGTCTGTTCAGCTTTGAAAAAGCTTATGATCCGGCGCGGCCGGTTCATGCGGGTCTTGCCACAGATGTTGGGGGTGGTACCAGTTTTTCACAGCTGGCGACCATGTCAGAAGCCTATAAAGTTGCCCAAATGCGGGGGTCTTCCCTGCGCGCGTTCCAGGCCTTTTATATGGCCACCCGCGGCGCGGCAGAAGCCCTTTACCTGACGGATCGGGTTGGAAGTATTGAGCCTGGGCTGGACGCGGATCTAACCGTGATTGACCTGAAAGCCACCCCGCTTTTGGAATATCGCCTGTCCCATGCGGAGACACTTCATGACATTCTGTTTGTCTTGATGATCTTAGCTGAAGCCCAAAGCATTAAGGCCACATATGTTGGCGGGAAGTGCCTGATGGAGCGGGTGAATGGATCCGTTCGTTTCGCGGATCCACTCTAGTCCTTTCAAGCGGTTGCTGGAATTTTACCGCCGAGGGCAGCGGTGATCTGACGGGAGACGGCTTTGACCTGCTCGCCAAGCTCCATCAGTCTTTCAGGCTGAACACGGGCGGCCGGGCCAGAAATTGAGACGGCGGCAAAAGGTTCGGCATATTCATCAAAAATGACGCTGGCGACGCATCTGAGGCCAACCGCATGTTCTTCATCATCAATAGCGAACCCGCGCTTTCGGCTTTCATTCAGCTCTTTGGTCAGTGCCTCAACGGATGAAATGGTTTTGTCGGTGAGCTGGTTAAGCCCATTCTCCAGAGCACGGCGGGCGATTTCCTCATCACTGGCCATCATGAGAATGGCCTTGCCAACACCTGAGCAATGAAGGGGAACCCGATTGCCGGGCTTGGAGTAGACGCGCATCATTTCCCGGCTTTCAATCTGGGCCATGTAAATCACATCGTCGCCTTCTGAGATTGCGAGATTGACTGTCTCTCCGCTTTCTTCCATCAGGCGCCGCATATGAGGCCTCGCAACGGTGACAAGATCCCGGGAAATCAGAAAGCCATTTCCCGTCACAAATGCCTGTATCCCGATTTGCCAGCGGGAGCTATCCCGGTCATACTGCACATAGCGTTCTTCCTGCAAAGTTGTCAGTAACCGGTGCGTTGTTGAAGGCGCCAGTCCCAGAGTTTTTGAAATTTCTGTCAGTTTAAGGCCGCTGTTACTTTCGGCGACAGTATTGAGAATGGAAAGAGCCCGGTTCAGGGATTGAACCTGACCTGTCCGGGTGGCATCGGTTTTAGGGGCGGCGCTCATTAGATATTTCCGTAATGTGAAAACGTTTCCATTTATTATTTTGCAGAATTGGAAAGAATGTCAATATGCTGGCAAAAGGATTCATGGGCGAACGGCCCGCCGCCTTCGTTTAAGGAGATACTCGTGACCAAATATATCCCCATCGGCCAATTGCAGGTCGCTTCAGAGTTGGTTGATTTTGTCGATAATAAACTGCTGCCCGGACTTGATCTCACGGCCGAAGGGCTTTGGGCTTCGCTGGAAAAGCTTCTCACCAATTTTGCACCGAGAAATCGGGAATTGCTGATCAAGCGGGATGAGCTACAGGAGAAGTTGGACGAATGGTGCCAGGATCACGTTGGCAAAGCGATTGATTTAGAAGCCTATAAAGCTTTTCTGACAGAGATTGGATACCTGGTGCCGGAAGGACCCGCATTTCAGGTGACAACCGCAAATGTCGATCCGGAAATCGCATCTGTTGCAGGACCGCAGCTGGTTGTGCCTGTGATGAACGCGCGCTACGCACTGAATGCGGCCAACGCGCGTTGGGGTAGCCTTTATGATGCGCTTTATGGAACGGACCTGATCGCGGAAGAGGCCGGCGCCGAAAAAGGCACGTCCTATAATCCGGGCCGGGGTGCAAAAGTGATCGCCCGCGCTTCTGAAATTTTGGATGGCATTGCGCCTTTAAAAAATGGTAGCCATGCGGATGTCAGCGCTTACAGCCTTTCCGGCGCAGGGGACCTTGTGGTGACCTTGAAAGGGGGATCAGAAACTGCCCTTTCAAATGACGATCAGTTCGCCGGGTATCTTGCGGATGGTGACCGGTTGACGTCGGTTCTTCTGAAGAACAACGGTCTGTATCTGGATATCCAAATTGATCCATCCCATCCAGTGGGCAAGGACCATCCAGCTGGGGTCAAGGATGTGTTGATGGAATCAGCGCTTTCCACCATTCAGGACTGCGAAGACTCTGTTGCGGCAGTGGATGCAGAAGATAAAGCCCTTGTTTACAGTAACTGGCTGGGACTGATGAAAGGGGACCTTGCAGACAGTTTTGAGAAAAACGGCAAAACGGTAACCCGGACCCTGGCCAAAGATCGGATCTACACAGCTAAAGATGGTTCAGAACTTCGCCTGCATGGCCGGAGTTTGTTGCTGGTTCGAAATGTCGGTCATCTGATGACAACCGGCGCTGTGCTTTACGGAGATGGTATTGAAGCGCCTGAAGGTATTCTGGATGCACTGATGACTACCGCCTGCGCCCTTCACAACTTGAAAGGGTCGACAGAATATAAAAACAGCCGGGCAGGCAGTGTCTATATTGTGAAGCCGAAAATGCACGGCCCTGAAGAAGCGGCCTTTACCAATGATCTTTTCAACGCGGTAGAGGATGAGCTTGGGCTTGCCAGAAACACGGTTAAAGTCGGTGTGATGGATGAGGAACGCCGGACAACCGTTAATCTGAAGGAATGTATTCGGGCGGTATCAGAGCGGATTTTCTTCATTAACACGGGCTTCCTGGATCGGACCGGTGATGAAATTCATACCAGCATGCTGGCCGGTGCATTTTTGCGCAAAGATGATTGCAAGGCGGAGCCATGGATTGCCGCTTATGAGGACTGGAACGTGGATATCGGTCTTGAGGTTGGCCTGCCTGGTCATGCCCAGATTGGTAAAGGCATGTGGGCAAAGCCTGATGAAATGGCGGAAATGATGGCAACCAAGCAGGGCCATCCGATGGCTGGTGCCAACTGCGCCTGGGTTCCTTCCCCAACAGCGGCAACCCTGCATGCCATTCATTATCATCAGATCTCTGTTGCAGATCGGCAGGCTGAACTGAAATCCCGTGGCCGGGCCAGTCTGGATGCGATCCTGACACCACCCTTGATGAAGGGGCAAAACCTGTCACCGGATGAAGTCACCGCAGAACTTGAAAATAACGCGCAAGGTATTCTGGGGTATGTGGTTCGCTGGATTGATCAGGGCGTTGGTTGTTCCAAGGTCCCCGACATTCATGATGTGGGATTGATGGAAGATCGGGCAACTTTGCGGATCTCCAGCCAGCATATTGCGAATTGGCTCTGTCATGGTGTCTGCAGTGAGGCAGAGGTCACAGCCGTGATGAAACGGATGGCGGAAGTCGTGGACAAGCAAAATGCCGGTGATCCTCTTTATGAGCCGATGGCTTCAAATTTTGAAGGGTCTATTGCGTTTCAGGCTGCGATGGATCTTGTATTCCAGGGGCAATCTCAGCCGAGTGGGTATACGGAGCCTATCTTGCATGCCCGCCGCATTGAGAAGAAATCGCAAAAGTAGAATTAAGGACGCAAGTCGAGGGGGAATACTGAATTCCCCCTTTTTCATGCTTTTGTTGCCCGGAAAACATAATTTCCGCTTTCCGTCTTAAAAGTCTTGATTATGGGGGTTTCTAACGCCTATAAACTAAACATGTGCTCAGAAGCGCATATAGACGAAAAGTACTGGGAGAGATTTTTCGTGTCATCAAAGAATAGTGTACGCAAGTCGGATGAGAGTGCTCATGCCGCGATGGACCTCGGTGCCCTTGAGCATAACGTAGGGTACTATATGAGGAAGGCTGTTCTTGCAGCCCAGAGTAGTTTTCTAAAAGAAACGGGTGTGAAATTGATGACCGGGCAATATTCCGTCATGGAAATTATTGCCAATAATCCCGGCAGAACCCAATCGGCGATAGCCTGGGCTGCGGGTCTTGATCGCTCCTCCCTTGTTCCAATTCTGAACCAGTTTGAAAAGAACGGTTTCATCAAAAAAGAACAGGTCGCCAACGACAAGCGGGCTTATGCGGTTTCTTTAACTGCGGCCGGCGAGAAAGAGCTTGCGGACCTGCGGGTGAAGATTGAGGAGATGGAGCAGCTTTTTATCAAGGGAATGGGCGCGCGAAACCACAAGCAGTTGATCAATCTGCTGAAGAAGTTTCTGGATACCCTTTAGAAGCTAAATCACCCCCGATTCGATTAAACTTTAAAGTTGCAATTTTTGCGTGCGCTTAGCATTAAGCGTGTAGGTTGTATGCGCAACAAGATCTGGTAGGTCGACTAATTCAGATACATAGGCCTTATCTGAATTAAACTTTAAAAGTGTTATTTATGGCTATAAATCTATCTTAAGGCTTGAAGCTTCTTACCGCAGGGGCATACTTCTTTTCAGTCACCCAACGACAGAGGAGGAGTTGATGCTCAGGGATTTTAACACAGCTTTGCGGGTCCGAACTGCATACGCAAACTTGATGAATTCGATCTCTATGATTGCGTCGGTCTTCTTTCTTTTAAGTTCGGTATATTTCTTCGCGACAGAAGCCTCTGCAGATAAACAGCTTGTGTCTTCTTCGAGCGTTTGCGAAAGCTCCTATATCAACTGAGGAAATTTCCTTACTCCAGAGCTTTGAAAATTAGAAAAACACACATTTCCTTAAGGATTTTCCCCTAAACCAAGCTGAAAGTACTATGTATTACGGAAGGTTTGGGCTTGTCCCAGTGTGAAATGTCTGAAAATTTATCTGAGTTAGAGAAATATAGGGCGCAGGCGGTCGGAACAAATGTAAACGCAACGTCCCTTCTGGCGACTGATTACCTCAATCATTTTAACGAGGCCTTGATGCTTGCCGAAATGCTGGTGGATATGCCGGACCTGGCAGATGAGTTCGCAGCATGGGATCCAAAGCTCTACAAAGAACATTTTGAAAGCAGCGGGATTGCCGATAAGGAACTGGCTATCGCCGCTTATGACCACTGTCCCAAGGAATATAAAGCTCCCTTCGACAGCACGGTTGCAAAAATCAACAGACAGCTTGTTCTGTTACAGAAGTCCCTGTTGACGGATCGCGCTGCATTGGAAGCCGGTGAAAAATCTGCGTTTCTGGAAGCTAAATGTAACCTTATTCGCAAATTGATTGACCGGGCTGCCGGAATTATCAATGGACAGCTGCTTTTGGAAGGTCCGGAAGAAATTCCTGATAAACCCTCTCGTCGGGGCTTGCCTGAAACTGGTCAGCAAAAGGTTGTCGAAGTTGAAACAGGTAGTACACTTGGTCAGGCAGATATTGATGCCCTCTTTGATTAAGGTTCGGATGAAACTCAGATTTCACACAATTCTGGCCAGCTTTCTGGCTTTTTGTCTGATCAGTGTATTTCCAGCTGTCTCAAGAGCGAACGTCGATTTTTGTAAAGAAACCAGTTTCCGGCCCAATGTGTCCTTTAAACATGAAAATGTGCAGACACAGCTTATTCGCAGTAAATCCCCGCGCCAGATAACCCAGCTTTCGGCCAATCGGTTGGACTATCAGCATTCGGATGAGACAGTCTTACTGGGTTTGGCGCTTACAGAGGTCGCGCATCCCATTCGGATTGAAACCCGTAGTCAGCAAATTGGGAATAAACATTGTGTTTGGCTGGTCAATGTCGAGATGACATTTGGACAGCGCCGCAGCGAAGTATATGTCGCCAATAAGTACAAAGCCGGTAGTTGTCCTTTCCGGGCAATTTTACGTCATGAAAACCAGCATATGGACATTAACCTGAAAGTTCAGACGAAATATGCGGCTAAAATTGAGCAGGCGCTTCATAACATGGCATTGGCGTTAAAACCGTTTTACACAACAAGCCCTAAAAAGGCCCCGCAGCTGTTCGGCTCCCAGATCCAGGCAAACCTGAAACCCTACCTGGAGGCGTTCTATGAGGAACGTCAGCGAGAAAACGCTAAAATCGATACGGCCCGGAGCTATCAGAATGTTCGCAGCCAATGCGCGAAATGGTAGAAAGCTGTTTGCCTTTTATTAATGTCTCTCTGGTTTAATCACCCGTCAGTGTTCGAATGGACAGATTTGAGTTCCTTTTGAAAGAGAAGGCAGTTTTATGATTATTGGTAAAGATATTCACCAGATGCTGAATGAGCTTGATATGCAACGGGCTCGTGAACTGGGTGAGGCGCCGAAAAACTATACAGAAAATAGAAAATATCGGCGGAGCCGTGTGGTTTGGGAAGCCCAGGTTAAAGTTTACTTCAATGACATTACCCTCAAGAGCGAAGTGCGGGAAGTCCATGGGGTTGTCCGGGATATCTCGGCAAATGGGGCGCGATTGGACCTGGATCAGCCTATTATTGAAAAAGTTGGCTTGGTTCTGGTTATTCCAAAACTCGGTAAATTCCCATGCGAGACGATGTGGTGCAAAGGGAAACAGGTGGGGATCCAGTTCAAGGATTCTCCGGATAACGTCTTTCAGCATCTGATCAAGGTTCTGCCCAACGCGTAAGGCGCCTATTTGAATGATAGATCAGCGGTTCGGTACATCTTCGGTTCTGCTTTATGACCCCCAATCTACCCTGCGACACAACACACGTGTCGCTCTTTTGGATTTGGGGTTTGGCGAGGTTGAGGCTGTTCAGAATTGGTCTGAATTTCTGCAAATGGCGGAGAAAAACTCCTACGATCTTATTGTTGGGGATCTTGTGACTAGAGAAGGGTCGCTGGAGCAAATCATCAAGAGAGTGCGGCACAACGATCTGGGGTCCAATCCTTTTGTGAACATCATCGTCACGCTGTGGCACACGACACCGGAATCTGTAAATGAGGGGATCCAGGCGGGTGCAGATGATATTCTCTCTCGCCCCATGTCGGCCAACCAGCTGTCTGACCGGGTACATGGGCTGATCACTGCGCGTAAACCCTTTATTGTCACTGAAGATTATATCGGCCCAGACCGGCGTCAGATCGTTCGTGGGCTGTCACAGCCGGGCCTGATGGTGGTTCCAAATTCCCTGAAGGCGAAAGTCGAAAATCGTCCGGAGTTTGATGCAACCCCTGAAAATATCGAACTTGCCCTCTCAGCGGTGAAGGATCGACAGGTCTCCATCTTAACAGAGCAGTTTCTTCGGCTTTCCACCAAAGTCATGGGTCTTGGGACTGAACTTCAGGATATTGACGCTCGTCATGAAATGATCGGTCATATGATCGAGATGAACAATAATCTGCAAAAAATTGTTTTTGGAACTGAATATGCCCATATCGAAGCATTGATTAGTGCGTTTGATGATGTCCTCAGCCGGATCAAGGCCTCAGTAAAACCTTTGTCGGAGCAGGATCAGGAACTGATGTTTCAAATTCCGTTTGCGATCCATACGGCCTGTAAAGAAGTTCGCCATTCGGCCAGCCTTGCCTTCGATATCGAACAGGTTTCCCAGCAACTTCGCGGGACCGGAACCAGCTAGTCATCTCTTTGCCACCTTTACTTTTTAGTGTGAAAAGGTATGTCTTATTAAATGGTTCGATTTTTTCCGGGAAAGGTAGTTTAAATGATCCAATTCTCTCGTTTAAAAGTGTGTCTGTTAAGCGGGATATTGGTTTTAATTCTCGGATTACCTTTAACCTTTGCCCAAGAGCTCACCTTTTTCCGAATAGGGACAGGATCAAGCTCGGGAACCTATTTCCCCATTGGCACCTTAATCGGTGCGACAATT
Organism: Sneathiella limimaris; assembly: GCF_012932565.1. Lineage (NCBI taxonomy): Bacteria > Pseudomonadati > Pseudomonadota > Alphaproteobacteria > Sneathiellales > Sneathiellaceae > Sneathiella > Sneathiella limimaris. The sequence continues at coordinate 1,044,718 of NZ_JABBYJ010000001.1, forward strand.
ACAGGACCGCCCGGTAGCCGCCCATGCGAAGACGGAGGCTCCTGCGGTGTTCCAGGCTTGATTGCCGCGGCCCAGACAACACGGGGGTCTGTTGTTAATATCCGCGCCGTTCTAAAAGGGGAGCTTGAATCTGCGCTCGCCCAATCGGATCTTATCTATGCAGCCTATTACGGGACAGGATCGTTCGAAAACCAGAAGCCCTCTGGCAAATCGCTTCGAGTGATTGCCAACCTCTATCCTGAAGATGTGCATCTGGTTATCCGAAAAGCTGCTGGTATCAAAAGTTTTGAAGACCTCAAAGGCAAGCGGATTTCCATAGATCTGCCGGGATCTGGCACGCGCCTGAATGCAATTAACATCCTGAAAGCTTATGGGATAGGGAGCAGCGACTATGAAGCGGTCGATGCAAACGCGGATAAGGCGCTGGCTTTATTGCAGTCTGGCAAGCTGGATGCGTTCTTTTTTATCGCGGGCTATCCGGTCAATGCAGTGTCGGAGCTTGCGAAACAGGATCTCGTGGATTTGCTTCCCATTGACGGAGCGTTGGCGAAGAAGATTACCAATCTCTATGAGTTTTTTACGGTGTCCCAAATTCCGGAAGGAACCTATCAGGGGATTGAAAAAACATCGACATTGGCGGTCAGCACCCAGTGGATTGTCAACGCTTCCATGTCTGAGGAATTGGCTTACGGACTGGCAAAATCCCTGTGGCACCCGCGTAATCGGGTGCTGCTTGACAGTGGCCATGTGAAAGGGAAATTGATCCGGTATGAAAATTCCCGCAAAGGGGTCGGGATCCCAATTCACGCCGGGGCTCAAAAATATTATGAAGAAAGAGACGAGAGATCTCAATAAGAGTTTGAAGCCTTTGAGCAACTGCCGCTGAAAGCAGTTGTTGAGACGTCCATCCTTTGATAATTTGCGGACAACAAACAAGGAGAATTCCGTGGTCCCCTATATTTCAACTTCCGAAGACATTGTATCCAAGCCTATTCATGCCGTCCTGATTGATAAGTATGACGGTTGGCTCAAAAAGCAGACGGATTTTGTTAAAAAATGGCTGGATCAGCACGGATTTGAAGCCAAGGATGGCAAATTTATTGCCCTTCCAGATGAAAGTGGGGCAATTGCCTCCATTCTTTTTGTGCATGCGAAAGAGGACTGGCATATTTGGTCACTGGCTGCTCTTCCAACTGCAATTCCAGTTGGCGCCTATCACCTGGAAGGGAAGGTTAAACCAAAGCAGGCCACTGACATTGCCATCGGCTGGTCATTGGCGACATACAAGTTTGACCGCTACAAGAAAAGCGAGAAGAAATTCGCGACCCTGATGTTACCCGCGGGCGCGGATCTTGAGCATGTGGAGCGAACTGTTTATGGCACCAATCTGGCCCGTGAACTGATCAACATCCCAACTGCCGATATGGGGCCGAAAGCGCTGGAAGGTGCCGCCTCGCAAATCGCGGGAGAGTTTGAAGCCCGTCAGATGAACATCATCGGCGATGATCTTTTGACCTACCATTTCCCAATGGTTCATGCCGTCGGCCGCGCTTCAGACCAGGCGCCAAGACTTGTAGACATGGTGTGGGGTGATGCAGATGCGCCAAAGGTCACTATTGTGGGCAAAGGCGTGTGCTTTGATACAGGTGGACTGGATCTGAAGCCCTCCTCAGCCATGTTGCTGATGAAGAAGGATATGGGCGGGGCCGCAATGGCACTTGGTCTTGCGCATATGATCATGCATGCCAATTTGCCGGTTCGTCTTCGGGTTTTGATCCCGGCTGTTGAAAATGCGGTGTCTGGAAATGCCTTTAGACCAGGCGATATCCTGACCAGCCGCGCAGGCATTACGGTTGAGATTGGTAATACGGATGCAGAAGGCCGGTTGATCCTTGCCGATGCTCTGACAGCAGCGGATGAGGAAGAGCCGGATCTGTTGATTGATTTCGCGACCCTGACTGGTGCTGCACGCGTTGCCGTCGGAACGGAGCTTGCGGCGACTTTCACCGATGATGATGAGCTTTATAACCTGATTTACAGCAAATCCGTCGCGGAGAAAGATCCGGTATGGCGGCTGCCGCTTTGGGATGAATACCGGAGCCTGATCGATAGCCCGATTGCGGATATCAATAATGCTGGAAGCTCTTCCTTTGCAGGGGCTATTACGGCCGGATTGTTCCTCAAGGATTTTGTCAAGAATGCCAAAAGCTGGGTGCATTTCGACATTATGGCCTACAACAACCGGGAGCGTCCCGGTCGCCCACAAGGAGGCGAAGCCTATGGCATCCGGACCATGTTTGAAGTGATCAAGGAGCGCTTTGGCGGGTAAGTTATCGTTCCGTCAGGGCCAATTTAGCGCTCAAGGCAACAAAGACACCGGCCAAACCCCTGTTAAACCATTTCAGGAAACTGGGCCGACTGAGGATGTGCCGGCTGAGTGTGGCGGCAAACAGACCGTAAATCACGAAAACACCAAATGTCAGCAGCATGAACACCAGTCCTAACACGCCCATATCCTGAGACGGTGTGGGCGTTCCGGGTAAAATAAACTGGGGCAGAAATGCCAAAAAGAAAATGGACAGTTTCGGGTTCAGGATATTGATCAGGAACCCAGTCGAAATCAGCTTGCCAATGCTTCTGGATTTTTCAGCTTCTGACGATTGCAGGGAAATTGTCCCGTTCCCCTTTAAAACCTGCCAGGCGAGATAGAGCAGATAGGCCACGCCGGCATATTTGATGCTTTCAAACAAAAGGGCACTGGTATGCAGAATGGCTGCCAGTCCCAAAATACTGGCCAACAGGTGGGGGATAATTCCCATTGTACATCCAAATGCCGCGGCGATAGAAGCCGAGCGGCCTTTCGAGAGTCCAATGGCAACCGTGTATATGACGCCCGTACCCGGTGCCAGAACAACGATTAGTGCGGTTAGAAGAAATTCTGGGGACATAAGGGATATTCCGTCATTTGACCGGGAAGCTGATCATATGATGGGGCGCGGAGTAGGAGAATGTCAACTCTGTTACGCTTGCGAAATAAACCTGTTTGTGGGATACTCTGCTAATGCAAGCAACCTCAACAACACAAGCCACACTTAATATGTGGAAACAGGCCCTCGGCCAACTGGTTAGCCGTCAGGGGCCGGACTTGTCATCTCGACAGATGGCGATTTTGCTGATTGTTTATCTGGAAGACCCGCCGCATACAGTTCGCGGATTGGCCGCCCGCTTGAAAATCTCCAAGCCTGCGGTTACCCGTGCTTTGGACAGTCTCGGGAAGTTAGAGCTTTTGAAGCGCAAACCTGATGAAAAGGATATGCGGTCCGTCAATGTGGTGCGGACGGTTAAGGGCTCGGTTTATCTCAGTGAGATCGCTGAAGTCATTGAAAAAGCGGCGTGGGAAAACCTGGGCGGAACCTGATTTTCCCCTATAGCTTTAGTACCCGCGATCTACATCGACCTGATTGAGCAGTTTCTCACCATTTCTGGCGCGAATGATATTTTGCGCAACAAGGGCGGCAACCCGGTTTGGGGCTGCAATACTTGCCACATGCGGGGTGATGCGGATTTTCTCGTGGCTCCAAAGTGGGCTGTCTTCAGGAAGCGGCTCTGTCCGAAATACATCCAGCGTTGCACATGACATATGTCCACTGTCCAGGGCCTTGATCAGATCCTCTTCAACAAGGTGAGGGCCGCGTCCTGGATTGATCAGGGACGCACCTTCAGGCAGTTTTGCAAAAAGATCGGCGTTCAAAATACCTTCTGTTTCCTCAGTCAATGGAAGCAGGCAAACCAGGATCTCGACTTCAGACAGGAACTGATCCAGCTCCCCCGCTCCAGCATAGCTTTTGACCGATGGAATTTCTTTCTTGCTGCGGCTCCAGCCTGACACCTGAAAGCCGAGGGAAGCCAGCGTTTTGGCGGCATGATTACCCAGAGCACCTAGTCCCAGGATACCGACTTTTCGGGCTGTTGCGGCTGGCGGATGATGGACTTTCCAAACTTTTTGCCGCTGTTGATGATCATATGTGAGCTGATCCCGGTGATGGTTCAGCACATGCTGGACCACATATTCGGTCATACGCGCGCTCAATTCATCATCCACTACGCGCGCTAGCGGAACATGCTTTGGAAAAGTTGGATCTTTGAAAAAGTGATCGACACCTGCCCCTAAGGAAAAAATAGCCTTCAGGTTCTTGAAACGGGCGAGCTCACCTTCTGGCATGTTGAAGCAGAGCGCAAATTCAATGTCATCAGGATTACCAACGTCAGGGTGAAAACGCATTTCCAGATCCGGAACATGCTTCGCCATTTCAGCGCGCCACCAATCGTCACGTTTGATGGAACTGTGGAAAATGAGTGCCATTAGGGGTCTCCAGTTTCTTATTTGTTTTATGTAGCCAGATCGAAGGCGGCTTTCATGAGTTTCCTGGTGTAGTCAGTTGTTGGATTGTCAAAGATTTGATGGGCGGAGCCCTGCTCGACAACCTGACCGTCCTTCATAACCAGAACCTCATCGGCAAGTGCCTTGACGACTTTCAAGTCATGACTGATGAAGAGATAGGAGAGATTATATTTTTTCTGCAAGTCCCGCAACAGATCAACGATTTGAGCCTGGACAGACATATCCAGTGCTGAAGTTGGTTCATCCAGAACAATAAACCGGGGTTTGAGGATCAGGGCACGGGCAATGGAGATCCGTTGGCGCTGCCCTCCGGAAAATTCATGGGGATAGCGATCCTGAGCGGAGCCATCGATCCCGACCTCTTCAAGGGTCTTGGCGATCAGCTCCCGTCGCTCTTGCCGATTTCCCTTACCCTGATGAACCAGCAGGCCTTCTTCAATAATCTGCCCGACAGAGAGACGGGGGCTTAAGCTGGAATAGGGATCCTGGAACACAATCTGAATTTCTGATCGCAGAGGCCGCAGTTCTTTCCATTGCTTTGACTGGATCGAATTGCCGTTATAGAGGATATCGCCTTCCGATTTCAGCAATCGCAAAAGCGCAAGGCCAAGGGTGGACTTGCCAGAGCCGCTTTCACCCACGACACCAACTGTATGCCCCTCTCGGACATTGACCGAAATGTCGTCAACGGCCCGAACATAATCCACGGTGCGTTTCAAAAGTCCCTTTTTGATTGGGAAGTAGACTTTGACATTCTTGCCTTCGATGACAGATTTCGCCTCTGGATCCTTGGATGAGGGAAGGCCTTTGGGCTCCGCACCCAATAGCATTTTTGTGTAAGGATGCTCAGGGTCAGTGAAGATTTTTTCGGTCGGGCCTGCCTCAACAACCTCACCTTTGGTCATAATGCAGATCTTTTTGGCCATCTTCCGGACAATACCAAGATCATGGGTGATGAGCAGGATTGCCATGCCCAACCGTTCCTGAAGGTCTTTCAACAGCTCCAGAATCTGAGCCTGGATCGTGACATCAAGGGCCGTGGTCGGCTCGTCCGCAATCAACAAATCTGGCTCATTTGCCAGCGCCATGGCAATCATCACCCGTTGCCGTTGCCCACCGGAAAGCTGATGGGGAAAGGCGTTGAGGCGATCTTCTGTTGCAGGGAGGCCAACAAGTTCCAACAGCTCTTTCACTCGAGCGCTCGCCTCAGCCTTGCTGTAGCCCTTGTGAACCAGCAGGGTTTCATTGATCTGTTTCTCAATAGTGTGAAGCGGGTTCAGGGAGGTCATGGGCTCCTGAAAGATCATGGAGATCTTATTGCCTCGGATCTTGTGAAGGTCCTGAAAGGGCGCCCCGATTACATTCTGGCCATCAATAAGGATTTCCCCATGGGGATGTGATGCCAACGGATAAGGGAGCAGCTGCAGAATACTCAGCGCTGTAATGGATTTACCCGACCCACTTTCGCCCACAAGCGCAAGGGTTTCCCCATGCTCGATATCAAAGGAGACATGTTTTACCGCAGGAACCTGTTCACCCTTAACCCGAAAGGAAATTGCCAGATCTTTAACAGAAACAAACGCCATCAGTTAAACGTCTTTCTGGGATCAAACGCGTCCCGAATTCCTTCTTGCATGAAGAAGGCGAGTGTCAACATGACAGAGAGCACCATGAAGGCAGTGATACCGAGCCAGGGCGCCTGCAGGTTTGCCTTGCCCTGTGCCAGGAGTTCACCGAGGGAGGGTGATCCCGGCGGCAGTCCAAGCCCGAGGAAGTCAAGCGAGGTGAGGCTGACAATGGAGCCTGTCAGGATAAAGGGCATGAAGGTGAGGGCGGAGACCATGGAGTTGGGCAATAGATGCTTGAACATGATCACGCTATCGCGGACCCCAAGAGCTCGTGCCGCCCGCACATAATCAAAGTTGCGGGACCTTAGAAATTCCGCGCGCACCACACCCACCAGGCTGGGCCAGCTAAAGAGTAGGAGAAGAACCAGCAGGATCAGGAAGCTTGGCTCAATCAGGGCGGCGAGAATAATTAGAATGTAGAGGCTTGGCATTCCGCCCCAAATTTCCAGAAGGCGCTGGAATATAAGGTCGGTCATACCCCCAAAATAGCCCTGAACTGCGCCTGCGGCGATACCAATAATGGAGCTGAGAATGGTGAGGATAAGACCGAAAGCCACCGAAATTCGGTAGCCATAGATTACCCTTGCCAGAACGTCGCGGCCCTGATCATCTGTTCCGAGCCAGTTTTCACTATCAGGCGGGCTTGGGGCCGGGGATTTCAAATCATAATTGATTGTGGTGTAGCTGTAGCGAATGAGGGGCCAGACTGTCCAGCCATCTGCCTCCTTAATCAGGTCCATGACGAACGGATCGCGGTAATCCGCTTCCGTTTCAAAGTCACCGCCAAAGGTTGTTTCCGGATAAGTCACCAGAAAAGGGGTATAAAGTTCCCCTTCGTAGGAGATCAGCAGGGGCTTGTCATTGGCGATCAACTCGGCAAACAGGGAGATGACAAACAGACCCAGAAACAGGAGCATGGAATAGTAGCCCCGCCGGTTGGCCTTGAAATTTTCTAGTCGTCTTTGGTTAAGCGGAGAGAGAGCCATTTTTTAAGCCTCCCGCGCTTCAAAATCGATCCGGGGATCGATAATGGTATAGGTCAGATCTCCGATCAGGTTCATGATCAACCCAAGGAGGGAGAAAACATAGACGGTCGCGAAAATAACCGGATAGTCCCGATTGATTGCTGCCTCAAAACCAAGCAGCCCCAACCCATCCAGGCTGAAGATAACCTCGATCAGCAGGGATCCGGTAAACAGGATCCCGATAAAGGCACTTGGAAAACCGGCGATGACGATCAGCATGGCGTTCCGAAAGACATGGCCATAAAGGACCCGTTTTTCTGTCAGCCCCTTGGCCCGCGCTGTCAGCACATATTGCTGGTTGATCTGATCAAGAAAAGAGTTCTTGGTCAGCTGGGTGAGGGCCGCAAAGCCACCAATGACCATGGCCGTGACTGGCAGGGCAATGTGCCAGAAATAATCCGCAATCTTGCCAAAGAGACTAAGCTCATCAAAATTTTCAGAGGTTAAGCCCCGAAGCGGGAACCAGTCGAGATAGGACCCACCGGCAAAAAAGACAATCAGGGCAACGGCAAAGAGAAAGCTGGGGATGGCGTTGCCGACAATAATCAGGCTGCTGGTCCAGACGTCAAAGCGCGTGCCATCCTTCACAGCTTTGCGAATACCTAGCGGGATGGAGATGATGTAGACGAGCAGCGTCGTCCAAAGCCCCAATGAGATGGAAACGGGCATTTTTTCCAGCACCAGATTGATGACGCTCTCATCGCGGAAGTAACTGTTGCCAAAATCGAAGACCAGATAGCTCTTGATCATCTGGAAAAAGCGCTCATGCGCGGGCTTATCGAAGCCGAACTGTTTCTCCAGTTCCTTGATAAATTCAGGATCTAGCCCTTGTGCACCCCGATAGCTGCTCTCGTTTGTTCCTGAGGTGGTTGAGGTTGAGCCGCCGCCGCCGAGATCACCGCTACCCGATCCGCCGATCCGAGCTGTTGCTCCGATGGCAGTCCCCTGAATTTCGGCAATAATCTGCTCAACAGGACCGCCTGGGGCAAACTGGATAATCGCGAAATTCAGTAGCATGATCCCGAATAGAGTCGGGATCATCAATAACAGCCGTCTGATGATATATGCCAGCAAGCTGAGCCCCCTATTGACCGTTAATCTGCTTTAACTTAGCGGCTTTTTCCGGATCATACCACCAACTATGAAGAGCCGCCCTGTCATAGCCGGGTTTTTGCGCCTCTGGCCGTCCAAATTTATCCCAAAATGCAACGAAATGACTGGCCTTGAACCACTGGGGGATGGTGACATGGGAATGCATGATTACCCGATCAAGAGCACGGGCAGCAACGACTAAGTCCTCTTTGTTATCTGCCTTGATGATGCTTTCAATCAGGCTATCAACTGCTGGGCTTTGAATACCCGATACATTCAGGCCGCCAACCGTTTTGGCCGCCCCCGATCCCCACCAATTGCGAAGCTCAACGCCTGGATAGGCAGGCTGCCCAAACCGCCTTGTGGCGATTTCAAAGTCAAACTCCTGCATTCTGTTTTGCCAGCTGGCTAAATCCAGAAGTCGAATATTTGCCTGAATGCCAATCCGCTCCAAGTTTCGAATAAAGGGGTTGATAATCCGCTCAAAAGAGCGGCTGTAGAGCAAAAATTCCATAGTGAAGGGCTGCCCTTCGGAATTGAGGAGTTTTTTGTCCTGTATTGTCCAGCCGGCTTCCTTCAGATCTTTCAATGATTGGCGAATAGCCGTTCGCATCCGGCCATCCCCCTTTGTTTTTTCAGGCACAAAACTGGCGCCAAAGACTTCTGGCGGAAGCTGTTCTTTCCAGGGGGTTAGGAGGGCAAGTTCAGCATCGCTGGGGCTATCAATAGCCTTCATCTCTGAGTTCTCGAAAATGGAGGTCAGGCGCTCGTAACTATCATAAAACAGGTTTTTATTGGTCCATTCAAAATCGAACATGCGGGCAATGGCCCTGCGAACCCGAATGTCGCTGAATTTTTCGAGGCGTGTATTAAAGAAAAATGCCTGAAAACCAGTCATTGAGGCATCCGGGAGAGTCTCTTTTATAATTGAGCCGTTTTTAAAAGCCGGTTTTCCGTCATATTCAACGGCCCAACTGCGGGAAGTGAACTCTTCGCGAAAATCGTATTCTCCGGCAAAGAAGGCCTCCAGAGCTATGGTGCGATCACGGTAATAGTCGACCTGGATGCTGTCAAAGTTGAAGCGGCCAACATGAACTGGAAGATTTTCTGCCCAATGGTTTTTGATCCGCTCATAAGTGACGGACCGACCGGGTTGCACATCGACAATCTTGTAAGGGCCTGACCCCAGCAGGGGCTCAAGCGTTGTCTCATTGAAGGCACGAGTTTCAAAAGACACTTTGGAGAGGATTGGCATGGTCGCGACTTGCAGTGCCAAGCCCCGGGTTAAAGCATTTTTGTTGAAGTCAAATCGGACAGAAGCCGGTCCCGTAATCTTTGCGCTTTCAATGTCCTTATAGGAGACTTGATAACGAGGGTGACCTTCATTTTTGAGGGTTTCGAAACTGAAAACGATATCGTCCGGTGTGATGGGGGAGCCATCATGGAACTGCGGTCCTTCGCGCAAATGAAATTCCACCCATTTGCCGTCAGGATCCAAATCGGCTTCCTTCGCAACGAGCCCATAGACCGCATCCGGCTCATCATGGGCGCGGGTCATCAGGGTGGCGAAATTGAAGAAAAGATCACCACCCTTGTCGGAATTCAGAACCTCAGAAACCCCTTTGAGGATAAAGGGGTTTACACTGTCAAAACTATTGAGGTTACGAAGGCGAATGCTACCGCCCTTGGGTGCGTTTGGATCGACATAGTCAAAATGGGCAAAATCAGCGCCATATTTCAGGTTGCCAAAACTGGAAAGCCCGTGAGTTTTTATGCCTTGCTCCGCAGCGATTGCAGACTGCAGGCTTAGTGCACCGACAAGAATGAGGGACGCGGATTTCAAAGCGGAAAGGAAGCGCATCAGTTATCCTCTTGCTAGTTGGAGTCTTTTTTCAGAGTTTCCAAGCCTTCTTTCAGCTTCCGTTGTTTTTCGGGATCAACCCACCAGGCGGTAATATCAGTGCCTTGGGATGGGTAGACATCTGTCTTGCCAAATTTGTTCCAGTAAGCAATTCGTTCATAGGCAGAGGTGAATTGCGGGATAATATAGAAATTCCAGGTCAGCACGCGATCCAGTGCCCGAACAATCGGCTTCAGGCTTTCATAATCCGGTGCCGAGATCAGCCGCTCAATCAGATCATCAACAACGGGGTTATCAATCCCCATCAGGTTTCGGCTACCGGGACGCTTACCAGCTGCACTGCCCCAAAATTCCCGCTGTTCATTGCCGGGACTAATGGATTGGCCAAAAACAGACGTGACAATATCGAAATCATAATTGCGGAGCCGTTCCGTATATTGGGCGGTATCGACAACGCGGGACGTAGCAGTAACCCCCAATTTTTCGAGATTTTTGATAAAGGGGCCAAGAATACGAAGGCTGTTCGGGTCATAGGCCAGAAACTCGATTTCTAGCGGCTTTCCGGTTTTTGGATCGATCAGCTTGCCATCCTTCACATCCCATCCGGCTTTTTTCAGGATTGCTTTTGCAGCTCGTAGCGGCTTGCGATCCCGCCCGGAACCATCCGAGACAGGGGGCTCGTAAGCTGGGCCAAAGACGCGCTCAGGAACTTTCCCCCGGTATTCTTCGAGGATTTCCAGCTCTTTCCCCTCCGGTTTTCCCGTTGCGGCCATGACGGAGTTATAAAAGAAGCTGTTGGTCCGTTCATACTGATCGTAGAAGATATTTTTATTGAGCCATTCAAAATCGAAAGCATAGGACAGGGCTTCGCGTAAAGCCGGGTCCTGAAACTTTTCTTTGCGGAGGTTATAGACATATCCCTGCTGCCCCGCTGGCGTTTTGCTGGGAATATTTTCCTTAACAACAAGGCCTTTCTTCAAGGCGGGGAAATCATATCCCGTAGCCCAGTTTTTTGCGCTATTTTCAGCCCTGAAATCATATTCGCCGGCTTTAAAGGCTTCCAGCAGAACGGAGCTATCCCGATAATAGTCATAGCGATAAGTATCAAAGTTATAGCGGCCTTTATTTATGGGCAGATCTTTTCCCCAATAATCCTTCACCCGCTCGTATTCTATGAAGCGATTGGCTTCAAACTCTTTGATTTTATAGGGGCCGGATCCCATGATCGGATCAAGGGTAGTAGAGGTAAAGTCCCTGTTCTCAAAGTGCTTTTTGGATAGGACTGGCAGAAGTTGGCCCACAATTTGCGGGAGTTCCCGATTGGGTGGACCCGTGAATGTGAACTTAATCCGGTGATCATCCAGAATGATGCCTTCTTTCACATTGGCATAGTAATAGCGAAAAAGGGGCCGTCCATGCTCCTTAACCATTTGCAGGCTAAAGATCAGATCCTCGGCAGTGATGGGGGTGCCATCATGAAAACGTGCTTCGGGACGCAAGTTAAAAATGGCGAAGCTGAGATCATCAGCAACTTCGACAGTTTCTGCGATCAACCCATATTCTGCGCTTGGGGAATCAGCGGGCTGGGTCATCAGGGTTTCAAAGGTAAGTCCCAAGCCAGAAGCACTGTTTCCCTTTGAAATGAAGGGATTTAGGTTGTCAAAACCTCCAAGTGCGGAGAGTTTGATCTGCCCACCTTTCGGTGCATCGGGGTTGACATAATCCAGATGCGGAAAATCGGCTGGATATTTTAACGGGCCCGCAAGAGAGAGCCCGTGAGATTTTGTTGTCTTTACATCACTGGCCGAGGCAAGGGCTGGAACAACAAGAAAAGAGATAAGTGCCAAGCTGGCTGCAGACTTGAGTAAATTCATTTTTCCCTGTTCGCATGTGTTTATTGCCTAACAACATGGGGGTAAATGGCTTTAACATCAAGAGGGAATGGCGCCCGGCTTCTTAACTTTTCAGAACGTCAAGGGTGGCTTCATGCAATGCAGAATTGCCTGTTGCCAGCACATAGCCCGGGTTTGTCAGGGTGAGTGGATTGCCATCCCAGTCTGAAATCTGACCACCAGCATTCTCAACAACTGGCACAAGTGCACAATAGTCAAAGGGCTTCATGTCTGCGTCAGCAACGATATCAACGAAGCCTTGTGACAGCAGGGCATAGGCGTAACTGTCATATCCAAAACGGATCCGACGAACAGTCTCGGTCAATTTTTGATATTGCGGACCTTTGACGCTTTTGAACAGCTCAATCCCGTAGGAGAAGAGTGAGGCGGTCTGCACGTCAGTGATGTCTGCATTGGTTTGGATTTTGGTGCCGTTAAAGGTTGTCTCACCATTTGCGCCTACCCATCTCTCACCGGAAATCGGCTGATCGATCACACCCATCACAGGTTTTCCGTTCCGGGTGAGGCCAATCAATGTGGCAAATGTCGGGGCACCAGAAATAAAGGAGTGGGTCCCATCGATCGGATCCAGGACCCATACATATTCAGCGTCCGTGCGGACCTGTCCATGTTCCTCGCCATAAATTCCATGTTCCGGGTAATGCGCTTCGATAATCTTGCGCATGGCCATCTCGGCATTTTGGTCGGCAATTGTCACAGGACTCAAATCGTCCTTGCTGACAATTTCAATTTTTTTCCGGTAAAGGGGGCGAATGATCTCGCCTGCGGCATCAGCCAGCTTGCTGGCGAGATCAATAAACTCAGAAGGTACCTGGTTCGACATATTTTATGGCTGCCACTTATTCCGTTGGCAGAGGAATGTCGGATGAACCCAAAGTCCGCAAGTAAGCAATCAGATCAGCGCGGTCGCCGTCTTTCTTGAGACCTGCGAAGGACATTTTTGTGCCCTTGATGTAATCTTTAGGCTTGGTCAGGAAGGCGTTTAGCTCTTCATAGCCCCAGGTGCCGCCCATCTCAACCAGAGCGCTGGAGTATGAGAAATCAGCGTGAGCGCCTTTGTTGTTGCCCAGAACTTTATATAGGTTCGGACCAATTTTATTTGCGCCGCCTTCTTCAACAGTGTGGCAGGCAGCACATTTCTTGAAGATTTTTTCGCCTTCAGCTGGATCCGCTGCTGCCATCAAAACAGCGAGTGATGGACCAGCATCTTTCTCTTCAGCAGCACCGCCAGCAGGGGCTTCTGCAGCGCCTGTATCAATCACATAGGAAGGTGTTTCCGGCATTGTTGGGGAAACGGCGATATTAGCGATTTCATTAATGGCTACAACTGCAAGCGCGCCTCCGAGTACCGCGCCAGCAATTTTATTTAGCTCAAAACTGTTCATTGCTTACCTCAGCTCTTCTATTCTGGAGGGTAGCTCTACCAAACACGGCAGAAAAAAGCGAGGGGAATTTAACGGGTTTTGCTTCGAAAGTCCAAGGCGTATAAAAAGTAAGCGATTTTGACACACTTTCAGCAGCAATTTTCGACCCAGGAGCAAAAGCACTATGTCAAATGGTAAAGGACCCGTCGTTGTAATTCCGGCAAGAATGGCCTCTACACGTCTTCCCGGTAAACCCTTGGCGGAAATCGCAGGGGAGCCCATGATTGTGCAGGTCCTGAAAAGAGCCCTGGAGGCCGATATTGGTCCGGTAATTGTCGCTTGTGCAGAACGTGAGATTGCTGATGCCGTCAAGAAGGCTGGAGGAGAGGCCATTTTGACCCGACCTGATCATCCTTCTGGTTCAGATCGTGTTTATGAAGCGCTGGAGACTTTTGACCCTGATCAGAAATATGACTCAGTTGTGAATTTGCAGGGTGATTTGCCTGCTTTGGATCCCGCGGCAGTGATAGCGTCTTATGATGCTTTGCAGAAAAACCAGGCAGATATCGCGACGTTGGTGGCTGAAATTGAAGATCCAGAAGAATTGGATGATGAAAACGCAGTAAAAGCTGTTGTCAGTTTTAAAGAAGGGGAGAAAATTGGGCGCGCTATCTGGTTTTCCCGCTTGAAAGCGCCCTGGGGGGAGGGCCCCCACTATCACCATATTGGAATCTACGCCTATCAACGTGTTGCCCTGAAAGCCTTTATTGGTATGCCACCATCCCCTTTGGAGAAGCGGGAAAAGCTTGAGCAATTGCGGGCGCTGGAGGCTGGGATGAGGATTGATGCAGCTTGCGTTGACACAGTTCCTCTAGGAGTGGATACTCCGCAAGATTTGGAGCGAATTCGGTCCCTGATGGAGAAAAAGTAAGAGTTTGGCCCAGATCCAACCGGAATTAATGACTTAAATAGAGAACCGAAACGAAAATGGCAGCTCCAGATCCAGAAAATTCAATCGCCTTTCAGGGCGTTCCCGGCGCATACGGACATTTGTCGTGCAAGAAAGTCTTTCCAGACATGGAAGCAATCCCTTGTGAGACCTTTTTGGATGCCATCAAAATGGTGCGGGAAGAAAAAGCCCTTTATGCCATGATCCCCATCGAGAACTCTCTAGGGGGGCGGGTTGCGGATATTCATCATCTGCTACCAGAAAGCGGTCTTTATACGATCGGAGAGCATTTCCAGTCCGTCCAGCACCAATTGCTGGGGGTGGCAGGTTCGACTTTGGCAGACGTAAAAGCTGTTCACAGCCACGAGCAGGCTCTCTCTCAATGCCGGAACTTCATCCGGGAGCTTGGAATAGAGCCAATCATTCATGCCGATACCGCGGGTTCAGCAAAAATGGTGGCTGAGCTGGGTGATAAAAGTCAGGCTTCCATTGCTTCAAGCCTTGCGGGTGAAATTTATGGGCTGGATGTCTTGCGTGAGCGTGTGGAAGATCGGCTGGGCAATACGACCCGCTTTTTGATCCTGTCCCGGGTCAGAAAAGATCCGAGCGTCAAGGGCGATCCTTGTATGACCAGTTTTGTTTTTCAGGTTCGTAGCCGGCCTGCCGCCCTTTATAAGGCACTTGGCGGTTTTGCGACGAATGGGCTTAATGTTACCAAGCTGGAGAGCTATATCACGGATGAAAGCTTCGAGGCAGCTCAGTTCTACATTGATGTGGAAGGGCATCCAGAAGAGGCGGCCATGGCACGTGCGATGGAGGAGCTGCAGTTTTTTTCCGCCAAGGTAAAAATTCTGGGTGTATACCCACAACATCCATACCGGCGGCAATATAGCGCGTAACCCTTGCTTTCTGCTTAAAAGCACAATATAAGCACCTGCAAATTTAGGATGGCTGTCGGCTGAAATTATTGGCGGCAGCCCATTTTGTAAGGTGTATTCAAATGGAAGTTCTCAAATCCATGACAAATTTGCAGCGGTTCTTTTTGGTAACCGGGATTGTTGCAATGACTGTTGTTGTGACGTCCTCCAACATTTTGGTGGAAATTCCGATTAATGATTGGCTGACATGGGGTGCGCTGAGCTATCCTTTCGCCTTTCTGGTCACAGACCTAACCAACAGGGCGCTAGGGCCATCCAGGGCTCGCATTGTTGTTTATGTGGGATTTGTTGCGGCAGTTGCCATGTCTCTGATCTTGGCGGATAGCCGGATCGCACTGGCTTCAGGCTCTGCGTTTCTCCTATCACACTTGCTGGATATCTTTATGTTCGACCGGTTGCGCAAAGCGACCTGGTGGAAAGCTCCGGTATTTTCATCCGTAATCGCTTCATTCCTCGATACACTGCTGTTCTTCACGCTGGCCTTCGCCGGCACAGGCCTGCCATGGCAAACATGGGCACTCGGAGACTATGGAATCAAGCTGGCAATGGTTGTTGTACTGATTTTGCCATTCCGCGGAATGATGAAATACACAGACCCATTGACATTAGCAGGTACTGCTAGATAGAATTTTCCAAAAAAAAGGGCCGAGTAAAAACCCGGCCCCAAGTAAGGGAGGAAACGCTCTCTCTCGAGAGCAGTCAGTGTGTGTGTGCTGACAACCCATATATTGCACCTGCGAAAACAAATCGCAAGTGCAATTTCCCTTTTTTCTTCAGAAAATTGCATTTTTTTTGAGCTTGCACTTTGTTTGTGCACGTTGATTAATTTATGTGCGAAAAATGACCGAAAATAGGGCGTTTCCGTTAGGGTTTTCTTAAGTTTTTGAGTAGCTCAGTCGAATCTAGTGCTACTCATTTCACCAAAATTTCCGGCTGAAAAATGTTTGCTGTCCACATTTATTTTGTAATACTTCAATTTCTAATGCTGCATCGCAACAAATGAATGTGGGGCGAATTCGATTATTTTGAATCCTACTTTGACTTTTAAAAAGGACAAAAAAATGAGTCGGAAAACCGACTCACTTAAAAGAATCACTGTTTAAGATTCGGGTTATTCTTCGACCCAAGCCTTGGCAAGTTGGTGGGCTATTGCCATCGGAGGGGACATTCTTGGTGTTTCTGTTGTGCCAGAGCGGGCCAGCATCAAGCGGACATCCTCCTTGCTGAACCACTGCGCATCGGCAAGCTCCACCTCGTCCAAGGTGATTTCTTCTGTCAGGGCCTCTGCAAAACAGCCAATCATCAGCGAGGAAGGGTAAGGCCAGGGCTGGGAAGAGTGATAGCGCACATCTCCACATTTAACGCCAGTTTCCTCGAACACTTCGCGCCGAACACCCTGTTCGATTGTCTCTCCTGGCTCAACAAAGCCTGCCAGAGCTGAATATTGTTGCTTGGGGAAATGATGGCCAGTCCCCAGGAGACAATAATCCCCCCGGGTCACCATCATGATGACGACAGGATCTGTTCTTGGAAAATGAGACGCGTTGCAGGCTTCATCTACACATTTGCGAGAATAGCCCAGTTCGTTGACAGCTGTTTTACAGCCACAGACGGAGCAGAACTGATGGTTTTCGTGCCAGGCCAGCATGGATCGCGCTTGAGCCAGGGCGCCGGCTTCACCAGGTCTGAGCTGGGATGAGACAGATCGAACATCAATGAATTTACCCCAATCGGAGTTCGGAACTGCTTTTGGGTTTTCAATCGCTGATACATCAACAGCAAAATGTGCAGCAAAATCGGCAATACCAAGGAACACAAGTGTAGCGCCCTGATCGATAAATTCCTGTACATCTGCGAGCCCCCGCCAGTCAATGCAGGGATCGCCAGCCAGTTCAATAAGGGCTTTCAAGCGATGCATGGGAAGGAATCGAGTGGAAGGATCTGCCATCTTTTGTTCCAGCCAAACAGGATCATTACGAAACTGCGCAGCGCGATCAAAACGGTTTCCGGTAAATACGAGGGGTTTGGTCATGGTTGATCTTCTCTGGCGAGGCTTATTTTCAGTCTTTATTGAGGCGTACAATATCTACAAAAGCAGAACGGATGCAAATTTTTCCCAAAAAGGGGTTGCTTCTTAGCATCACATACCTGATATAAGGCCTTGGAAGGCTGGCGTGGGCGTGCCCCTCGCGAACCCGGTCAGGTCCGGAAGGAAGCAGCCGTAACGAGTTTCGGTGCGGGTCATTGCCAGTCTTCTTTATTTTCTCAAAATCGACATCATTATCTTTTGATTGCGCCGACTGACATCTGGTAAGCTGCCCTCATGTCAGAAGAAACGTCAAACACCACCTATCGCGTTCTTGCCCGAAAATACCGGCCTTCCAACTTCGATGACCTGATCGGTCATGAAGCGATGGTGCGGACCTTGTCCAACGCACTCGATTCTGGTCGACTTGCCCATGCATTTGTGTTGACCGGAACCCGAGGGATTGGAAAAACCACAACAGCGCGAATTATTGCGCGTGGACTTAATTGTACGGGCCCAGACGGAAATGGCGGTCCTACCGTTCATCCTTGTGGTGTTTGTGAGAATTGCAAAGCCATCGCCGAAGACCGGCATCAGGACGTTCTTGAAATGGACGCGGCCAGTCGAACAGGCGTGGATGATATTCGGGAACTTATCGACGGGGTTCGCTATCTACCCATTAATGCCCGGTATAAGATCTATATCATCGACGAAGTGCATATGCTGTCTAAGAACGCGTTTAACGCGCTCCTTAAAACCCTGGAAGAGCCGCCAGAGCATGTGAAGTTTATTTTCGCGACGACGGAAATTCGGAAAATCCCGATTACGGTTTTGTCCAGATGCCAGCGCTTTGACTTGAAGCGGGTCGATGCGGAAACGCTGAAAGCGTATTTTGGCAAAATCGCTGAAAAAGAAAACGCCTCTGTTGAGGATGCAGCTCTTGGCTTGATCGCGCGCGCAGCAGAAGGTTCTGTCCGTGATGGCCTGTCTTTGTTAGATCAAGCCATTGCCCATGGGGATGGCACTGTTTCTGTTGAGCAGGCGCGGGATATGCTGGGTCTTGCCGATCGATCCATCATGCTGGATTTGATGGAGACCCTTTTCAAAGGGGATATCGCCGAGGCACTTGGGATTTTGCGTGGGCAGTATGACCGAGGTGCGGATCCTGTCGTTATTGTTCAGGACCTGTTGGAACTCACTCATTGGCTGACAACCCTCAAGGTCACACCTGATGCCGCCAATAATGTTTCCATGAGCGAAATGGATACGGATCGCGGGCTGCAAATGGCCGGGAATTTAACCATGCCTGTTTTGGCAAGAGCTTGGCAGATGCTGTTAAAAGGGCTGGATGAAGTGCGGTCTGCCCCGATGTCAATTGCCGCAGCTGAGATGGTGTTAGTCCGGCTGGTTTATGCCAGCAACCTTCCGACCCCGCAGGATCTGGCAAAACAAATTGGATCAGGCGCGGGAAATAACGGTACGCCGGCCTCTCCTCCCTCAGGCGGTGGAGCTGGCGGAGATAATCGCCCGCGAATGAGTGCAGCAGGAAATGCCACACTGGCAGTATCCAATCCGGCACCTCAGCAAAGCCCAATGCCAGACGCTGCACCTCGCGCACATTTATCAGTGGTTCCAAAAGATGATGTGATTCCAGCGGCAGAAGTCACGCCGGTCAATGAGCCTGTGACAGAGCCGGAGGTACAAGCTGAAATCCAGTCCGAGCCAGAAGGAGGTGAGGCGAAAGGCCTGACATCCTTGGAAGAGGTGTTAGAGATCCTCTCAGACAAAAGCGATGTCCGGTTAAAAGGGCAAGTGATCAATTTTATTCGGCCCGTCCGCTTTATGGATGGGGTATTGGAATTTAGTCCGGCCCCTGGCGCATCTGCTGATCTTGCGGCAAAACTGGGGCGGCGGCTTCGTGAATTAACAGGCAAAAACTGGCAAGTCTCCATGACCGCCGATGCAGAAGGCGGGCCGACCATCGCAGAAATGCGTATGAGCCGGAAAGCCGCTTTGATTGCGGAGGCCGAACAACATCCACTGATCCAGAAAATTCGGGATCAGTTTTCGGGTATTTCAGTTCGGGAAGTGAGAGATTTAACCGAGGATATTGAAATTCTGGACGATGTCGGTATATCCGATGAAGACGATCTAGATTAGTGGAGAAACACGCATGAAAAATCTTGGAAACCTGATGAAGCAGGCCAAGGAAATGCAATCTAAAATGGCTGAGATGCAGGCCGAACTGGAAACCCATGAAATTACGGGTGTTTCCGGCGCCGGCATGGTCAAAGTGACCTTGAACGGCAAGGGCGACATGCGGGGTCTTTCAATTGACCCAAGCATTGTAGACCCGGAAGATAAAGAAATGCTGGAGGACCTGATTAAGGCAGCCCACGCGGATGCACGGGTCAAAGTTGACGCCTACAGTCAGGAAAAAATGAAAGAAATGGCTGGTGGTATGCAGCTGCCCCCAGGCATGAACCTACCGTTTTAGTAGGCTCATCAGTCAATGAGCACATCTGAAATTGATCAACTGGTAAAGCTATTGTCCCGTCTACCGGGCCTCGGCGCCAGATCCGCAAGACGGGCGACGTTGCATCTCATACAAAATCGGGAAACGCTGCTTCTCCCCCTTTCTGCTGCGATGACCACTGCGGCAGAGAACGTAAAGACCTGTTCGATTTGCGCCAATCTGGATACCACTGACCCTTGCGGGATTTGTGCTGATTATGAGCGAAATCGGGAATTGCTGTGCGTTGTACAGGATGTGGCTGATCTCTGGGCGCTTGAGAGATCAGGTGTCTTCAAGGGACTTTATCATGTTTTGGGCGGGACCTTGTCTGCGTTGGATGGGGTCGGCCCTGAAGATTTACGGATTGAGAGCCTCTTGTCACGCGTTCAGGAGGGACCGGTCAAAGAGGTGGTTATTGCTCTTAGCGCAACTGTAGAGGGGCAGACGACTGCTCATTATCTGACAGACCGGTTATCTGACTTTGATGTGGAAGTAACGCATCTTGCCCACGGAGTTCCGGTTGGCGGTGAGTTGGATTACCTGGATGACGGGACACTGGCAACCGCGCTTAAATCCCGTCGCCCCCTTGGGTAGTCACATAGATATCTACTGGATGAGCGGCTCTGACGGGTTAGACAGAAGTTCCTCATTTCCACCCTCTTCCTCGAATTGCAGGCTTTCGATTTTCTCACCCCGGCTGGTGATTTTTCGGCTGGAGGTTTCAATGTCTGTAATGTCTTTGGAGGCTTGAGCAAAATGACGAGACAAATTGTCCACGCGCTTATCTAGCCGATCCACATCTTTTAAAAGGACGCCAACCTCTTTCTGAATTACGCCCGCTTGTTCGCGCATCTGGCTGTCTTTCAGAACGGAGCGGACTGTGTTGAGGGTCGCCATCAAAGTGGTAGGAGAGACAATCCAGACCCGCGCATCATACGAGCGCTGTAGGATATCTGGAAAGTTGGTGTGGAGTTCCGCATAAACCGCTTCTGAGGGAAGGAACAAAAGCGCAGATTCGGCTGTTTCCTCTGCAATGATATATTTCTGACTGATATCCGAAATATGCTTGGTCATGGCTGTTGAAAATGCCCGGCGTGCTGACTGCAACTCTGCCTCTGTCTCGGCATTTCGCATCAGATGATAACTTTCCAGCGGAAATTTTGCATCCACAACGATGGATCCGGGTGGATTTGGGAGTTTGATCAGGCAGTCAGCCCGCTTGGAATTGCCGAGTGTGACCTGAAATTCGTAGGCAGATGGTGGCAGCGCTGATTTAACAAGGTCGTTCAGCTGAATCTCACCGAACGCGCCCCGGGCCTGTTTGTTGGCGAGGATATCTTGCAGGCTGACGACCTGGCTTGAAAGGTTTGTCAGGTTATCTTGCGCCTTATCAATAATCGCCAGGCGTTGTTGCAAGTCACTTAGGGATTGTGTCGTTTTTTCAGTCGTTTGGGTCAGACTTTCCCCAAGAAGCTTGGAAACTTTATCGAGCCGCTCTGTGACAGTTTTATTGGTATTTTCCGTTGTTTGGGCAAGGCTGTCGCCAAGTCGCTTGGACACGGCATCCAATCTCTCAGACAGGGTTTTATGGATTTCGCTTTGGCTCGCGGCGCCATCATTGGACATTTGGGCAAGCTGTCCTTCCAGCTTGGCCTGCTGGTTCAGAAGACTTTCAGTGAGGCGGGTCATGGCCTCGCTATTCGACATGGCCGTCTGGATCATTCGCTCGGATCGGGAGATTTTGATCGCCACCATGATCACAGCGATCACAGTTACAATCAGTCCAAACGCAACTCCAACTAACAGATAATCCATTCTACTGCCCTTGCCCCTATCCCTGTTTTTCTGCATAAACCTTGACGTTCGGCCTACAGCGTAATACCTAAAGGGTGATATTTACACCCTTAGCATTGTAGCTGGAAGAGTTCGGGAAAACTATGGCCCTTTTGCCAATTATTACAGCGCCGGATCCGCGTTTGAAAACTGTATCTGAACCTGTTGGTCAGGTTGATGATGAAATTCGTCAACTGGTTTCTGACATGTTTGAAACCATGTATGAAGCGCCAGGTATTGGATTGGCCGCTATTCAGGTCGGTGTGCAGAAACGGCTTTTGGTTGTGGATGTGGTCGGCAAGGGGCAGGAAGACAAGGATCCTGAGCCATTAGCGCTGATCAATCCGGAAATTACCTGGGTCTCTGATCATGACAATGTTTATGAAGAAGGGTGCTTGTCTGTTCCGGCTCATTACGCGGATGTTGTTCGCCCGGCAGAGATTGAAGTTTCCTATCTGGATGAGCAGGGCGAGAAACAGAAGCTGAAGGCGGATGGTCTTCTCGCAACTTGTATCCAGCACGAGATTGATCACTTGAACGGAATTCTGTTTGTGGACCATATCTCAGCGTTGAAGCGGAACATGATTCTGCGGAAACTCCTGAAACAGAAAAAACTCGCAAGCTAGGAGCCGTTTGGAATGAGCCTTCGAATTGCGTTTATGGGAACGCCAGATTTTTCCTGTACAGTTTTGAAGGCCCTTCTGGAAACCGAGCACGAAATTGTTTGTGTATATTCCCAGCCACCTCGTAAGGCTGGCCGCGGAAAATCCTTGAGGCCAACTCCAGTTCATCAATTGGCCGAAAGCAATGGTATTCCTGTACGCACACCTGTCTCTTTGAAATCAGAAGAAGCCCAACGGGAGTTTGCCGATCTGAATCTGGATGTTGCCATCGTGGTGGCGTATGGCCTTCTTCTTCCTAAAGCAATATTAGACGCCCCCAAGTTTGGATGCCTGAACTTGCACGCCTCACTTCTTCCCAGATGGCGGGGGGCTGCACCGATCCAGCGGGCCATTATGGCTGGGGATACGGAAACGGGTGTTGGGATTATGCAGATGGCTGAAGGGCTAGATACTGGTGATGTGCTCGCAGAGCTAAAAATTCCGATCACTCCCTTAACGACAGCAGGCAGTTTGCATGATGAACTGGCCGAAGCTGGTGCCGTCCTTATGGTTCAGACCATATCTCATCTTGGGGATGGAAGCCTGACCCCGAGCGTTCAACCAGAAGAGGGCGTTACGTACGCTAAGAAAATTGACAAGGCGGAAGCCAAGATCAATTGGAACCTGCCTTCAGATGAGTTGAGTTGCCACATCCGCGGATTAAGTCCTTTTCCTGGCGCCTATTTTGAGGTGGACGGAACCCGGATCAAAGTTCTGAATGTGGAGCATGTGGACGCATCAGGTGCGCCTGGTGAGGTTCTGGATGATTTTCTGACCGTTGCTTGTGGGCAGGGAGCGTTAAAGCTCACGTTGTTACAGCGAGCCGGAAAATCACCGATGGATACTTTGACATTCCTGAACGGGTTCAAGTTGCCCAAGGGCACCAGGCTAGACTAGATGCCACGATACAAGATCACGATAGAATATGATGGAACCGGCCTTGTCGGATGGCAACGTCAGGAAAATGGTCCTTCCGTTCAGCAGCATATCGAAGAAGCGATTTTTGCATTCGCTGGTGAAGAAGTCCGCATTCAAGGTGCAGGGCGGACTGATGCGGGTGTTCATGCGCTGGCGCAGGTTGCCAGTTTTGATCTGGTGAAAGAGTTCGAAGCGCGAACGGTCACCAATGCGATCAACTATCATCTGTCGCCAGAGCGGATCTCCATCTTGGAAACGGAAATGGTGAGCGAAGAGTTTAACGCCCGGTTTTCGGCAACCGGGCGCAGTTATATCTACCGGATCATCAACCGTCCCTCCCGCCTTGCGCTGGATGCAGGCTATGCCTGGCATGTGAAGCGAGAGCTTGATGAGGGTAAGATGCAGGAAGCGGCTAATCTGTTGATCGGAAAGCACGACTTTTCCAGTTTTCGAGCAGCTGCCTGTCAGGCAAAAAGCCCCGTTAAAACCCTTAGCAAACTGGATGTGGTTCGCGACGGGGACATGATTGAGTTTTATGTCTCTGCACCATCATTTTTGCATAATCAGGTGCGAGCAATGGTCGGCACCCTGTCACTTGCAGGAACCGGGCAATGGATGGTTTCAGATGTTGAAGCCGCGTTAAACGCCAAAGATCGGCAGAAAGCCGGTCCAAATGCACCGCCTTATGGGCTGTATTTATCCCAGGTTACATATTGAACCAAGTGGGCTGGTGTTCTTAAAGGGACAGGGAAATCACTGTTGAGAGGATAAATTCCAGAACGACCAATCCAATGGCAATGCCTGTATTTACGGCTAGCGTTCTGGAAATCACCATGAACAAAAAGAAATAGGCGAGGCAGAGGAAGGCAAAATACGCCACTGTCAGCAAACTTGCCCCCACTAAACCGTACAGCAGAATGAAGAGCAGAAGTGATAACAGGTTTATCAGAAACTGGCTCCAGTTATAGACAATTACAAAAGTGCCATACCGATTGGCAAAATCAGCGCTTTTCGAAACGATTAGAACAACTGCCAGATAGGCGAGCCAGGCAATGATCGGCTTGAAAGATGGCCAAATAGAGAATTCCCTGGCGGTCAGTTCAACGTTCATATTTGTCTGCTGGATGATATCCGGTGAGACACTGAAGATGATGTAACTGTGGATCAGATATACTGGGATGCTTAAAACCAGTGCGGCGAATGAGGTCCAGAATCCACCTGCAGAGATATTAAACCAGGACAGAGCATCCGGATCACGCTTGGCGATCCGATAACATCCGATAATGGAGTTGCTCAGTTCCTGAAGAAGGCTCATAGGTTAGCTCGTGAAATATCCGTCCAGAATGCTAGTGTAAATATCTGCCAGGCTTTCGATATCCTTTACAGCCACACATTCGTCAATTTTATGCATGGTCTGGCCGACGAGCCCAAATTCCACAACCGGACAGTAATTCTTGATATAGCGTGCATCAGAAGTGCCGCCGGTTGTTGAAAGGTCGGGGCGCTGCCCCAAGTGACGTTCGATAGATCCTGCGACCAGATCACTGAACTCCCCTTCTGGTGTCAGGAAAGGTTCTGAATTTTTCAGGGCTTTCAACTGATACTTGGTGCCGCGTTTTGCCGCTACCCCTTCCAGAACATTCCGAATTTTCTCTTCCAGTCCATCAAGGGTGTGATGAGTGTTAAAACGGATATTGAAAGTTGCTTTGGCCTTTTTTGGGATCACATTGGTTGCTGGATTTCCCACATCAACTGTTGTGAACTCGAGGTTGCTTGGCTGGAAATTTTCACTGCCATCATCCAACGGCATCTCATCCAGTGCAGAGAGCATGGCGACAAGATGGGGAACAGGGTTATCCGCAAGATGAGGATAGGCCACATGACCTTGAATGCCTTCAACAGTTAGAAAACCAGTAAAGGAGCCCCGGCGACCGATTTTGACCATTTCACCCATTTTATTGGGGTTGGTCGGTTCGCCAACCAGGCAATGATCAATGACTTCGCCTTGTTCCTGCATCCATTCCAGGACTTTCCGTGTTCCGTTGATGGCAGGTCCTTCTTCATCTCCCGTAATCAGCAAGCTGATGGAGCCATTCAGGTTACCACCGCGGGATTTGATCAAGCGCTGGGCAGACGCCGCGAAACACGCTACGGCCGCCTTCATATCAGCGGCACCGCGACCATATAGCATTCCATCCCGGATTTCAGGGGCGAAGGGATCCACACTCCATTGATCAACATCTCCTGGAGGGACCACGTCCGTATGTCCAGCGAAACAGAAGTTTGGGCCTTCAGTTCCATACCGTGCATAGAGGTTATCCACGTCAGGGGTATCAGTATCGGAAAAGGTTAGGCGGCTACACTTGAACCCAATTTCCTCTAAGGCTTCTTGGAGCACATCCAGCGCGCCTGCGTCCTTCGGGGTAACGCTCGGGCAGCGCATGAGGGTCTGTGTAAGTTCAATTACATCAATGTCAGTTTCATAACTCATAGCCGAGCAATACCTCTGTCTGAAGACTTGGTCAATAAGCTTGACCTGTCTGGCGGGGATAACTTTCTTGACATGCCTCGCCACAGTTGTAAATGATGGTCGGCCGTCCTTGTATCAAGTGATATCTTATCCTCATTTTCAGAGCGCTCCATGGCAATCCCAATTACGGCAAATAATAACAACTTACTGGGTATTCTTTATATTTCCCTGGCAATCTTAATGTTGTCCAGCATGGATGCCGTGGCCAAAAGCCTTGTGACTGCTGATTATTCCAGTTTTCAGATCCTGTTTTTAAGAGGATGTATCAATCTGACACTGTTGAGCATAGCCATGCCATTTTTAGGTGGCATTAAGCTGGTCAGAACAACTCGGTTCTGGGCGCATGGACTGAGAGGCCTGTTTGGTTTTTTGGCGCCGGTCTGTTTTTTCTCCTCTTTGACCTCCTTGCAATTGGCTGAGGCGACAGTTGTTTTCTTTATCTCTCCGTTCGTGATGACGGCTCTTTCGGTTCCACTGTTTAAAGAGAAAGTTGGAATTCACCGTTGGAGCGCCATTTTTGTCGGTTTTTGTGGGGTGATTTGGGTGGTTCAGCCCACCAGTGAAATCTTTGATCCCGCCATTTTCCTGGTCCTGGCGGCAAGCCTTTCTTACACGTTTCTGATGTTAAGTAGTCGATGGCTCGGTCAAACAGACAAGACATACACGATCGTTTTTTATGTGACCTTCTGGGTTACCATTTTAAGTGCTCCTGTCGCTCTGTATGTCTGGCAGGACATGGAGTTTCAACATTTTATAGCTGTTGGAGGGATGGCGCTGTTATCTCTTGCAGGGAATTTCTTCATCGTTAAAGCCTTTACCATTGGGGAAGTCGGTGCCATCACACCCTTTGAGTATCTGGGTCTTGTATGGGCCTTGATGCTGGGCTTCTTTTTCTTTGATGAAGTTCCGCTTCCCCATGTTTGGATTGGTATGGCGGTCATTGCTTTGAGCGGACTTTACATGGTTTACCGGGAGAATAAAAAAAGGCCTGCTCCAAAAGAGGAGCAAGCCTGATTTTTAATCGGTACGATTAGCTTAGTCGCGAAGAAGATCGTTGATTGACGTTTTTGAGCGAGTCTGCTCATCAACTGTTTTCACGATAACGGCGCAATACAGGCTTGGTCCTGGTGTTCCGTCAGGAAGTGGCTTCCCTGGCAGGCTACCTGGTACCACAACGGAATAGGCTGGGACGCGGCCAATGTGGACTTCGCCAGTTTCGCGGTTCACGATTTTCGTGGAAGCACCAATGAAGACACCCATGGACAGAACAGAGCCGGTTTCGACCACAACACCTTCGACCACTTCAGAGCGGGCGCCGATAAAGCAGTTGTCTTCAATGATGACGGGGCCGGCCTGAAGAGGTTCCAGAACACCACCAATTCCAACGCCACCGGAAAGATGGACATCTTTGCCGATCTGAGCACAGGAGCCAACGGTTGCCCATGTGTCTACCATAGTACCAGAATCAACATAAGCGCCCAGGTTCACAAAGCTTGGCATCAATACGACGTTTGGTGCGATATAGGCGCTGCGGCGAACGATTGTTCCGGGAACCGCCCGAAAGCCAGCTTTTGAAAATTCGTCTTTCGTCCAGCCTTCAAACTTGCTTGGAACTTTGTCCCACCAGTTGGTGTTGACGCCAGGTCCGCCTGCAATTTCAGTCATGTCATTAAGGCGGAAAGACAAGAGAACAGCTTTCTTCAGCCATTGATTGACTTGCCATTCACCATTTACTTTCTCAGCCACCCGAGCTGCCCCGCTATCGAGCGCGTTCAGGGCTTCTTCGATGGCCTCTCTATTTTCACCAGTTGTCGCAGGAGAAATGGTTTCCCGATTGTCCCATGCGGCGTCGATCACCGGCTGCAGGTCAGCTAAACTCATTGTTGATCCTCAGTAAGAAATTGAATGTCGAGAAAACATAGCGACAGTCAGCGCCAAGTCAACTGCCAGAAAGCCGTGATTGCCGGTCTTCAACCAGGTGATGAAGCCACTCACTTAAATTATCGGCAATATGGTGGATATGGTCCCCGCCGGAATCCTCATGCGACCAATGGGCATTGTTGGGGATCCAGACGGTTTTCATCCCCAGATCATGCGCTGGTTTCAGGTTTTTGGCCATATCCTCAAAAAAGACGGATCGATTGGCCGGAATCTTCAAATCTGCCAGCATTTTCTCGTAAATTGAAATCGCTGGCTTTGGGGTGAATTCAGCCCAGTGGATGTCGTAAATCGCATCAAAATGATGATCGATTCCCAATTGCGAAGCAACATTGAGGGCATGAGCTTCAGAGGCATTTGTAAAAATGATTTTACGGCCTTCAAGCGCATCTAACGCGTTACTGAGACGTGTGTCCGGCTCAATATGGCTAATGTCGATATCATGAACATAAGCGAGATAATCGCTTGGTGTTACGCCATTACATTTCATCAAGCCATTAAGCGTTGTTCCATATTCCGAAAAATAATGCTTCTGGATTCGTCTGGCTTCCTCAAGATCAACTTGCAGAAAATTGGAGACGAACTCCCCCATCTTGACACTCATTTGGGAAAAGAGGTCGCAGTCGGCAGGATAGAGCGTGTTGTCCAAATCAAAGATCCAAGCATCTATATCTTCAAAATGGGTCCAGGAAGGTTTTTGATTTTGCATATGGGAATTATGGTTGAGAACTGAGAGGATGCAAGGCTTATTGCCAAATGCGCTGAGTTTTTGATCAATGCTTTTAAGTCCCTGTTAAGCAAACAATCTTATGATAATTTTTTCGATTATCAGAAACATGTGCACATATGGGACTTTTCAGAAACCCTCTTGCCAAATCGTTGGAAAAGCAAGGGACTGCCAATCAACTGGAAACTTGTTACGCCGTTGAGCGGGAACTTGTCCTTTCCGACTTTCCGGGACTTGTGTTTGTTATCAATAAAGATCTGGAAGTTCTGGAGGTAAATGAGCGTGCCGGTCGCTTGTTGCAAAACCTTTCTGAAGAAGACCGTGAGCAGCTCGTGACATGTTTTCAGGCTGCTGTGTCAAATATCATTCCTAATTTACAAACTCTGAAAATTGAACGCTCCAGCGGTGAGCCAGAAATCTTTGATTTCACCTTTCTTCCACTTGAAAATATGCAAGGGCATTTCCTCGCTCTCGGGCAGGATACGTCCATGCAGCGCAATCTTACCAATGCCCTGATCAATTCGCGGCAGATGTTTAAGGATTTGATCGATTGCGTGTCTGAATTTGTCTGGGAAACGGATGAAAGCGGTCAGTTCAAATATGTCTCCCGCGGCGGTGCATTTGGGTATGCCGCGGCTGAACTAGATGGAATGATTACCCAGGATCTATTGCTGGGTTCCGGTAAGGGGCATGACGTTGACTATGAAAATCCTTTTGTAAGCTGGAAGCCTGTAAAGGGACAACAAATATGGGCACGGTCTAAAGGCGGAAAACCGGTGTGTCTACAGGTTACGGCAATGCCACTGTTCGATAAGGCAGGAAACTGGATAGGATGCCGCGGGGCGGGTAAAGACATAACCCAGGAAGTCGATCACTTGGGCCGGATGGATAAACTGGCGGCTCAGGAGAAGCTGCTAAGCTCGGTTGTTGATGCTATCCGTCATGAAGTGGATCCAGAAAAACTGTTCCAGATTGCTGGTGAGAAAACGCTAGATGCTCTTGGTGCGCGTAGACTTCAAATTGCCCGTGTAACAACAAGCGGTCAGTTGACTGTCGAATTTTCAAAAGATGTTACTGAAGATGTTCGCAGTTTTCTAAACTCTTGGTTTGAGAGTTCAAAGGTTACGCCGGATGAAGAGCATGAACTGATCACCTGTCATCACGAGGGTCAGAAACTTTTCATCAGCCCATTTTATGTCAAAGGAAAACTGAACGGTTACATTGCGATTGTTCGGCAAGGAGAGGCAATGGACCTCACCGCAGAGGAGAAGCATCTTCTTCATCACCTTGCAGATCATATTGAGGTCGCGCTTATTCAGGTCCTTGCGCGGGAGCGGCTGATTGAATTGACCCGAACAGACGAGTTGAGTGGCCTTCTAAATCGAAGAGCGTTCCATCAAGATGTTGCCCAACGAATTGCGCATGGAAAGCGTACAGGTAATCGAAACGCACTTTTTTATGTCGATCTGGATAATTTTAAGCCTGTAAATGACCGATTTGGCCATGAAAAAGGGGATGAGGTCTTGAAGGCCGTGAGCGATTTGCTTTCCGAAAATAGCCGGGTTGGTGACCTTGTTGCACGTCTGGGCGGCGATGAGTTTGCGATCTGGTTCGAAGACATGCCGCCTAAAAAGGCGACGGAGAAAGCCTTGTGGTTACAACAGCAGTGTAAAGAAGTGTCTGCAAGGTTAGAAATCAAAGACCCAGAGCTTGGCTTTTCTATTGGAATCGTTTGCACAAGTGGCGCGGCAACTGAACATCTGGATGGGCTTTTGAACTCAGCGGATGCAGCCATGTATGAAGTCAAAAAACAAGGAAAAGGGTCTTTTAGTCTGGTGAATTCCGAGGAAGCAGATCCAGCTGAAAAAGAGGGGAAAGATGTTACTCAGTAAGCTGTTTGGACGGCAAAAAAATAAGGCTGTCACCTATGAAGAAAGCAAGGTTCTTGCAAATGACAAGGACCCGAAAGTCCGGATCAAGCTGGCTGAAAACCCAACGACCAAGCCGGAAGTTCTCTATTACCTGACTGATGACAGCTCTTCCAAGGTGCGCCAAAGCGTAGCCCGGAATGAAAACACACCTACACAAGCAAATACCCTGCTTGCCAAGGATGAGGATGATGAGGTCCGTCAGGAGCTGGCCCGTAAAATCTGCCGCATCTTGCCGAGCCTCTCTGGTGAAGAAGCTGCGCAAATTAGGGAACAGACTATTGAAACTTTGGAGCTATTGGCATCTGATCAGCTTCCTTCCGTTCGAGCCATTCTCTCTGAGTCCCTGAAAAGCAGTTTAGATGCGCCCAAGCATATTATTTTGGCGCTTGCAAAAGATGCTGAAGAAATTGTCGCCTCCCCGGTGCTGGAATATTCCCCGCTACTTTCTGAAGCCGACCTTTTGGAAGTTATTGCCAGTGGAGTGGCCAGCGGCAGTTTGCCAGCGATTGCCCGAAGAGAAAATTTGGCTGAGGATGTGTCTGAAGCCGTCGCTGCCAGCCTTGATGTTCCTGCAGTCGCCGCCCTTTTGGCCAATAAATCTGCTCGGGTCCGCGAGGAAACACTGGATCAGTTAATTAGTCAGGCCGAAGGCATTGAAATGCTCCACGAGCCACTGGTGATGCGGGTGGATCTATCTATTCGGGCTATCAAGCGGATAGCGGGTTTTGTTGGTGCCTCGCTCGTTGAAAAGCTGGCGGAGAAGAATAATCTCTCTCCAGAAATTGAGAAAGAACTGAAGCGCCAGGTAAAAGGGCGCATTGACGAGTCCAGTGACCTGGATGCTGCCGATGTTATCGAGCAGGAAAAGCGGGCCGAAGCATTATGGTCCAAAGGTCAACTAACCGAAGATGTATTCCAGCAGGCCGTTTTGGATAATGACGTTCATTTTGTCCGCAAAGCCCTTAGCCTGCTTTCAGAATTACCAGCTCAAACCGTTAAGGCCATTCTCAATTCGCGAAATGCGAAGGTTGTGACGGCATTGTGTTGGAAGGCAGGCTTAAGCATGCGTCTTGCGATTAAGGTGCAGAGCGATATTGCCCATGTCGGCAGTCGTGACATCATCAATGCACGAGATGGCGTGGAGTATCCGTTTAGCCAGGAAGAGCTGGATTGGCAGCTCTCCTTCTTCACGGATGAATAGGAGAGCTGGAGCCTTAGATTAGTCGTCCGGCTGATGGATCATGGTGCCGATACCATGTTCCGTGAAGGTTTCCAGTAGAAGCACATGAGGGATCCGGCCGTCCAGGATATGGGCGGCATCCACACCACTATCCAACGCAAAAAGACAGGTTTCCAATTTAGGGATCATGCCCCCAACAATCGTCCCGTTGGACTGGAGTTTTTCAACTTCATTTGGTGTCAGGCGATTGATGAGTTTCTTTTCTTTATCAAGAACGCCTTCCACATCCGTCATCATGATCAGCTTACTGGCACCAATGGCCGCAGCGATATGACCCGCAGCTGTATCAGCATTGATGTTAAAGGTTTGGCCGTTTGGACCAACGCCGATCGGAGCGATCACAGGGATCACATCGATCTCTTCCAGGCTTTGCAAAAGTTCTGGGTTGATGCGGCAAGGCTCACCAACAAATCCCAGATCCAGGATACGTTCAATATTGCTGTCAGGATCCCGCTTTGTCCGTGTGAGTTTTTGAACCTCGATCAGGTTACCATCTTTGCCAGACAAGCCAACCGCTAGACCGCCAGCCTCGTTAATATCCATAACAATGTTTTTATTCAGCGAGCCGCTTAAAACCATTTCAGCGATTTCCACAGTCGCTTTATCGGTAACCCTTAAGCCATCGACGAAGGAGCTTTGAATTTTCAAACGATCAAGCATACTGCCAATCTGAGGGCCGCCGCCGTGCACAATAACCGGGTTGATGCCGACTTGTTTCAACAGGGCAATGTCCTTGGCAAAATCCTGAGCGAGACTTTTGTCGCCCATGGCATGTCCACCATATTTGATGACAAATGTCTGACCTGAGAACTGGTGCATATAAGGCAAGGCCTCAGAGAGGATTTTTGCCTTCTTCAGCTGTTCTTCGACCGGCATCTGGTTCTTGGTCATTTCCCCATCCTTAAATCTTTACCCTAAACAAGTGTCGCCAGTTCAGCCCTAAGCTGTTCAATACCCTCTCCTTTTGCGGAGCTGGTCAGAAAAACTTCAGGGTGAGCGGCAGGCCGCTTGGAAAGTTCTTTTTCGGTTTTTTCAATTACTGAATTTAATTCAGCTTTTTTGCTTTTGTCTATCTTGGTCAGGACAATCTGGTAATTCACGGCTGCAATATCCAGCATCTTCATGATTTCCCGGTCGACATCCTTGATCCCATGACGGCTATCAATCAGCAGGCAGACCCGGCGCAGGTTGAACCGGCCTTTCAGATAGGTGTTTACCAAATCTGTCCAGGCAGCGATTTTGGTTTTTGATGCCTTGGCATATCCATGTCCAGGTAAGTCCACCAAAGATAACCGTCCATCCAGTTCAAAGAAATTGATCTGCTGGGTTCGTCCCGGTGTGTTGGACGTGCGGGCAAGAGTGTTGCGGCCGGTTAGCGCGTTAATCAGGCTAGATTTGCCCACGTTTGACCGTCCTGCGAAAGCAACCTCGTTCAGGTCACTGTCTGGCAGCATGCTCAAATCCGCGGCCCCTGCCACAAATTTA
The DNA here is from genome assembly GCF_012932565.1 of Sneathiella limimaris. Lineage (NCBI taxonomy): Bacteria > Pseudomonadati > Pseudomonadota > Alphaproteobacteria > Sneathiellales > Sneathiellaceae > Sneathiella > Sneathiella limimaris. Next base: position 1,077,695 of record NZ_JABBYJ010000001.1, read on the forward strand.
CATTCCTTGGAAAAAAGGAGGCGGCCTTCCTCTATGAAAGCCGCCTCCTCAATTTCTGATCTTTGATCATTCATGTGTTTTCAGCTTTCATCACCCGTTTACGGAAACACCCATCCGTCGCATGATATACCACTGTTGAGCGATACTCAGGATGTTGTTCCATGTCCAGTAAATCACCAGGCCAGCCGGGAAGCTTGCCAATAGGAAGGTGAAGAAGATTGGCATGAACATAAAGATTTTCGCCTGAACAGGATCAGCAGGTTGCGGGTTGAACTTCTGCTGCAGATACATACTCAGACCCATCAGAAGTGGTAAAATACCAATCATCAAGAATTCTGGTGGTGTCCAAGGGATCAAGCCAAACAGATTGAAGATAGAGGTTGGATCCGGTGCAGAAAGATCCTGGATCCAGCCATAGAACGGCTGGTGGCGCATCAGAAGCGTCACAAACAACACTTTATAGAGTGAGAAGAAAATCGGGATCTGTACCAGAATTGGCAGACAACCTGCAGCAGGATTTGCTTTTTCCCGCTTATAGAGCGCCATCATTTCCTGATTCAGTTTCTGGCGATCCTCACCATATTTTTCCCGAAGCTTGACCATTTCAGGTTGCAGCTTTTTCATCTTGCTCATGGAGACATAGGATTTATGAGCAAGTGGCAGGAGGATAAGCTTGATAATCACGGTCAATGCCAGGATCGCAAGACCCAGATTGCCGATCAATCCATCGAGCCATTCAAGAGCCACATACATGGGACGTGTTAGGAAGTAAAACCAGCCCCAGTCGATTGCCAGTTCCAGACGGTCAATGCCCATTTCTTCCTGATATTTGTCCAGAAGATGAGCTTCTTTGGCCCCGGCAAACATATGGTTTGTAACAGTTGTGGTGCTGTCAGCAGCAACAGTGACACCCTGCTGATTGATGTAATCAGTCTGGAAACGATCGCCCTGCTTAATATAGGTGAAGCGGTTTTTCAGATCCGCATTTTGATCGGGAACCAGTGCGGTCAGCCAGAATTTATCCGTGATCCCAATCCAACCACCTTTAGAGTCATTCGCCCGAGGGCCTTCCTCCATCAGGTCGTCATAGTCAATTTCTTCAAGGGTTTCATTGAACACGCCAATGGGGCCTTCATGAAGAATATAGAATCCTTGTGTTTCAGGAATGCCGGTCCGGGAAATCAGGCCATACGGGAAGAGAGTAACAGGTTGATCGGTGTTGTTCTGAACAGTCTGCTCTACAGTGAACAGGAAGTGATCATCCAGTGTATAGGTCCGTGTAAAGATGAGGCCTTCCCCATTGTCCCAAGTCAGGACAAGTGGTTTCTCTGGGGTGAAGGTCGTTGCACTTGTCGACCAGATTGTCTGGGAATTGGGAAGTTTGACATTACTGTCAGCAGCGCCTGTCCAGCCAAACTCAGCATAGTAAGGATTAGGGGAACCAACGGGAGAGAGCAACTTGATTTCTGGGCTGTTGGGGTCAACTTCTTCGCGGTAATTGATCAGCGTCAGATCATCCAGCCGAGCACCCTTCAGTGAGATGGAGCCGTGGAGGGATGGGGTGTTGATTTGTACGCGGGCAGACTGCTTAAGTGCATCTGCTCGTGTCATTGCCTGAGTTGCAACAGAAGAACCAACTGTCGGAGCATTTGTTCCGCTAGCGCCTGATGTTGCGCCGGGAGATGGTGTTGCCCCTGTTGCGTCGGTGCCGGAAGTTTGCTCGACGGTTTGATCCTCTGTGACCGGAGGTTCGACGAAATATTGAAACCCGACAATAATGACAAGGCACAATACGATCGCGAGAATCATATTCTTCTGTTCTGACATTCCTAAGCCCTAATGCTACTCTATATGACCGGTCTGTCGTGGGTTTCCACAACACCGGTGCTCAGTTTTTCCTTTTTCAGGAACAGGATCATATCCTGAACCGCCCCACGGATGGCATCTGGCAAGACGCCGGATTGCATACCAGCTTCCAAGGAAGGGACCATGCACATTCAATGCTTCAATCGCATATGCAGAACAGGTCGGCTGATAACGACAATTCGCAGGAAGATAAGGGGATATGGCGTATTGGTAAACCTTTATTGGTACCTTAAACAGAAATGTCAAAAAATTACGCATTTCTGTCCCTAGATTTCATGCTGTTGACCTTTTTCAAGGCGAAAACAAGGTCTGCTTGCAGGTCTTGGAAATCCCGTGTGACAGTCCCTTGCCGGCCGATCAGGACATAATCAGTTCCAGGCCGGCCATATTTAGGCAACAAATCGTCAGCAAGTGCGCGCAAGCGGCGTTTGATTCGATTACGCTTAACGGCATTTCCCGTCTTTTTGGTAGCCGTGAACCCCACACGCAAAAGTCCCGCATCTGATCCCTCGACTTGAGGGGCAGCCTGCAGGACTATTCCAGGTGTCGCCCATCTGCAACGAACTGATGCAACGCGTAAGAAATCTGCGCGCTTTTTCAGTCGTTCGACGCCTTTCGGCATAATTTAGGCTGAAAGGCTCTTACGGCCTTTAGTCCGACGGTTTGACAGAACACGGCGACCGCCAACTGTAGCGCGGCGTGCACGGAAACCATGACGACGAGCGCGCACGAGTTTACTTGGTTGATATGTACGTTTCACAGGACTTCTCCATAGGTCTTCAGCGCGCTGATGCACGATGAGAAAATTAAGCCCCGCTGTATAAGGGGTGTTGGAAGGGAAGTCAATGCGCGAAAGGACAGTTTTCTGACCTTTTTGCGTTCAGGCCACTTTCACGCGGGATTTCAACTTCTCTCACATTTAGTTGAGCAGGGCTTCCGCTTTTCAAACAGGTGAATAAGTTCTGTTTAAGATCGTGAGTATGGGGGATTAAGTCGCTCGCACCTCCCGACTACCACTGAATTGAGCCAGGGTCGCTAAATATTCTGCCTTTTGCTCAGGAATTCGGTTAGGTTTTGTGTAATGATGAAGGTGATTCGGAATGAGAGAGATGACAGATAGTCGTTCGGAAGGTATGGACAGCACGATCAGAAAATACCTGCCACTTGCAGTCATTGTTGGATTGTTCGCCTCATTCTTTATTTTTGGGCTTGATCGCTACCTCTCCTTCACCTTTATCAGTGAAAATCGCGACATGCTGCTGCAGATGGTTTCAGACCACTATACTTTGGCCATCTTTCTTTATTTTGCCTTTTATGTTGTTGCTGTTGCTGCCTCACTTCCAGGTGGGCTTCTGCTGACAATTAGTGGTGGTTTTTTGTTTGGATGGGTTGTCGCTGGGTTCGTGACCGTGGTTGCGGCAACCATTGGCGCCACAATATTGTTCATTATCGCGAGGACATCACTGGGTACAACCTTGCGATCGAAGGCAGGCCCCTGGCTCGGTAAGCTTGAGGCAGGATTTCAGGAAAATGCCTTGAACTATCTGCTGTTTCTGCGGCTGGTGCCGGCATTTCCATTTTGGCTCATCAATATTGCCCCAGCGTTTCTGGGGGTTTCCCTTGGGACTTATGTTGTCGGGACCTTTGTTGGAATCATTCCGGGCACATTCGTATTTGCTTTTTTGGGCACTGGTCTAGACAGTATTATTCTAGAGCAGCAGGAGAGTTATCAGGCATGTGTCCAATCGGGCCAGACCGGATGTGCCTATGAATTTGAGGTCAGTTCTCTAGTTACGCCAGAGATTATTTTGTCTCTGATTGCTCTCAGTGTGATTTCCTTGTTGCCGATTATTATTAAGCGGTTCAAGAAGAAGTAGGCCTTGGACAGGCGATTAAGGGTTTCTACATGGACATTATCAAAACAAACATTTGCGTCATTGGTGGCGGCTCCGGTGGATTAAGTGTCGCTGCAGGTGCTGTTCAGATGGGGGCGGATACCGTTCTTGTCGAAGGTGGCAAAATGGGCGGTGATTGCTTGAATTATGGCTGTGTTCCCTCCAAAGCACTCATTGCAGCTGCTAAGAAAGCGGTGTCGTTAAAAACGGCTGACGCATTTGGGGTCAGTGGGCCTGATCCCGTCGTCGATTATGCCGCAGTTATGGATCATGTGGCAGATGTGATTGCCGGAATTGAACCGCATGACTCTGTGGAGCGGTTTGAGGGGCTCGGTGTAAAGGTTCTCCAGGGTTATGGAGAATTTGTTAGCCCTTCACAATTAAAAGTCGGGGAGACGGTGGTTGAAGCTCGCCGTTTTGTCATTGCGACCGGCTCCTCACCCACGGCCCCTCCTGTTCCAGGACTTGATCAGGTTAATTACCTGACGAATGAAACCTTGTTTGCAAACCGTATCAAGCCAGAGCATCTGATTGTCATTGGCGGCGGGCCAATTGGTATGGAAATGGCCCAAGCCCATGCTCGCCTTGGCTGCAAGGTTACACTTCTTGAGGCATTTTCTGTTCTTGCGAAAGATGATCCGGAATTAACCACTGTTGTGAAAGAAGCTGTGATCGCCAGTGGCGTTGATATTCGGGAGCAGGTCAAGATCGCATCAGTAAAGCAAGTTCAAGATGGCAGTTATGAGATTGATCTGGAAGAAGGCGGAACAAGTGAAACCCTGAAATCTTCCCACTTATTGGTAGCGGCGGGGCGAAAGCCGAATATAGATCGCCTAGGTCTTGAAGCGGCAAATATTAAGCACTCTGCGAGAGGGATTGAGGTTGATCGGCAGTTGAAAACCAGTAATCGGCGTGTTTTTGCCATTGGGGATGTAACCGGTGGCTATCAATTTACCCATGTGGCCGGATACCATGCTGGAATTGTCATTCGGAATGCCTTGTTTCGACTACCAGCCAAGGTGAATTATGATGCGTTACCCTGGGTGACTTATACTGACCCGGAACTTGCGAATGTCGGTCTATCGGAAAAAGCCGCCAAAGAAAAGTTTGGAGATCGCGTTCGGGTTTTGGAATTTGACTATGCGGAAAATGATCGCGCCCGTGCGGAGCGACTGACCGTTGGTAAGGTTAAGGCCATCACGGATCATAAGGGAAAAATTCTCGGTGCTGCAATTGTTGGGGCTCAGGCTGGTGAACTCATTCAGCCATGGGCTCTTGCCATTACGGGTAAGCTGAAGATCTCAGCAATGGCAAGCTATATCTCCCCCTATCCGACTTTGTCGGAAATAAATAAAAGAGCGGCAGGTAGTTTCTATACGCCGCAACTCTTTAGTGAGAAAACACGCAAGATTGTTCGTTTTTTGAGCAGGTTTGGATGATTTAGAGTTTTGAAACCAGCAGTAAAGACATTTGTTGGTTTCGGAACCGTAATTGTTTACTTTGGTTGATTATGACACTCATCCGCGCCTTGACCAGAAGCTTTAAGAGCCTTTCTGCCCGATTGCTGCTATTGACAATTTTATTTGTCATGCTCGCTGAGGTGCTGATTTTTGTACCGTCAGTCGCCTTTTTTAGGGAAAACTATCTGGTTAAAAAGGCCGAGTTTGCGCATCTGGCTTCCCTTGCCCTTCTGGCCTCTCCTGACCTGATGGTGTCGAAGGAATTGAAGCAGGAGCTTCTCTTTCGAGTGGGCGTTCGCTCCATCGTGTTTCGAAGTGCAAATTCCTCGATGCTGATGTTGTCGGAAGAAATGCCCCCGGAAGTCGATCGAACATTTGATCTGGCAAACACATCCCCCATGATCCTTATTAAGGACGCGATGGAAGCTTTGATGATGGGGGAGGGGCGGATAATTCGGGTGACAGCCCCCATCAAGGATGCACCGACTTCTTCGTTGGAAATGGTTCTGGATGAGGCACCGATTATCGAAGCCATGCTCGATTATTCATGGAATATCTTTCAATTATCATTGGTTATTTCAGTGCTGACGGCGGTTCTTGTCTTTATCAGTCTGCATGGGCTGATGGTCCGTCCCATGGGTCGACTTGTCGCCAGCATGATTGCCTTTCGCCGATCCCCTGAGGACACGACGGTTGGGATTGTCCCTTCTGGTCGGGTTGACGAAATCGGTGTTGCGGAAAAAGAGTTGGAAATCATGCAATCCACTGTTCGAAACGCCTTGAAACAGAAAGAGCATTTGGCCGCACTCGGAACAGCTGTGACCAAAATCAGTCATGATCTTCGAAATATCCTTTCAACCTCGCACATTGTGACAGACAGCTTATCTGCTGTTGATGATCCGATGGTGCAAAAAACAATTCCTCGTTTGGTGGGAAGCATAGACCGCGCCATTGAGCTCTGTACGCAAACGTTAAGATTTGGAAAGGCTGCGGAAAGGGCTCCGCAACGGGAAAGTTTTGATTTTCACCAATTGGTAGAAGAAGTTCGCGCAACGCTGCTAGCAGACGAGCAGTCTGGAATCGATTGGCAAAACAAGGTGCCAGAGGGGTTTGATCTCTACGCTGACCGGGAACAGATTTTTCGGGTTCTGTTAAACCTTGGCCGGAATTCCATCGAAGCGATGGGGCATTCTGGTAAGCTGGAAATTTCCGTTGAAAAACAAGAAGGTAAAGTGGCTGTTCGCGTCGCAGATACTGGGCCTGGGATCCCAGAAAGAGCCCGCCAACATTTGTTTGAGCCTTTCACAGGATCTGTTAAGAGCGGTGGCACGGGGCTAGGCCTCTCTATCTCAAAAGAATTGATTGAAGCGCATGGCGGTACTATCGCTGTTAAACAAACAGGGCCAACTGGGACAGTCTTCATTATTAACCTTATTGATTAAGAGTTTGGCAACCACTTCGGGATAATGTGGCAAATCAGTAGATTTGGGTCATAGACCTGGAGGGTGGCAGAATGCTTCGTGTAATCGTTTGTGGATTTCTTTTTTCAGTCCTGTTGTCGACAACAGGGTGTACAAGTGCAGCCGTCGCTGTGCTTGATGAGAAAATGTCCCAGATGACTGACAAGGAATGTACCAGCGTAAACATCATGCTGGGCGAAGATTACTGCAAACCGAAGAGAAACGAGATCAAACAAGAACAGGTTTACTGTTATCGGACACTTGGTGGTGTTGATTGTTACTCTGAGAAATCTCCCTATTCTACACCTTCACCGCGCGTTCGAAGTGTGAGTGAACTGGGGTCAACCGGTGCCAAGGTTGAAACGGTCAGTCAGAAGAAAGACGACAGTCCCTTTTTCTCATGGATGACAACTTCCAAAAAGCTCGATACAGCTGAGCTTGACTAAGACGAACTGACGGTCTCCTGCTTTGCTTGATTTGTGGGTAGGAATAGCATTTCAATTTCGTTAGAGTGAACTTACCTTATTCTCTACAGAGGTAAGATACCCATGACTTGGAATCCCGATCACTATCACCTTTATACGGATCATCGTTTACGGCCTGCATTGGATCTGCTGGCACAGGTAGATTTAACGCTGCCAATGGCTATTTACGATCTGGGGTGCGGGACCGGCAATGTGACAGCGCTTTTATCTCAGCGCTGGAATTCGGCTATTGTTGTCGGGCTTGATAGTTCAGAGGAAATGCTGGAAGTTGCCAAGAAGGAGCATCCTGCGTTGGAGTGGGTGCATGGTTCTATTGAGGATTTTAATCCGGCGAGTAAGGCCAGCCTGATTTTCAGTAATGCGGCCCTACACTGGCTGGATGATCACGAAACGCTTTTCGGGAACTTGATCAAACAGTTGCGTGAGGGGGGTATCCTTGCGGTTCAGATGCCAAATAACTTCACGGCTCCCTCTCATCAGAACCTCTATGATCTCGCCCAATCGGATAAGTGGATTGATAAGTTGGGGCATCTTGTGCGCCCGGCTCCCGTTCACAATTGTGAGTTCTATTACGATCTTTTATCTCCAATCACAGAACGCTTGAATATATGGGAAACAACCTATTACCAGGTCCTCAATGGAAAGAATGCAGTTCTTGAATGGACTCGAAGCACAGCCTTGATGCCATTTCTTCAGGCGTTGGATGACAAAGACGTGCAAGAGTTTGAAGATGAATACGCGAGCCTGCTCCTGCAAGACTATCCACTGCGGGAAGATGGATCTACTCTATATCCGTTCTCAAGACTGTTTATTGTCGCGCAGGTCGCTGACTAAGGCGAAAGTTTCCCCATGATCCTCCTTTTTACGGATTTTGGATTGGCTGGCCCGTACACGGGTCAAATGATTGCGGCTATCCGGCAGGCTGGATATGGGGGCGATGTCATTTCTCTTTTTGCGGATGCCCCGGCATTCTCCCCAAGACATAGCGGTCGATTACTATCTAAGTATCATCAGGCTTTTCCTGCGGGGAGTGTCTTTCTAACAGTTATTGATCCAGGTGTCGGAAGCAGCCGAAAGCCGCTGGCTATCCATTGTCAGGACAAATGGTTCATTGGGCCAGATAATGGTCTCTTTGAATATTTATACCGACAGGATGCCAACTTCACTGCATATGAAATTGTCTGGAAGCCCGAACGGCTGTCGAGCAGTTTTCATGGTCGGGATCTTTTTGCACCAGTCGCTGCTGAAGTTGCGTCAAACCAGCTGGATTTGGACAAAATGCGGAAGCTTTCACCTGAAACGCTTATACGGTTTCAATGGTCGGATCAGCCGGCAGAAATCGTCTATGTCGACGTTTATGGGAACTGCATGACGGGAATGGATATGCGACCCCCAAATGGATTTGTGAATTTTGGCGATCAGAAAATACCTTTTTGCTCGACATTTTCTGATGTGCCGGAGGGTGAGCCGCTTTGCTATATGAATTCAAACGGTCTCTTGGAAATTGCCGTTAATCAGGGGTCGGCTAGTGAGCGTCTCGGGATCCAGGTTGGTCACTCTTTCACTGTCCCGGGAGCCTAATTTCCCAGGACCACACCTTCTCGTCTTGGATCCGCACCACCCCTTAGTTCTCCTTGAACAACTTCAATGCCATGTAAGCCGCTGTTGAGAGATCGAAGTTTTACTTTATGCCCCAATTTTTCCAGCGCCTCCTGCAAGGTTCCGAGTTGAGTGTCTTCCTCGAGATCCAAGGTTCCGTTCCGATTGATGAAATGGGGCAGGTTGATAGCCTCCTGAATGGAAAGACCCCAATCAAGGTTTGCAATAAGGGTTTTAGTGACATACCCGATAATTCTGCTGCCGCCGGGAGAACCAATAACAAGACGGAGCTGATCCTGTTCATCCAGAACAATCGTTGGTGACATAGAGCTGCGAGGGCGCTTCCCGGGCTCGATCCGGTTATTGATCAATTGGCCGGCTTTTTCAGGTAGGAAGGAAAAATCAGTCAGTTGATTGTTCAAGATAAATCCGCGGACCATCAGTCGGGAGCCAAAGACGTTTTCAACGGAAGTTGTCATGGAAACAGCGTTCCCCTCCTGATCCACGACACTAAAGTGACTGGTTGATGGTAGTTCAATAGCCTGATCAGGAGACAGGTCATACCCGGCTTTATCCGGATCGCCAGCCGAGTAAGGTATGTTCGTCTGGCCATCTTGAATAAGACTGGAGCGCCGCGCCGTATATGCAGCTGAAAGCAGTCCCTCCTTCGGAAAAGAGACGAAATCTTCATCGGCCATAAATAGTCCCCGATCCGCAAAGGCGAGAGCACTGGCCTCAGCAATCAGGTGGATAGACTTGGTCGAGAGAGGCTTTAGAGAGCCAAGAGGATAGCGTTCCAGAAGTTTCAGAATTTGCAAACTTGTCAGGCCACCTGAGGTCGGCGGACCCATGCCGCAGACCTTATTGGTGCGGTACAGGATGCAAACAGGTGTCCGCTCTTTGCTTTCATAGGTTGCCAGATCCTGGAGGTTTAAAAGGCCGGGGTTTTTAGCATCATTCGCAACGGCTTTGACAATATCTTCGGCAATTGCTCCTTTATAAAAACCCTGGCTGCCCTTCTCTGCGATCAAGGTAAGAGTGGCTGCCAGTTCAGGATTTGTCAAAACGGTTCCAACCGGCTTGGCAGAGCCATCCGTATTGTAAAAATAGTCTGCAGCAATGGCTTTGGTTTTTAAAAACTTGTCTCGATCCAGCAGATAATGGAGACGCGGAGAGATCTCAAAACCTTCTTCGGAGAGCGTAATAGCTGCTGAGAAAAGGTCTTTCCAGGGTAGCTTCCCATATTTTTGGTGCGCCTTTTCAAGCATGGCCAAAACGCCAGGAACCCCAACCGCCTTTCCGCCGACAACAGCCTCGTAAAACTTTAATTTGGTGCCATCTTCTTTCAGAAAATAATCAGGTGTAACCGCAGCTGGTGCCTTTTCACGCCCATCAAATGTGGTAATTGATTTGGAACCTTTGTCATAAAAGAGCATAAAGGCGCCCCCGCCGATCCCAGAGGATTGCGGCTCGACAAGTGTCAAAACCATTTGGATTGCGATTGCAGCATCCACGGCACTGCCGCCTTTTGCTAAAATCTCCTGGCCTGCTTTCGCTGCATGCGGATTCGCTGCAGAAACCATATATTTGCCTTCAGCAGAAGCCGTGAAAGTTAGGAGTGAGACGGTAAGGCCGAGCAGGATTTTGGAGCAGATAGAATGAATTCTACAGAATGCCGAGCGTTGGTTCTTCATGAGTTTAGACCTTGAAGGTTAGGAGATTTTTGTTTTCGTTCAAACAAATATACTGATACACTCTTAAGCAGCAGGTTGACCTAATTTATGGATTAAGTCTACCTTCGCTGAATAATTTTAGGGGGCGTTGAAAAACGGTCATGATAAAGCCAGGCAATAAGAACCTGATTACAGACGTTGAAGGCATTCAAGTTGGAAATGCACATGATGCCGAGGTGTTCACTGGCGTGACCGCCGTTATTCCGGAAAGATCGGCCGTGGGTGGCGTTGATGTACGTGGCGGTGGACCGGGCACACGGGAAACAGAAGTTTTACGGCCCGATTGCCTTGTCGATCGCGTGGACGGAATTGTCCTGAGTGGTGGGTCTGTATTTGGGCTTGAGTCTGCAGCAGGTGCAACCTCGGCCCTTCATCATATGAAACGCGGATATCAGCTGAAAAACCTAACTATTCCGATTGTTCCGTCAGCAGTGCTTTTTGATCTTGCGAATGACGGAAATAAAGACTGGGGTGATATACCACCCTATAGAGATCTTGGACGTCAGGCCGTTGAAAATATCAGTGATACTTTTGAGCTTGGGAATATCGGTGCAGGCTATGGGGCCGCTGCAGGGACAATAAAAGGGGGACTTGGTAGTGCTTCGGCTGTCTCGGATGATGGTGTTCAGGTAGGCGCGGTCATTGCAGTTAATCCAGTTGGGAGTGTGCTTATACCTGGAACACCAAATTTTTGGGCGTGGCCGCTTGAGCAGAACGGAGAGTTTGGCGGATTGGGAGCGCCGGATCTTGCTGAAGATATTTCGCTTGAGGCGATTAGCAGTGGCCGATTGATGGAGAATACCACGATTGGCGTTGTCGCAACCAATGTCACCTTAAACAAAGCGCAGGCCCAGCGGGTCGCAATCATGGCACAGGATGGTTATGCCCGTGCAATACGGCCTGTACATACCCCGATGGATGGGGATACTATCTTTACACTATCCACGGAAAGAAAATCCCTGGATATACCCGAACCACTCGCTTTGGCCCGGATCGGGGCTATCGCAGCGGATTGCGTCGCAAGGGCAGTGGCCCGCGCCGTATATAATGCAGAAAGTTTGGGGAATTTGCCCGGCTATCACGCAAAATTTAAGAAAACATAGACAGGAGACTGGGATGAAGAAATTACTGGTAGCAGTTGCTCTGGCATCGGCCGTTTTGGCTCCGGTGGTGGCAGAAGCTGCAAAAACATCGGTAACCTATGCGATGCGTCTGGAACCGCCAGGGCTTGATCCGAGAACAGGGGCTGCAGCCGCTATTTCTCGTATTACCCTTTACAATATATACGAAGGCCTGACCCGGATTGACTCTGAGGGTAAGGTGCAGCCGCTGCTGGCGAAAAGCTGGACAGTGAGCCCAGATGGTCTGGTTTATACCTTCAAGCTTGAAGAAGGTGTGAAATTCCACGACGGAGCAGATTTCGATTCCAGCGATGTCAAATATACATTTGAGCAAAACGCTGCAGAAAACAGCCAGAACAAACGTAAAGGTCGCTTCACCAATATTGCCTCTATTGAGACACCAGATGTGGCTACAGTTGTTCTGACACTAAAAGAGCCCCGGGCTGATTTTATTGCTCAATTGGGCGAGTCAACGGCTGTGATTGTTGACCCGGCTTCTGACGCGACTAATGCAACAGCGCCAGTTGGTACAGGCCCCTATAAGCTGGACCGCTGGATCAAAGGTGATCAGGTTCGTCTCGTGATGGCAGATACCTATCGGGATAAAGGAAGTCTGAAACTCGAAAAAGCGACCTTCCGCTTTATCAATGATCCAGCTGCCCGGATGGCTAGCCTGATGACGGGTGATGTTGATTTTACAGCAGTACCAAACGAGACTATTCAGCAGTTTAAGCTGGGTGATCAGTTCGTTGTGATGGAGGGAACCACAAACGGTGAGACCATCCTCAGCACCAACAATGCCAACCCTGCTTTATCTAAGCTGAAGGTTCGTCAGGCGATTGCACATGCCATTAACCGTCAGGAAATTATCGATGGTGCAATGTTTGGCTATGGCACACCTATTGGATCACATTTTGCGCCGCATCATCCGGACTATGTCGATCTGACTGGTACCTATCCATATGATCCTGAAAAATCAAAGGCTTTGTTGGCAGAGGCTGGTTATCCAAATGGACTTGAGCTGTCCTTGAAATTGCCACCAGTTGATGATTATGCCCGTAAAGGCGGTCAGATCGTAGCCGCTCAGCTTGAAAAAGTTGGTTTCAAGATCAAGATTGAAAATGTGGATTGGCCAAAATGGCTGGACGAAGTTTATAAGAAGAAAAACTACGACCTGTCCATCGTTAGTCATGTTGAGCCCATGGATATCAATATCTATGCGCGCGAAAACTACTATTTCAACTACAAAAACCCAGCCTTTAATAAAGTTATTAATGAGGCTGAGACTGCCCTCAATGATGCTGAACGAAGCGCCAAGTTGAAAGAGGCTCAGGTGATGCTTGCTGAGGACGCTGTAAATGGCTTTATGTTCCAGCTGGCAAATGTGCAGGTTATGCGCAAAGGCCTGAAAGGTGTCTGGAAAGATGCACATCTCTTCGCAACTGATGTTGCCCGGATGAGCTGGGAAGACTAGACCTTAGGTTTGGAAGTCAATGAAAGCCCGCTGGGAACAGCGGGCTTTTTTATTGGATGAAGAGAGTGATCTGTGTGCGGTCTCTATTGTCTCTAAACTAATCGATAAATTAGAGGGCGTGTGGTCTAGGGCTGGCCGAGCAAGCCCGCCTTGGCGAGTGATATAAGCTCTTAGCAGGGAGAGATGGTTTTGTTCTTCAGGCATAAAAAAAGCGGCTCAGGAGCCGCTTTTCTTTTTCGTAAGTTGTGGTCTTAGCGAACGTAGATATGAACTTCGCTTGTAACAGCCTGACCGCTGGAGGCGGTTGTCAGATTAACGCGGGAGGCAGGCAGGCCCATATCTGTTAGGGACCGAAGAACCTTCCGGGCATTCCGGGTGGCTTTTGTCTGGTTTAGGGCTACATCAGCCGCGCCGCCTGTCATTGGGGCAACTGCAACAACATCAAATACAGACTGAGGACGGCTTTGGAGCGTCCGGTTGACAGCTGTGTAGAGAGCCTGCTCATAAGGAACATTTTCCCGATCAAAACGGATCACAACGAGCGGCTGGCGATTGCCAGCATTGAAGTTCTGTGTGCTTGTGGAGGCAACCGGTGAAGAACTTGCAACTGGACCTGTTGAGAGATAGGCCCGATTGGCAAGGCTGGCACCAAGGAGCTCACCGTTCTTAATGGAATGAGACAACGTCGTCAGATTTGCCCGTTCATTGCCGACATAGGCTGTCTGTCTGCTAATGTCTTCGGAAAGCTCGTTCAAAAGGCGATCCACCAGGACGACAGTCCGGTTTGTTTCGTCTTCCAGAATAGCGAGCTGACGGTGATCTTCTTCGATCGCACCGGAAAGCCCATATGCTGCCCGTGTAGATTCTAGCAAATAAGCAGACATGCTGGAGTCGCTGGCAACAGCGTTAGCTAGGCTGTTCATGGAGGAAATATCTGCACCGATTCGCTCAAGTTGCAACTGGGCCTGGTTCCATTGATTGATCAGGATTGGGTTGCCAGGTGTTGTGCCAACCTGGAGACGTGCATTTACGGCAGCAATCGTACCGTGATAGGCCTGAGAATTCGAAGTTGTTGTATTGCGAATTTGCTGAAGCTGCTGGTTCCGCAATTTCAAGCGCTCCTGAAGTGCTCCGAGCTCCGAACGAAGGACCGCAACTTTCTGACCAACAAATGTCCCTGTGTTTGGCGCAGCTGTTACGCCAGGCGTCACAAAGTTGGTGGATCCAAGAACGGGGGGTGCGTTCGCTGGAAGTGTCGCCGCGCCTGCGCCAGCCGGGCTCAAGGTCGGGTCGGGATTTTTTTCCGCTTCTGAGGCTGCAATTGGAACAGGAGCCCCTGTTGCTTCTGCGTCATCACCAGTCAATGCTGGCATCAGGGATTCGTCAATGAAAGAACAGCCTGCAACAAATAAAGCTGCAGTCAGCGCAATCGGTCGGGAAATGCGAAATACCATATCGTGAAACACTCTATATTTGTAATCGTAAACGGTTTTATTGAGTTTACGAGACCCCCTATTCGAACAAGTTCGACATAAATACCGTAAAACAAAGGCAAATACTACCCATTCAAGTGTGAATGGACAAGAAAGGAATTATTGTGTGTTTTTTGCGTTTTTTTAGATTCAGCGCTTGCAATGTTGATCTGATTTGATTAGGTTCCCGATCCGCAGCGGGCAGTGATCTCCGCCCGACCTGCGAAAGACCCTGAAAATTTGACGGGTCAAGGATGCACCGGTAGCTCAGCTGGATAGAGCACTAGACTACGAATCTAGGGGTCGGGAGTTCGAATCTTCCCCGGTGCGCCATTTTACAAATCTCCCAATATTCAGCGTTTCTTCCAGTCTACACGATATAGATCAAACCGCCGGTCTTTCAGATTGCGAACCGTGCCGGAGTTCCGGCTGATGGTGAGCTGATCAAGACGTAAATCGGCGAAGACGATGCTTTCTGTGTTGACGTCGGTCATGGCAGCGATACCGTCCCGGGCAAAGGGGAAGTCACAAGGTGTGTAGATCCCGCTTTCCGCATAATGCACATCCATATTTTCCACATCCGGTAGGTTACCGACAATGCCGGCCGTCGCAACATAGATCTGGTTTTCGACGGCCCGGGCCTGACAGCAGTATTTAACTCTGAGATAGCCTTGCCGTTCGTCCGTGCAGAAAGGAACAAAGAGGATTTTGGCGCCCTGATCGGTGAGGTGTCTAACCGGTTCAGGGAATTCTGTGTCATAGCAAACCAGAACACCGATCGGCCCGCAGTCCGTTTGAATGGCCTTCAGGCTATCCCCGCCCTTGATATTCCACCAATAACTTTCGTTGGGAGTGGGGTGTAGCTTTGGCTGCGTGTGAAACTGTCCATCTCTTAGGAAGATGTAGGCATGGTTCTCAATCGTGTCTTCATCAATCCGGGTCGGGTGTGAGCCGCCAATGATATTGATGTTATAGGAGACGGCCAGGTTCTGCATGAACTTGACGTATTGGTCTGTGTAATTCGTGATCAGCTCAATGGATTGCTGGGGGGATAATCTGTCCGGTTCCATAGAGACAAGAGGAATGGTCAGTAGCTCCGGAAAGAGGACAAAATCGGCCGTATAATCTGCGGCGACATCCACAAAATATTCGACCTGTTTCGCGAAATCTTCGAAGGAATTAACTTTGCGAACCTGATACTGAACGGTTGCGATGCGAACTGAGTTCTGCGTCCGGCCTCGTTGCTCTGGTGTTCGGTTGTCACCCTCCTCAATGGCTGGGTTATGCCAAATCATGTGAGATGCATGCCCACGAGAGGACTTATCCGTTGGCAGGTAGTTTTTCAGAACACCAATTGCTTCAAATCCATTGCGGATATGGAAATTGATAACGGTATCTTTGATTTGGCCTTCCAGAACCTGATCCAGATAGTCTGTGGGGTCTGGAAATGATTTGGCCCGGCGTCCATATCCTGGCATGCGTCCACCAAATACAATCCCTTTCAGGTGATAATCGGTGCAGAGTTTTTTGCGAGCATTATAGAGGCGTTGTCCGATCCGCAACCGGCGGTACCCTGGATCCACACAAACTTCCATCCCATAGAGGTAATCGCCATCCAAATCATGACGGGATGCATAGCCGTACCCGGTGATCTGATCCCAGTTGTGCTGTTTAAGGGCAATAGCGCCAGAAATGATAAAGGTCGCACAATGTCCAACCACACGGCCATTATATTCAGCAACAAACTGGCCTTCTGGGAAATTGGAGATTTGTCCCGCAATCGTTTTGTCGGTAAGGCTCAGCTCGGGTCCGTAGACTTTGGTGCTGAGTGCGACAATTCCGGCGATGTCAGAATGATTTGCCTGACGGACAATCAGCTTGATCTTTTGTCCTTTTACAGATTTTTTTGCGGTCATTTAGGGCCTTTGTTCGTTGCGCTGAGGATATCAACATCTCCGTCTTTTTATCAGATTGCAGAATATTTCTTTAGTGAAATGTCAGCTCCATAAAACCCAAATTGACGAAAAATAATTGAATGTTCTTGTTTTGTTCCGTATAATCAGACGTTCCCTTTAAAATGGTGAACAGGATTCTCAAGCAAATGTCGGGCTTTAAACAACAGGCACTTACACATCTCAAGAAACAGATGCAGGAATTGGCTTCTCATACGGCGCTGAAATCCCTGCAGCAAAAAGATTGGCAGCCGGATCGGCGAGCCTCGGATCGGGTTGTACGAACCAATCTGTCGGAGTTTGACAAGCATCTGCCTGAAGAGGGGCTGCAGACTGGCGTCATTCATGAATTTGTTCCTGCCCGTTATTCAGATTTTCCAGCAACACTTGGTTTCACACTTTGTCTGCTGAAGGCCTTTCAGAAAGAGCGGACAGGGCCTGTTCTGTGGTGCAGTTTCGGCAAAAGAGCCGATTTCCCGAACCAACCCTATCCGCATGGCCTGACCTCCTTAGGGTTTAATCCCAATGATTTGCTGCAGGTATCCGTGACGGCGGAGCAGGAGTTTTTATGGGTTTTAGAGGAAGGGCTGGCGTCTGGTGCCTGTCCACTCGTGATAGGCGCGTATGTGGGACCTGAACGATTGTATGACTTTACGGCCAGCCGTCGGTTAGCCCTTCGGGCATCCCGTAGAGGCAGCACGCTTTTACTGGTTCGTAATTACAGTTCGGGGCAGGAGAGTGAAGCTCAATCATCGACAGCCGCTCAGACCCGGTGGCGGATCAGTGCCCGGCCTAGCAGCCCTGAATTTTTCCAAAACACACGATTACCGGGGGTTGGATGTCCACGTTGGCAGGTGGAACTGGTTCGCTGCAAAAGTGGTCGCCCCCATATATGGCAACTGGAGTGGCAGTATGAGACGCATTCTTTCCGTCTGGCTTCCCCGTTGGTCGATCGAACATCGATATCGCCAACAACAAGGCCTAAAACAAGAATCTCCCCGTTTCAAAAACGCTTCTATGGGCGGCGACCGCATAGGCGAACTGGTTAGAAAAGAAGAAGCTTTTGCACTGGTCACCCACGGGGTGCGAGGCACTCGTATTGTGGCTACTAATTTGGCGGCAGAACAACAAGGTGTGACATCTGCACAATCTCTTGCAGATGCACGGGCACTTTGTCCAAAGTTAATTACTGAAGAAGCAACCCCGGAGCTGGATGCAGCAGCATTGGAGCGCCTGACACTCTGGTTATTACGATATAGCCCTATGGTTCGTTGCCAGACACCAGATGGACTGGCAATTGACATTACGGGATGCGCCCACCTCTTTGGTGGAGAAAAATCTATGCTGACTGAGATACTGGATCGGTTGCGTGGCTTTGGCCTGACAGTGCGGGGAGCGATTGCAGATACAGCAGGTGGGGCATGGGCTGTTGCCAGGTTTGGGGAGAAAGCCTCTCATGTTATCCCGGCTGGACAGCTTCGACATGCCTTGAATGATTTATCTGTCGCTGCGTTGAATTTGCCGGTCGATGATGTTGAACGGTTGGAACAGTTGGGCCTTCGGAAAATAAGTCAGTTGACCGAAATTCCGGCAGCCTCTCTCACGACCCGTTTTGGAGGCGCGCTTGTGTCGCGGTTGCAGCAGGTGTTGGGGGAAGAGGCTGACGTTTTCGACCCATTAGTGCCGCCACCTGTCTATCAGGTGGAGCAGTCGTTGATGGAGCCTGTTGTCCATCTGGACGGGGTGCAGGTTTGCCTGGAAAGGTTATCCGCAGATTTGCAGGGTGTTTTAAAAGCCGAAAATAAGGGCGCGCGATATTTTGAGCTACGGCTGTTTCGGATTGATGGGCATGTAGATCGGCTGGGCGCAGGAAGTCGGCGACTTTGTGATGACGCCGCTTATATGCAGCTTTTATTCACCGAGACCCTTACCCGATTACAGACAGATGTCGATCTGGGGTTCGGATTTGATTTTGTCTCTCTGGCAGCCTTTGGGGTCGAGCCGATGGTGGATGAGCAGGCGTCTTGGGGGGTGAGTGAGGGAAGTCATGAACAGTCCCGTGAAATGGATCGACTGTTTGACCGGTTTGGAAATCGGTTTGGCTTTGACAGGGTGACCCGATTGAAGCCCCGGGAAAGTTATATTCCTGAAAATAGTTTTGAGGCGGTTGCCGTGAACCAGTCGCAAAAGCCAGCCTCATGGCCGGTTTATGGGCAAACGTCATTGGCGCGGCCGCTTTTATTGTTTCGACCTCCGGAGCCTGTGACCGTTTTGGCGGAAGTGCCTGATGGTCCGCCGTTGCGGTTCGAATGGCGCCGTCAGCTGCACCATATTACCCGGGCGGAGGGGCCTGAGCGATTGTCTCCTGAATGGTGGCAAGTGCTGGAAGTTAGTTCACGGCAGACACGCGACTATTACCGAGTTGAGGATCAGGAAGGTCATCGCTACTGGCTCTATCGGGATGGACTTTATGATCGAAAAGGGGATCGCCCCCGCTGGTTTTTGCAAGGACTTTTTTCATGATGCCCCAAGGCGTGGAGCAGTCTTATGCTGAGCTGGCTGTGAGTAGTAACTTCAGTTTTTTACGAGGAGCATCCCATCCGGATGAACTGGTTGTGACTGCTGCAGCTCTGGGGCTTCGGGCTGTCGGGATTGCTGATCGAAATACCTTGGCGGGCGTTGTGCGAGCCCATAAGGCTGCAAAAGCCAGTGGGATCCGGCTTGTTATCGGGACCCGGCTGGTTTTGAGAGATGGATTTGAAATCCTATGTTTTCCAACAGATAAAGCCGCTTATGGTCGGCTCACGCAACTTCTTAGTCTGGGGAATCGCCGAGCAGAAAAAGGGGAATGTCATCTGTCGTTTGAGGATGTGGTGACGTTTGGGGATGGACAGATTTTCATCGCGATGCCGCCTGATAAGCAACTGGATGATTTTGAAATCTGGGTTCAAAAGCTTGCAAGTGCATTTCCCAAAACCAGCTATGTTGCTCTCAAAAATCTATTGGGAATAGAAGATGCTCGTCAGTTGGCAGAATTGTCGGTGCTTGCAAAGCACTGTGGTTTGCCGACTGTTACCTGTAATGATGTGCTTTATCACATTCCCAGCCGTCGTCCGCTTCAGGATGTGCTGACCTGTATTCGAGAGCACGTTAAAATTCATGATGCCGGGTTTTTACTAGAAGCTAATGCGGAGCGATATCTAAAAGGTCCAAAAGAGATATATCGCCTGTTTTCCGGCTACGAACCATCGGTCCGGCGGAGCCTTGAAATCGTTGAGCGATGTCAATTTTCTCTTGATGAAATTGCCTATCAATATCCAGATGAGCCAAGCGGTGATAGCCCTACTCCACAGGCAGAGTTGGAACGATTAACCTGGATCGGGGCGCAAAAACGGTACCCTGAAGGGGTGCCAGAAAAAGTGACGACAACTTTGCAGCACGAATTGTCGTTAATTGGAAAGCTGTCTTATGCTCCTTATTTTCTGACTGTTTATGACATTGTCCGTTTTGCCCGCTCTCTTGAACCGCCCATTTTGTGCCAGGGCCGGGGTTCAGCTGCAAATTCAGCCGTTTGTTATTGCCTTGGGATCACAGCAGTGAACCCTTCCGAGATCAATCTTTTGTTTGAGCGGTTTATTTCGGCTGAGCGAGGTGAGCCGCCGGATATTGATGTGGATTTTGAGCATGAGCGCCGTGAAGAGGTGATTCAGTATATATATAACAAATACGGTCGGCATCGGGCTGGTATTGCAGCGACAGTTGTCACTTACCGGACCAAAAGTGCCATTCGGGAGGTGGGAAAGGTCATGGGCCTTTCCGAGGATGTTATCGGTGCCCTCTCCAGCAGTGTTTGGGGGCATAGTTCGACGGGCCTGACATGGGAGCAGGCTGCATCCCTTGGTATTGGCCCAACGGATCGAAATATCCGTTATGTCCTGAAATTGGCGAAAGAGTTGATCGGATTTCCCCGACATTTGTCGCAACATGTGGGTGGCTTTGTCATTACACGGGATCCACTGATTGAAATATCGCCTATTTCCAATGCTGCGATGGAGGATCGGACCATTGTGGAGTGGGATAAGGATGATCTCGATGCTCTTGGAATTTTGAAAATCGATGTCTTATCACTTGGTATGCTGACTTGCATCCGCAAAGCCTTTGATTTGCTGGGTCAACATTATGGTGTGATGATGGATCTTGCGGCAATCCCACGGGATGATAAATCGACCTACGAAATGATTCAAAGGGCTGATACGGTTGGCGTTTTCCAAATTGAGAGTCGGGCCCAGATGTCTATGCTACCGCGTTTGAAGCCTGCAAATTTTTATGATCTGGTGATCGAAGTTGCCATCGTTCGTCCAGGCCCTATTCAGGGTGATATGGTGCATCCATATTTGCGTCGACGACAAGGACTGGAGCCCGTTTCCTATCCATCCGAAGAGTTGAAATCAGTATTGGAGAAAACCAAAGGGGTTCCTCTTTTCCAAGAGCAGGCCATGCAGATTGCTATGGTGGCAGCAGGGTTTACAGCGGAAGAGGCGGATCAATTGCGCCGGGCGATGGCAACCTTCAAGCGAACCGGCGATATCGGGAATTTCAAGATCCGTTTTATTGAGGGGATGAAAGCCCGTGGGTATGAGCCAGAGTTTGCTGAGCAATGTTTTCGCCAAATTGAAGGCTTTAGCGATTATGGGTTTCCAGAAAGCCATTCGGCCAGTTTTGCGTTGTTGGCTTACGCCTCATCCTGGTTGAAGTGCCATTACCCTGATGTGTTCAGCGCAGCCATTTTAAACTCGCAACCTATGGGATTTTATTCTGCTTCCAGCTTGGTTCGTGATTTTCGGGAACATGGTGGGCAGGTTCTTGCTGCGGATATTAATAGAAGCGAATGGGATTACACGTTGGAAGGGGCAAGCCGATCAAAGCAGTATTGGGCCTTGCGGGTTGGACTTCGGCAGGTGAAGGGGTTGAGTGAGGCAGCGGCCCGGCGGTTGGTGGCGCGGCGAAGGAATGGGTATGACAGTGTTAGGGATCTTTATTTTCGTGCAGAACTTGATATGAAATCCTTGGAGATGCTGGCGAATGCAGATGCTTTTCGCTCTATCGGCATGGATCGCCGGTCCGCTCTTTGGGCTGTGCGAGGGCTGTCAGGGCAGGGAGGACGGCGCGGGGCGTTGGAGGAGCTCCCTCTTTTTGCGGTAGCCTCTGAAGGTCATGAAGCTTTGCAGCGGGAAGCAGAAGTAAAGTTGCCCTCCATGCCAATCGGTCAGCAGGTGATTGAGGATTATGCAAGTCTCCGATTGTCTTTAAAGGCGCATCCGGTAGCTCTTCTGCGAGGTAGATTACCTGGACGGAAGATTGTTACAGCTGAAGTTCTCAAGACGTTGAAATCCGGTAGTTATGTTGAAGTGGCGGGTTTGATTTTATCTCGGCAGCGGCCGGGAACTGCCGCTGGGATCATTTTTATGACCCTTGAGGATGAAACGGATACGGTCAATGTAATTGTCTGGCCCCAGGTGTTCGAGAAATATCGTCAAGCTGTTCTTGGGGGACGGCTTGTCCGTGTCCGAGGACAGTTACAAATTGAGCAGAATGTTATTCATTTGATTGCCAGAGAGGTGGAGGATTTAAGCCAGCAACTGGCATCCCTGATGGAGGGTGCGCCAACCTTAAAGGCTTCTGTCACACGGCAGATTGCCAAACCAAACCTCTGGCAACATCCGCGAAGTACCTCTGTTATGCCAAAGGGTCGAAATTTTCATTAGAGGATTTTTGTGACTCTAAATTTTTTTAAGAACGACCCGTTCCCGTTTAAAAACATAGAGGCCGCTGGCGACAACAATGGAGATACCAATCCAGGTCAGAGGGCCCGGAATATGTCCAAAAACGATTAATCCGAAAAGCGTAGCACTAATAATCTCTGCATAAGAGAAGGGAGCCATGCTGGAGGCATCTCCTGTTTCAAAGGCTTTAATAATGAAGAAGTGACTGAGGGTGCCCAGCAACCCGGTTAGAACCATTAAACTGAATCCATGAAAATCCGGCGTTGTCCAATGGAACGGCAGGAAAAAAGCCATCAGTACTGTTCCGAAAATAGCCGTATAGAGCAGTGTGTTTAATGGACTGCCTGACGTTGTCAGTTTCCGGGTCAAAATTAGGTAAATAGCATAAAAAGCGGCAGAGCCAAAAGCCAACAAGTATCCAAGGAATTCACCGTCTGCTTCTGGTCTCAAGATAAAAAGGGTGCCTGCGAAGCCAACAAGGACAGCACCCCACCGATGCCAACCCACCTTCTCCCCTAACAGAAAAGGGGCCAGTGCTGTCATGATAAGGGGAGAGACAAAGAAAACGGCCTTGCCGTTCGTCAGGGGAATGAATGCCAGAGCTCCAAAAAACAGCGCAGTGTCGCCCAACAGAAACAAGGCGCGAGCCGTCTGCCAATTAAGCCGTTCCGGTATGAGGCGAATTTTGACCCTGAAGATGAAAAATAGCGGAAGCAAGGTCAACAAGTGAAAAAAATACCGGCTCCACACGACCTGGGCCAACGGGTACTCGGCCACGAGGTACTTGGCTGTTCCATCCATTACAGGGACAAGGAGCATCCCTAAAATGAAATAGATCGGAGCAGTGTTTTTTTGAGCCACTGAAGAATAGTGAGTGTTTCCCATACTCCTTATTAGGAGTAATTATCACTCAGTTCAAACAGAAGAATACCGAAACCATAAAAGGTTAGTGGCTATTACCGTAATTTTCCTGACTTCGTTCCTGAATGACTTTTTCAAGTCCCGGTAAGGTTCGATTTGCAGTGGTGTGAAAATCCGCAAAAATCCGAAGTTTGGAAATTAGGTCATTTCTGAAAGTCCAGATCTGCATCCAGCTTGAACTCCAGGGTTCGTTGTTAGGAGTGAGTACACATTCCAAGTCACCCCGAACGATCATCTTATGGTCTTCATGGTGAAAGTCAGTTGGCTTAAATTCCTTAATCTTCAAAAACTGACGACAAATGTTGAAAAGATTATGAGCGCCTTTCTTTCCGATAAAAGTTGCTGCGTAACTGTCGGAATGAATTTGATTGCCTAAACACACATGAATTTCAGCATCGTTGGCTAGTTGACTTATAAATCTCTCCGGTTCGTGGTTTTTAAGGTTATTAAGGAACTCAAAAACAATATCTTCGTTAGTCCGCATTTCGTGTTGCCTCCTTTGAACTCAAAGACTGCAGGCACATCGTACTTTATTAGTATTGCAGATATATAAGTTATCTCTAAACAACGGGAAGGCAAATACAATTTTAAAAAAATTGTATTAAACCTTCCAAAAAGTGAAATAATTTTACCATGATTAGTTTCCCAGTTTTTTATAACCGTTTGCACGGTTCCAGCTCACTTATATTTACTTATAACCATTCTTATGCGCCATCGACCTATCGTCAAGATGATAGATTTTACATCTTCGGTTTTTCCCAAAGGATTTCAGCAGACTTGAGACCTTCTATCTCTTCTTTGCTGTATCCGATTTCTGAGAGAATTTCTTCCCCATCTGCTCCAAAGGCTGGTGGAACCGAATGTAGTCCCCCAGGTGTTCGGCTCATCTTGACCGCTACACCTGTTCCTGCGTAACCGTCTTTTTCGATAACCATTTGGCGGTGCTTTGTGTGAGGATGGTTTAGGGCCTCTGAAAGGCTCATTGCGGCACCTGCTGGAACGCCTGCTTCTAAAAGCTTTGTCGCAAACTCGACGCCGTCCTTGTCTTTGAGGTATTCCTCTAAAATGGCATTTAGTTCATCACGATGCTTCAGTCGGGTTGAATTATCAACAAACCGTGGATCTTCTGGTAGTTCAGGGCAACCTAATGCGGTGCACAGTTTTCGAAACTGTCCATTATTCCCGATGCCAAGGAAAATAGGGGTATTGGCCGTTGCATATAGATCATATGGTGCGATGTTCGGGTGTGAGTTACCTGTAAGAACAGGTTCTTTTCCACTCATCAAATTATTTGGCGCATGAGGATGCTGCAGCTGTATTCCCGTATCGTAGAGGGAGACTTCAACTGATTGTCCCTTACCAGATTTGTGCCGTTCGTTGACAGCCATCAAAATGCCAATCACAGCATTCATTCCGGTACCTAGATCGATCAAAGGAATGCCTACACGGACTGGCCCAGATTCAGGGGATCCATTCACACTGATCAGGCCTGCCCAGGCTTGCAGCACGGCATCATAACCAGGGAAACCACCAAAGGGTCCATCTGCGCCAAAGCCTGTGACACGGCAATGAATAAGTGTTGGATATTTTTTGGCTAAAACCTCGTCGTAGCCAAGGCCCCATTTCTCCATAGAGCCGGTTTTGAAGTTTTCGACAAGAATGTCGGCATCTTCTAAAAGTTTCAGAAGAATTTCTTTCCCTTCTTCTTTTCGAATATCAAGTGCAATGGATCGCTTGTTCCGGTTGGCGCCGGAGAAATAAGCAGACAGTCCATCAGCGTTGAAAGGAGGACCCCAAGTGCGTGTTTCATCGCCTTGGGGGGGGTCAATCTTGATGACTTCCGCGCCGTGGTCAGCTAGAATCTGGGTACAAAAAGGCCCACCTAAAACTCTTGAAAGGTCGATTACCTTCAGGCCGCTCAATGCGCCAGTACTTGTCATAACTAAGTCCTTAACTCAATTTTTGTTTGTGGATTGTTTAACTGATTTCGGCTGTTTCTGCAAAAACGCGATCGGCAAACTGGGGATATACCTCCCGCACTTTGTGACTGATTTTTGTCTCCAGCAAAGACATAAGCTCAGGATCTGCTGACGGCGTAATTGGTGTATTTTCGACATAATCAAACTCAAAGCCGGTATTGTCCAAGACATCTTCCAGTGAGCTTTGCTTGTGGATACTGTCTAGCCTGAAGCGACGCTTCGCCTTATCAAAACGGAAGAAGCACTTATTGGTAAGTAGTCCGTAAGGTCCACCATGCCTATAGATATTCTCCTCACTTGTTCCAGGCGCGCTGATAAAGTCTACCTTGTCTACCAGGACGCGCCGGGTGTGCTCTTCCCGAAACAGGATAACTTTTGGAATTAAGAAATAAAGGTATGCCGACCCGAAGGTGCCAGACCATCTAGGGCTATTCTTTGGGTAGTCACCAATACCCATCAGGTTAATGTTGGCCTGACCATCGATTTGGCCACCACTTAAGAAGAAAGCATCTATGCGGCCTTGTGCGGCGCAGTCAAATAACTCCTGCGCCCCGTTTGTAAAGAAGTTGTTCTTCACTGATCCAAGAATATTGATGAAGCGGGGGTTTTGCCAGGCTTCCTTTGCCAGCAATGCTGCGGCGCCCGGGATAGGGGAGGACGCGCCAACAGCAACGTGATTGCAATCCCGAAGCAGATTGGCAACAAAGCAGATCAGTTCTTTTTTGATATCTGCATCAGACATGAGAAGCTTCCTTCAGGACATATTCATTGAGGTAGTCGTTAAAGCCCTGTTCGGTTTGTGCCATTTGGCAGTACTGCTTTAAATGGGCACTGTCCTCGCCGTTGCCTTGCCAAAATCCGAGCGGCCAGCTTCCGCCCGGTAAAACGCAAAAGTCCGTTACATATAGTGCCGGCAATGTGCCTGCAGCATAAGTTTCATCTTCTAGTAAATCGCCATCAAATTGCTTTTCTACTGTTATCAAGGCCCCTTTAGAAGCCTGTGCCATATTGACAAGTTCCCTGCGTCGTCCAACCCAGATATTTCCGTTTTTATCAGCCATAGGTGCATGAAAGATGGAAAAATCAGGCTGAATTGCTGGAATGAGGATGACCGGATCCTCTTCATTGGTCAGCGGATTTTGAATGACTTTCCAATCCGGATGATGATTGACGATATCACTGCCAATAATCCCTCTAAGAGGCATAAACGGGATTCCCTTTTGGGAGGCTTGCAAAGCGGCGTGAACAGCGGGGCATGTTGCATCAACCAGTCCGACGCTGCCAGACTTAACGGCGCGAGTGAACTGAGGGGGCGGATTATGTTCGCCCATCGTTAGGGCAGAGCTCTCATAAGTCGCCACACACCCAGCTCCGATCAGAAGCTCGGACTGAAAGCCTGATGTAGGAACGCCGACAATATGAAGATTGCGTCGGCCTTGCCGAATGATTTCCCGGGTCGTTTCCATTGCGATACCGGCATAATCTGCAGGAACAGCAAGTTTCAACCCATCCTTTATGTGAGCCACTAAGGCCTTAATCGATACACTCATGAATGATCCTTATTGTTGTTTTTGGTTGGTTTGACCAACTGGTTTTGTATCTGAGCGACAGAGTTCAGTTTATTTGAAAGCAAACAAAAATGAAATTAGAAACCTAATCTTTTCGGAAGAGAACAGATGCGATCCAACCAGCAGCCAGGGCAATCAGGATGGCGACGATACCATGTATGTAGGGAAACCTGTTGGCGAATTCAAAAATACGCCTGCCCACGCCAAATTTTTTGATGAAAAGTGGCGATGTCTGTGCGCTGATCAGTTCCCCATCGAGAAAGAGATAAATTTCAGCAATATAATTGCCAACCGGGACGTTGGCAGGGAAATGCACGGAAGTTCGAAAAAGAGAACTTCCTAGAAAAATGACGGCCGCATCGTCATAGGAATAAAGATCGTTCTGGGAGTTTTGACGAACGACTGCCGCTTCATAGTCTGCAGTGTCTTTGCCGGCTGTCTTTTCGATAATACCAAGCTTATCTTTACCAATTCGAAGCCTGCCCAGCGTAGCCGGATCCGTGATTTCTTCGATCGGCTTGTTACTGGCAATCACATAAAAGCCAGGAACATGGGAAAGGGACACTGACTGGGTGTTTGCCCAAATACCCAGAATTCGTTCTTTTTTGCGAACCATAACCTCGCGATGGGGACCTCTGACAACAACAATAATATCGCCGGGTTCAGAAAGGTCATATTCGCTTGAGGACTGAATTGACCCAAACAGAAGCAGGTCCGTACCAGTAAAGTCAGATGTGACCGAGATCAGATGTGAGGATATGTCCGTCACGAGCGTATTGCTGGCTTTGGCCGGAAGGCTGAAGAAGGTCAATATGATTAGCGCGATGCGAAAGGACCAAGACATGCTCAATGATCCCCTTGCAGAACAATAAAGCTGTAAAGGTCATCTGGTGTTAGAACTAGATCCAGTGCGAGTTTGCCGCAAACTAAAAGCACCATAAGTGCCAGCAGGGATCTGAGTTGCTCGCCCTTCATTTTCGAGCCAATTCTTGTTCCGATCTGAGCGCCAACGACGGCACTGCTCATCAGCAAAAGAGCCAACAGGACATCAACGGTTTGTGTGGTTACAGAATGAAGGAAGGTGACGTTTGCTGTTACGAAAATAATCTGAAATAGTGACGTTCCAATAACTACAGTTGTCGGCATGCCCATGAGATAGATCATGGCAGGAACCATAATAAATCCGCCTCCTACGCCCATAATGGCAGAGAGGATGCCCACAAAAAAACCTAACGTTAGCGGCAGTAATGCACTGATATATAGCTTTGATTTTCGAAACCGCATTTTAAACGGCAGGCCATGTATCCAATAGTGCTGATGAAGTTTTTTCCGTTTAGTCGTACCGCGTTTGCTTTTGACGATCGACCCAATGCTTTCAAAAAGCATCAAGCCCCCGATGACGCCAAGAAACAGAACGTAGGATAACGAGATTAAAAGATCGACCTGTCCCGCTGTTTTGAGGAGAGCGAAAACCCAGGTGCCAAAGGCCGACCCAACAAGGCCGCCAATGAGCAAAACGGTCCCCATTTTCAGGTCAACATTTCCGCGTCGCCAATGAGCTAAGACACCCGAGACACTTGCGGCTACAAGTTGGTTCGCGCCGGTTGCAACGGCAACTGCAGGAGGAATGCCGGTAAAAATGAGGAGCGGAGTCATCAAGAAACCTCCGCCTACCCCAAACATGCCAGATAGCAAGCCGACTGCACCGCCCATTCCCAAGATCAGAAATAAATTAACTGATATCTCGGCAATAGGTAAATAAACTGGCATTTGGCTATCAGCCCTGGATCAAATTTGGTGTCAACGAAAGTTATGTATACTTAATACACCAATTTGACGATAATTGTAACTCGCTCTCCGTTGAAAGTTGGATTTTTATCTAAAAACCAACATCTTAAGAAGCAAGGCGGACTGACTGCAGTAAATTCAGGATCTTATCGTTATAAAGCGAATAATAGATCGTCTGAGCTTCTCTTCGAGTTGTGACAATTTCGTCACGCCGAAGCCGCCCGAGATGTTGTGAGAGCGCTGATTGGCTGATTTTGATCTTCTTTTCGAGCTCGCCAACAGACAATTCTTGTTCTGAAAGGCAAGTCAGAATCTCAAGGCGCCGTTGATTGCTCAAGGACTTCAAAATTTTACTAGCTTTGTAAAGGTAGTCAGAAAGATCTGTAAAATCCTTCTGGATATCTGTTGCGGTGTTGATCATATGTACCTCCCCCCGAAGGCATTACAAATAAGTCAGCTGTCACTCTCTGACGGTACTGAGTTTTAAGTGGCGATCCAGATTTCCACTAAGCCATAAAAAGTACATGCGAAAATCACTTATGAGTGACCATAAAGGATACCTGAAGGTTGCAGGCCGGTTTTTCTCAATTAAGAAGTGTCCAATCCAAGCCGGCCCATATCCACAAATTAGAGCTAAAGCTAAATAAAGTGGAGCTTGCGTCGTGATAAACATGATGAGTAAAACCAAGGAGAAAGACGTCCCACCAAAGTGGAACCACCGGCAAAGCGGCTTGGAATGTTCCTGCAAATAGTAGGGCCAAAATTCCTGATAGGTTGTAATCTTGTCCGTCAATTACTCACCTTTTACTGTTCCATCAAAACGGTAACGGCGAATTTATACCCAATTTTTTCGAATTTTGCACGTGATTGTATGGTGAAATAGGAAATTTTTTACGTTTACGTAAAGGAGAGTTGACGTTTACGTAAACGTCAACTATAACATAAATCATTAAATGTCATTCTTTTGGGAGATGGAATGGAAAAGGAACGCTATTCGATTACGGACCTCGCTGAAGAATTTGAGGTCACTTCCCGTACGATCAGATTTTATGAAGATAAGGGTCTTATTTCACCTTTTCGTGAGGGGTTGACCCGAGTTTATTCGCGCGGCGATCGAGCTCGCCTCAAATTGATTTTGCGTGGACGGCGTCTTGGTTTCAGTCTGCAAGAGATCAAGAAAATGATTGATCTCTACGATCCCACCCAAGGTGTTTCTAAGGAACAGCTCACCTATACGCTGAAGAAATGTAAAGACCAGCTTGATAAGCTGATCGTTCAGCGAAAAGACATTAATGATGCCATTCTTGAGCTCGAAGACGGAATTTCAGAGCTTGAAAACTTTCTGTCGCAGAACACATGCGATAGTGAGGCTCCCAAAAAGAAATTGGCTTAAGTTATCTTTCATCGTTTTGTGGGGCCTGATTGTCGGGTGCTCATTTCAATCAAGTAATTAAATCCCTTGGCCTGACAAAGGAAGCAGGCTGAAACTGGAAAGGAATTTAGATCATGAAGAACGTGGTCATTGCAGGGTATAAACGCTCTCCCTTCACACTTGCTAACAAAGGTGAGTTGATTAAAGTTCGCCCCGACGAACTGACGGCCCAGGTTGTGAAAGGCCTTGTTGAGGATAGTGGCGTGAATGTCGAGGATATCGAAGACGTTATTATCGGAAGTGCTTTTCCAGAAGCCGAGCAGGGACTGAATGTTGCCCGGATTATCAGCTTTCTTGCAGGGCTACCAAAGACTGCGGCTGCAACAACTGTAAACCGCTTCTGCGGATCTTCCATGCAGTCCATCCACATGGCCGCAGGTGCCATTCAGATGGGCGCAGGTGACGTGTTCATCTGCGGTGGTATTGAAAGCATGACCCGTGTTCCAATGGGTGGGTTTAACCCAGCTCCGCACCCTCGTTTGTATAAAGAATATCCAGAAGCTTACGTTTCTATGGGCATCACTGCTGAAAATCTGGCGAAACAATACAGTATTTCTCGTCAGGAGCAGGAAGAAATGGCTGTTGAGAGTCATGCGCGCGCTACTGCTGCCAGAGAAGCTGGCAAATTTGTGGACGAGATCGTTCCAATTGTGGATGGCAATATCCGCGTTGAGCAAGATGGATGTATTCGGCCTGAAACTACCTTGGAAACTCTGGCGGGTCTGAAGCCAGCGTTCGATGAAGCGGGTTCAGTAACGGCAGCTACATCTTCTCCGCTGACAGATGGTGCGTCTGCAACGTTGATTTGTTCTGAAGAATATGCAGATGCAAACGGCCTGAAAAAAATGGCGCGGATCAAATCCATTGCGGTTGCCGGTTGTGCGCCTGAAATTATGGGAATTGGACCTGTCCCAGCAACTGAAAAAGCATTAAAACGTGCCGGCCTGACATTAAGCGACATCGATATTATTGAGCTTAATGAAGCTTTTGCTGCGCAGTCTATTGCTGTGTTGAAGGAAGCCGGTATGTCCTACGACAACACCAACATTGATGGCGGTGCTATTGCGATCGGTCATCCAATGGGTGCAACAGGTGCCCGGATCACCGGTAAGGTCGCCAGCTTGCTACAGCGTGAAGGTAAGTCTCTGGGTCTTGCGACACAGTGTATTGGTGGTGGTCAAGGTATCGCGACAGTATTGGAGGCTTGCTAATCATGGCCATTGAGAAGGTAGCCGTTATCGGTGCCGGTGTCATGGGTGCTGCGATTGCCGCCCATGTCGCCAACGCAGGGTATCAGGCCGTATTGCTGGACATCGTTCCTGAAGGTTCAGACAACCGTAACGTTCTGGCGGAAGGCGCTGTTGCCAAAATGTTGAAAACCAAACCGGCGCCGTTTATGCACAAACGGAACGCTAAGTTGGTTGCAACTGGAAATCTGGAAGACAATCTGGACATGGTTGCCGATTGCGACTGGATTTGTGAAGCGATTATCGAGCGGACGGATCTCAAACAGGATCTTTATAAAAAGCTGGATACTGTTCGCAAACCCGGATCAATCGTAACCTCAAATACGTCTACAATTCCGCTGAAGACCTTGATGGAAGGGATGCCTGAAAGCCTGCAAAAGGATTTCGCAATTACCCATTTCTTTAATCCACCTCGCTATATGCGATTGTTTGAATTGGTCAAAGGACCAATGACCCGGGATGATGCTATTGAAGATTTACGTCAGTTCGCAGATGTAGCGTTGGGTAAAGAAGTAATTGATTGTTTCGACACGCCTGGCTTTATCGGAAACCGAATTGGTATTTACTGGTCTTTCGTTGCGATTAAGTCTGCATTTGACTTGGGCATGACAGTTGAAGAAGCAGATGCTGTCTGTGGTAAGCCAATGGGAATTCCATCCACAGGTATCTTCGGCTTGGGCGATCTGACCGGGATTGACCTGGGTCCGAAGGTGAACGCGTCTATGCTGAGCGAGTTGCCAGCAAGTGATCCGTTCTGCCAGGAGTATGATGAAAACCATCCAATGGTGAACACCATTGCCCAAATGATTGAGGAAGGCTACACCGGCCGCAAGGGCAAAGGTGGTTTCTACCGCATGAACAAAGACGGTGGAAAAAAGATCAAAGAAGCCAGGAACCTGAAAACCGGCGAGTATGCAAAAGCAGCAAAGCCACAACTGGGTTCTGTAAAAGCAGCTCGCAAAGGGTTGCAGGCGCTTGTTGAGTTTGATGATGTCGGTGGCAAATACGCATGGGAAATCCTCTCGAAAGTCATTTCTTATGCCGCCAATCTGGTTGGTGAGATCTCAGACAATATAATTGCCATCGATAGTGCCATGAAAACAGGCTACGCCTGGAAATATGGACCGTTCGAGCAGCTGGATCAGCTGGGTAATCAGTACTTTATTGATCGTCTCGCCGCAGAAGGTAAGCCGGTTCCAGAATTTCTGAAAAAAGTTGGGGATCGCCCGCTTTATAAAGAAGAAGGAACAGATGCTTTCTATATGACGCTCGAAGGTGAATACGCCAAAGTTCCTGTTGCCGAAGGGGCCTGGATGTTGGCTGACATCAAGCGCGGCAAAGAGCCGGTCATGTCAAACAAAGGTGCCAGCATCTGGGATCTGGGTGATGGCGTAGCCTGTCTCGAAATCCACACGAAGATGAACAGCATTGACCAGGACGTGGTCACCATGCTGCAGCAATGTGCGAAACTGGATAAGAAAGGCTTCAAGGCCCTGGTCATTGGCAATGATGCTGATAACTTCTCAGTTGGTGCAAACGTTGGTGTCGTTCTATTTGCCGCGAACGCTGCTATGTGGCCCGTGATTGAAAACTCCATCAGTGAAGGTCAAAACGCCTTGATGAAGTTGAAATATGCACCGTTTCCAGTTGTAGCGGCTCCTGCCGGTATGGCGCTTGGCGGTGGTTGTGAGATCGTTCTTGCTGCAGACACTGTTCAAGCGCATGCAGAAAGCTACATGGGTCTTGTGGAGGTCGGTGTTGGCGTTCTTCCAGGCTTTGGTGGCTGTAAGGAACTTGTTTTCCGGGCCATCCAAAACAAGAAGCGTCCGGGCGGTGCAATGCCTGCGTTGGCAACCGTGTTTGAAAATATTTCGACAGCAAAAGTTGCAACAAGTGCCGCAGAAGCCAGAGACATGTACATCATGCGCGAAGGCGATGCTGTTACAATGAACCGCAAACGCGTGCTGGCGGATGCAAAAGCTAAAGCGTTGTCCATGGTCGATGGATATCAGCCACCAGAGCAGGTTGAGATTAACCTGCCAGGACCAACTGCTGCTGCGGCTTTTGATATGGCCGTCCAAGGTTTTGTCACAATGGGTAAAGCTACAGCTTATGATGCTGTTGTTGGTGCTGAAGTTGGCCGAGTTCTTTCCGGTGGTGACACGGACATTACGCAGCCGATCACTGAGAAGAAAATGCTGCAATTGGAGCAAGAAGGCTTCATGAAGTTGTTGCACAATACGAAAACGCTTGATCGGATTGAGCATATGCTCACTACCGGTAAGCCGCTTCGGAACTAAGGGAGATTTGAAATGCCGATTTATAATGCTCCTGTAAAGGATATCAAATTTGTCCTCAATGACCTCTTGGGTCTGGACAAAATGACAAACCTTCCAGGTTTTGAAGACGCAACGCCGGACATGGTGGACGCCATTCTGACCGAGGGCGCCAAAATGATGGAAGAGGTTATTCAACCTCTCAATCAGGTTGGTGACAAAGAAGGATGTACCTGGAACGATGGCGAGGTGACGACCCCATCTGGCTTTAAGGAAGCTTTTGACGCCTACCGCGAAGCGGGCTGGATGGGGATTGATGCCGATCCTGAGTATGGCGGACAAGGCTTGCCGCATGTGGTTGGAATTGCGCTGGCCGAAATGATGTCTTCTGCCAACATGGCCTTTGGTATGTATCCCGGCCTCACCCATGGTGCGTATGCAGCTATCCATAAGCATGGAACGGACGAGCAGAAGCAGACTTGGTTGCCAAAGATGGTAACGGGCGAATGGACTGGGACAATGAACCTGACCGAGCCACATTGTGGAACGGATCTGGGTTTGATGCGGACTAAAGCTGTCCCGCAGGAAGATGGAAGCTATAAAATCACGGGCACGAAGATTTTCATCTCTGCTGGTGAGCATGACATGGCTGACAACATCGTTCATCTGGTTCTGGCGAAAATTCCTGGCGGCCCTGAAGGCATCAAGGGTGTATCTCTTTTCATCGTGCCGAAGTTTGTGCTGGATGAGAACGAAAACCCAGGAGAGCGCAACGGTGTTACTTGTGGTTCCATAGAGCACAAGATGGGCATTCATGGTAACTCTACCTGCGTAATGAACTATGAGGATGCAACAGGCTATCTTCTTGGTGACGCTCACAAAGGTATGCGCGCAATGTTCACCATGATGAACGCAGCTCGTCTCGGTGTGGGAATTCAAGGTCTTTCACAGGCTGTTGTTGCTTATCAGAACGCCGTTGAATATTCCAAGGATCGCTTGCAGGGCCGTTCCATTTCTGGTGTGAAAGCACCAGAGAAGGCTGCGGATCCAATTATTGTGCATCCGGATATTCGTCGAAACCTTTTGATGTGCCGCGCATTTACTGAAGGTGCACGTGCGCTTGGTTTATGGGCTGGTTTGCAGGTTGATATGGTCGACAAGCATCCTGATGCTGATGTTCGTCGGGATGCGGACGATGCGCTTGGTCTGCTGACGCCTGTGATCAAGGCTTACTTTACGGATATGGGTTTTGAGCTTTCTGCGACAGCCATGCAGTGTTATGGCGGTCACGGCTATATCCATGAATGGGGTATGGAACAGTTTGTTCGAGATGCTCGGATCACCCAGATTTATGAAGGTGCCAATGGTATTCAGGCATTGGACCTGGTGGGTCGGAAACTGCCTGCAAATATGGGTCGTTCTTTGCGGCAATTCTTCCATCCTGTCGACGCATTCATCCAGGAAAACATGATGAATGCTGAACTGCAGGAGTTTGTCATGCCATTGGCGAAATCTTTTGCCAAACTCCAACAGGGTACAGCCTTGCTCGGTGAGAAAGGCATGAAAAATCCAGATGAGGCGGGTGCCGCTTCATCAGAATATCTTCGGATGTTTGGTCTTGTTGCGCTTGGCTTCATGTGGGCGAAGATGGCCAAAATTGCGAAAGAGAAACTGGCAGAGGGTGCGGAAGATAAGCAGTTTTA
Organism: Sneathiella limimaris; assembly: GCF_012932565.1. Taxonomy (NCBI): domain Bacteria; kingdom Pseudomonadati; phylum Pseudomonadota; class Alphaproteobacteria; order Sneathiellales; family Sneathiellaceae; genus Sneathiella; species Sneathiella limimaris. Next base: position 1,112,909 of record NZ_JABBYJ010000001.1, read on the forward strand.
TGAAACCAAACTGGTTACAGCCCGCTTCTTCTTCGAGAGGATGATACCAGATGTGTCCTCCTTGTTGGTGAAGATGTCTGCTGGATCACAAACAATGATGGAATTGGAAGCAGAAGCTTTCTAAAACCGGGACTTGATGAGGAGGCCATAATAGTGAACACTGTTATGGCCTTTATCATTAATCGCGGTTTTTCTGTGTTCAAAAAATGACAAATTGTCACTTACAAATAAAAATAATATTTAAATCAAGGGGTTGAGGAATAAAACAAATGGCGTCTAGAAAGATTTTTAGCGAAGAGCATAATATTTTCCGGGAATCAGTTCGCAAATTTTATGAGGAACATATTGTTCCTTATCACTCCCAATGGGAAAAGGAAGGTCAGGTCAGTCGGGAAGCTTGGCTTGAAGCAGGTCGCCAAGGCCTTCTTTGCATGACCATTCCTGAAGAATATGGTGGGCTTGGTGTCGATAAATTGTTCAGTGTCATTATGATGGAAGAGCAGGCACGGGCAGGAACCAGCGGTCCTGGATTTGGTCTTCATTCTGAAATTGTCGGCCCCTACATCCTTCATTACGGAACTGAAGAACAGAAAAAGAAATATCTGCCGAAACTGGCAAGCGGTGAAATGATTGGCGCCATTGCCATGACCGAACCTGCTGCCGGTTCAGATTTGCAGGGGGTTAAAACCCGTGCTGTTAAGGATGGGGATCATTATGTGATCAATGGCTCAAAAACGTTTATTACAAACGGTTATATGAGTGATTTGGTCATTGTCGTGACCAAAACCGATCCAGATGCGGGTGCCAAAGGAACCACGCTTTTCTTGGTTGAAGCAGATACGCCAGGTTTCTCAAAAGGTCGAAACCTGGATAAGCTGGGCTTGAAGGCTCAGGATACAGCTGAGCTCTTCTTTGAAGATGTTCGTGTCCCAGAAAGTGCTATTTTGGGCGGAGAAGGGAAAGGTTTCTTTTGCCTGATGCAGGAATTGGCGTGGGAGCGGTTGCAGATCGCGATCGGAGCCACGGCAACCATGGAAGCGGTTTTGGACGAGACTATTGAGTATACCAAAGAACGCAGCGCTTTTGGTCGTAGCATTGCCCAGTTCCAGAATACAAAGTTTAAGCTCGCTGAACTCAAGACCGAAGCCACGATTGCCCGAACATTTGTAGATGATTGCCTCGCTAAACTTATGGATGACGAGTTGTCAGTAGAAACGGCCGCCATGGCGAAATACTGGTGTTCGGATCTAGAGAATAAACTCATTGACGAATGTCTGCAGTTGCATGGTGGCTATGGCTTCATGTGGGAGTACCGGGTTGCCCGGTCTTATGCGGATGCCCGTGTTCAGCGGATCTATGGTGGCACCAACGAAATTATGAAAGAAATAATCAGTCGTAGCCTTTAAGGCACGCACAAGGAGGAAAACATGACGGAAGCCTTTGTATATGATGCCGTGAGAACCCCCCGCGGTAAGGGCCGGGCAAGTGGTAGCTTGCATGAGGTTACGCCGATAAACTTGGCGGTAACCGCTCTGAAAGCAGTTCAAGAAAGAAATGATCTGGATACATCACTTGTCGATGATGTGGTTTTAGGATGCGTTGAACCTGTTGGTGAGCAGGGTGCTGTTATTGGGCGTGTTGCCCCATTGCACGCGGGTTATGCTGAAAGTGCTTCAGGTGTGCAGATCAACCGGTTCTGTGCATCTGGACTTGAAGCGGTAAATATGGCTGCAGCTCAAGTGATGTCGGGTCAAAGTGATTTAACAGTTGGCGGCGGCGTTGAGAGTATGTCCCGGGTTCCAATGGGATCCTCAGGAGGTGCCTGGTCGGCTGATCCACAGGTTGCTTTTAAAACCTATTTCGCTCCGCAAGGAATTGGCGCGGATATGATCTGTACCAAATGGGGTTACAGCCGTGATGATGTAGACGCTTATGCTGTTGAAAGTCAGAAGCGGGCCAAACATTCATGGGACAATGGATATTTCAAAAACTCCGTTGTACCGGTCAAGGATATGAACGGTCTGACTATTTTGGATCATGATGAGCATATGCGTCCGGAAACTACTATGCAGTCTCTTGGCTCCCTTGAAGCTTCTTTCGCAACACAAGGGGAACAATACGGGTTTGATGCTGTTATTCGCCAGCGTTACCCAGAAGTTGAGAAACTGAACCATGTTCACCACGCCGGAAATTCCTCCGGGATCGTAGACGGCGCTGCGGCCGTCCTGATCGGGAACAAGGAAGCTGGCGAGAAAATCAATGCTAAGCCTCGAGCTCGTTTCAAATCGTTCGCTTCAATCGGCAGTGAGCCTTCTATTATGCTGACAGGCCCTTCCTATGCAGCGGAAAAAGCCCTGAAACGAGCTGGCATGACCAAATCAGATATTGATCTTTGGGAACTAAACGAAGCTTTCGCAGGTGTGGTTCTTCGGTTTATGGATGTGATGGGTGTGGATCACAGTGAAATCAACGTAAATGGCGGCGCTATTGCAATGGGTCATCCGCTTGGTGCCACTGGTGCCATGATCCTTGGAACAGTTCTGGATGAACTGGAGCGCCGAGATCAGAACACAGCATTGATTACGCTTTGCGTGGGTGCTGGTATGGGCACTGCAACCATTATTGAACGTGTGTAAGGGGTCGCAATAAAGATGATTAACTATGAAGTAGATGGCGACGGAATTGCCACGATTACATGGGATATGCCTGGCCGCAGCATGAATGTGCTGAACAATGACAGTATTCCCGCATTCAAAGAAGCCGTTGAGAAAGCAATTTCCGATGAGGCTGTTAAAGGGGTCATTATCACCTCAGCCAAGCCAGACTTGATTGCTGGTGCGGATCTTGAGATGCTTCAGGGCTGGAACGGTGCTGAAGAAATGTATCAGAATGGGATGGAGCTGCAGATGTTGTTCCGTTCCATCGAAAAATCCGGCAAGCCTTTTGTTGCTGCGATTAATGGAACAGCGCTGGGCGGAGGGTTCGAGATTTGCCTCGCCTGTCATCGTCGGATTGCTGCTGATAACCCTAAAGCAAAAATTGGCCTTCCTGAGGTTAAAGTGGGGTTGTTACCAGGCGGTGGTGGAACTCAGCGTCTTCCCCGGTTAATTGGAATTCAGGCAGCGCTTCCTCTTTTGTTGGAAGGGAAGCATCTCAGCCCTGAAAAAGCCTTGAAGGTTGGAGCCATCAATGAAGTGGTGCCAGCAGACAAACTAATTGAAACTGCGAAAGCCTGGTTGAAAAATGCCAAGCCGGAAGATGCTGTGCAGCCATGGGATAACAAGAAATTCCGTATTCCAGGCGGCGCACCTATGAGCCCGACAGGCATGATGACCTTCACGGCCGGCAATGCCATGCTTCGAGACAAAACTCAGGGAAATTACCCTGCAGCATTGAATATCATGTCTTGTGTTTACGAAGGCTGTTGCGTCGATATTGATAACGGCTTGAAAATCGAAACCCGGTATTTCGTAAAAACATGTATGTCGCCAGAAGCGAAAAATATGATCAGGAGCCTCTTCTTTGGCATTGGGGCGGCGAACAAACTCGCGAGCCGACCAAAGGGTGTTCCAACACAGAGCTATAAGAAAGTTGGTGTGTTAGGTGCCGGTATGATGGGTGCAGGTATCGCATACGTTACAGCAATGGCTGGTATTGAAGTTGTTTTGATCGATCAGGACCAGGCTGCTGCCGAACGCGGCAAAGGTTATAGCGAAAATCTGCTGAAGAAGGCAATTTCCCGGGGCCGTATGACCGAGGAAAAGGCTGCAGGAATTCTCTCCCTAATTACGCCGACAACTGATTATGCCCTTCTGGATGGAGCGGACATGGTTATTGAGGCGGTATTTGAAAATCGGGATATCAAGGCGGATGTTACGCAAAAATCAGAGGCGGTCCTTGCTGATACCGCGATTTTTGCCTCTAACACATCGACCTTACCCATCACTGGATTGGCCGAGGCAAGCAAACGCCCTGAAAACTTTATTGGACTGCATTTCTTCTCACCCGTGGATAAAATGCCATTGGTAGAGATTATCTGTGGGAAGGAAACCAGTCAGGAAACTCTCGCTCGGTCTATGGACTATGTGAAAGCCATCCGGAAAACGCCGATTGTTGTCAATGACAGCCGTGGTTTCTATACAAGCCGTGTCTTTGGAACTTATGTCAGTGAAGGTATCGCGATGCTGGCTGAAGGTGTGAACCCTGCCTTGATTGACAATGCAGGTAAAATGGCTGGTATGCCAGTTGGTCCTCTGGCACTTGCAGATGAGGTTGCGCTGGACTTGATCTATAAGGTCGCCAAACAGACTCAAAATGATCTTGGTGACAAATATGTTCCTGCCCCTAGTGAACCTGTCGTTTCCAAGATGGTAGAAGAACTAAATCGGGTTGGAAAGCGTGAAGGTAAAGGGTTCTATGAGTATCCTGAGGGCGGCAAAAAGCATCTTTGGGAAGGACTTGCTGAGCATTTCCCACAGAAACCAGAAGATGAGCAACCCTCTGTTGACGAAGTGATTAAACGACTGATGTTTATTCAGTCTGTTGAGACAGCGCGGTGTTTGGAAGAAAATGTAGTTACTAATCCAACTGATGCAGATGTTGGATCGATCCTTGGGTGGGGCTTTGCACCATTTCAGGGCGGTGCGATTAGTCAAATTCACACCGTTGGTGTTGATACATTCGTTTCCGAATGTGATCGGTTGGCACAAGCCTATGGTGCGCGATTTACACCGCCGGCCATACTGAGAGATATGGCATCCAAAGGGGAGCAGTTTTACGCTGCCTGATAGAAGCTATAAATCATAAAAAAGCGCGGTAGAGATACCGCGCTTTTTTTATCGGTTCAAATTTGATGTTTCAATAATCGTTCTTCTGGAACATTTCGATATTCTTCTGGAAGCTCAACAGCTTTTCTAAGGGACATATCAAAGTAGCATCCAAGAACTGTTGTACAGTTCACCACTTCCCCAGTATCGCAGTTGATCAGGTGATGCCCGAAGACAAAGTTTTTAGGCATTCTATCGAGCAATCCACTTTTTAGAACCAAAGAATCCGCCATACGGATAGGACGATTAAACTCGGTGTAGTAATCAAGCGCTGCAGATCCTAAATTACGTTCTCGTTGCATGGCACGGGTAATCCCGACCGAGCTCATAATATGGCTGGCTGCGTCTGAAAAGCGGGCGATAACGTTTCTGACTTCGATGTTGTTGTAAGCGTCGCATTCCCAAACATCGACAGCACTTCTGTTGGTCTCAAACATATGGTCCATTGGCTTTGCGGGCAGTAGAACGGATCGCATTGGCGCGGGCTCATACAATCCTTCATGTTCATCCTCCAGACGCTTGGCGGATTCCAGAACATCGCTTGGAATCTCCAGTCGCTCTCCGGTGTCCAGATCCTCATAGATTAAATGAAACTCACTAATGGAAGAGAGCTTGTCGTTGGATCCATCAAATAAGTGCGTAAAGGCCTTTATCTCTCCATTATCCACTTTGCGAATGCCTGAGACGCCATACATGATGGCGCCTACGTGCATCTCGGACATATATTGAATGCGCAGGTCTCTGTAGCGAAGGGATTTTCTCTCCTCTCGAATGCGGGCTGGTTTCAGGCCGATAGCATTTAAGAGATGCGCCAAAGAGGTAGAGGCGCGGGAACTATAGAATTGCACATTCATGTGCTTCATCTGATCACATTCCCAGCTTTCAACAGCACCTCGATATCCTGGGATGAGCTTGTCAGTCAGGTTAATCATAAGCTCACCTCCTCGTTAAGTTTGAGATTGGCCAGAAGCTCCAAGGTTTCCGGCTCAAAAGAGCAGGCCTTTCTCGCACTCATATCAAAATGAAGAACTGTCAAAAGCGACTCAAAAGAAAGCTCGCCCGTCGCACTGTTGAACAGTTGGTGATGAAACGTCACGGACTTATCAGAATATTGGGCGACAGCAGACATCATGTGGATAATATCGCCAGCCATTAGTTCTTTGCGATATTTGCTCTTTTGATCAACGGCAGCAAATCCAAGTTTAGTGTCCCGCATTTCCGTTACAGGAAACCCAATTCTGAAAAACATATTTTGCATAGCTTGGCTTATGTAAGCGCCGTAAAACTGAATGTTCAGATGACCCATTAGGTCACATTCACTATTTAAAACATGCCCACGAAAACTTTCGACATATCCGTTCATGGAACGCAACACCCCCATTTTTTTCTTATTCTTTTTGGTCAGAACCTTTTTAGCATTTGTTGGATATGCCGGTCGATCATTTCTTCTGCTGAGGCGCCAAAAAGGGACAAGCGACCCGTTTCGGAGAGGATTAAGGTTCCAGTGATGAAACTGATTGTATCAAGAGTTTCGGTCTGTGCGGTTTCCGCTTCAAGGTCAGCAGCCTGATGGACAAGATGTGCCATAGAGCCTAACAGAGCAGTTAGTTTTCCATTCAAGAGGCGGTTTGTCTCATCTGAAAAACCTTGTTTTCGCACCTGTCCTGAGGAGAAGAGGTAAAGGCCAAGCTGAAGATCTTCTGGATGTCGGAGGTAAAATTGAGCATATGCCCTGAAAGCGGAAGTTACCTTTTCTGTTGGTGAATTGGCGTTCTGACTTGCAGCTTTGACTGCAGTCGTCAGGTTTTTGAGGGAAACAAATAGAAGCTCTGAATAGATTTCCTCCTTCGACTGAAAGTAGGCGTAAGGCGCGCCAGTAGAATAACCTGCCTGCTTGGCAATGGCGCGCATGGTTGTACCTTCGAGCCCGTTCTGTTGAAAGAGACGAGAGGCCGCATCGAGGATCTTTTGTCGCTTGTAATTCTGAATTTCCTCGCGACGGTTAGATTTTTGGGTATCTGTCATGGGTTAGCCCAGGTCCTGACCGCTATCACGCTCTTTTACGGCCTGCTGAAAACCAACATTTTCAGCACGTTCTTTAAACCACATACCCTCCGGACTGTGGCGAGTGATACCGTCGAAAATAGTCGCAGTCATTTGAGTGGAGGCAAGTCCCATATTGTCGAGAGCCTGATTGATCATCAGCTTTTGCATCATAAGTTGGTTTTTCGGTACAGAGCCAATGCGCTTTGCCAATTCAAGAACACGATCCTCCAACTTGTCTTCAGGAACGGCATCGATCACAAGCCCCATTTCCTTGGCTTCTTTGCCAGTGACGAGATCACCGGTCAGCAGCATGCGTTTTGCTTTTTCCGGACCGAGGCGGTAGACCCACATTGCTGTTGTTGGACAGCCCCACATGCGTGCCGGGGGATAGCCGATTTTCGCTGTTTCTTCCATCACGACCAAATCTGCACAAAGCGCGATATCGCTCCCGCCTGCCACTGCATAGCCCTGCACCTTTGCAATCACTGGCTTGTAGGAGCGGAAAATGCTCATGAAATCCTGCGTATTGGACATCATCATTTTGTAGTCGACGGTCGGATCCCAAGGCATTTCCTGAACGCCCGGATTTGTGCCTTCTGTCTCTGCATAGAGTTTCAAGTCATAACCGGAGCAGAATGCTTTTCCAGCCCCTTCCAGGATCACTACATGAATTGAATCATCTGCATTCGCTTTTTCAATCGCCTCTCGAATGGCGCGAGGCGTATCCATATGAATTGCGTTGTAGGTTTCTGGCCGGTTTAGAGTTATTCGGGCAATCCGGCCTGTCGTTTCGTATAGAACAATATCTTTTTTCATCAGCATTTCCTCCAATTTTTTATATTTGTTCATAAAAATGAACAACGTTCAATATTTTTTATTCGAAAATATTTTCGACGGATTGGTGATGCTGCTTCGTTCAAGGTCCGTACTCAACTTGAAAGGACAATTTCATGAAACGCACAATTATTGTTTCTGCACTCATCGCAGCTGTTGCTATTCCGACCGTTGTATTTGCTGCGAAGCATGGTGATAGAAGCGGTGACAAATGGATCGAGTATTTTTTTGAAAAGCATGATGCAAACAAAGACGGTCAGCTCAGCAAAGATGAAATGCCTACACGGTTCCAAAACCGTTTTGACGAAGCTGATAAAAACTCCGACGGTGTCTTGTCAAAAGATGAGGCTATAGCTGCTCATCAGGAGCGAAAAGAAAAGCATATTACCGAGATGATGATGCGCTTTGATACGGACAGTAACGGCCTGGTGAGTGAGCCGGAAATTATGGCCTTCGTTTCAGAAAAATTTAAGGAAGCAGATCTAGATGGAGATGGTAGTCTCTCAAAAGAAGAGATCCTGAAAATGGGGCCAATGATGCGTAAAGGTCATCATATGCACGGTAAACATTAAGGGGCGTTGAAGCTCGAAGCGGGTTTAAGGTGATCCGCTTCAGTCTCGCTTCATAAATTTCAGTTAGATACCAAGTTGCCGGGAGGCAAGATCGCGCATAATCTCCTCGGCGCCACCCCCGATGGCGTTGACGCGAACCTCCCGGTAGATCCGTTCCACTTTAGGCCCTCGCATAAAACCGGCACCGCCCATAATCTGCACGCCTTCCCGGGCGCAGAATTCCATTGTTTCCGTGGCTTGGTTTTTCAGCATACAGATGTCAGCAATCGGCGCTTCTCCATTTTGAACGCGCATCGCGATCTGATCGAGATAGGCTTGGGATACATTGATACTTTGCGCCATTTGAACCAGTTTATGGCGAATAACCTGCTTTTCTGTGAGTGGTTTGCCAAAAACCATGCGCTCTTTGGCATATTCAAGGACTTCATTATAACAAGTCCGCGCCGCGGAAATACTTCCTGCCGCCATGTGTAGTCGTTCAGAATTAAAGTTCAGCATAATTGCTTGAAAGCCGCAATTCTCTTCCCCTAAAAGATTCTCAGCGGGAACTTTGCAGTTATCAAAATAGAGTGTGGCTGTGTCTGAAGCCCACCATCCCATTTTTTTGAGTGGAGTTCGTTCGAAACCGGGTGTGTTGCGATCAATTAACAGTAATGAGATTCCACCCATTCCTGGACCACCCGTCCTAACGGCTACAGTATAGATGTCAGCACGCATTCCCGACGTGATGAATGTCTTGGATCCATTTACTATGAAGTGGTCACCTTCCCGTTTAGCGGTGGTTTTCAAGTTGGCAACATCTGATCCACCACTTGGTTCGGTTATCGCCAAAGCACTGATTAAATCGCCAGAAAGAATCTTGGGAAGGTATTTTGCTTTTTGTTCTTCATTGCCAACGTTTTTAATGGGCGGCGCACCAATAGTATGGCTCATAAGGCTGGCGGAAATGCCACCCGCTCCAGAGCGTGCGAGCTCCTCCGAATTGATGAGCTCGTAATAGAGATCGACCTCTGTGCCCCCATACTGTTCTGGAAACCCCACTCCCAGCATGCCAATTTCAGCTGCTTTTTTATAAAGTTCCCTCGGAAAGCTTTCCGCTTCATCCCATTCGGCTGCAAAGGGTTCAATCTCTTTTTCGACAAATCGTCTTACCGTCTCGCGATAAGCCGCATGGTCTTCTGTGAAAAACGGAGCTGAAAATCTCTCGAGCTGAGTCATGCAGTTTTCCTTAGGTTGTTTTTATTTCTGCGAGAAGGGCTTTGCTGGCAACCTGTTGATCGGGTGATACGAGAAGCTTTTCAATCACACCTTCAGATTTTGCCGTAATGTCATGTTCCATTTTCATGGCTTCCAGAATGAAAAGGCTTTGGCCTTTGGTAACAGCCTCACCTGCTTTCACCATGACCTTTAAAACCCGACCATTCATTGGGGACATAATCTTACTATCCATCTCCCCATCATCGCTACGGGAGACTTGGTGAGTAATGTCCTCCACAGTCAGCTTGGATGTCCCAAAGCCAAAATAAGCTTGGGTATCTGCTATGACAAATACACCCGATTGAATATGACCGTCGTAGTCGAACCTAAACCGGTTTTCGCTGATGTCGAGAAGCTGCAGAGAGGTTGTTTGATCCTGAAGAGTGATTTGATAACTGCGATCACCTGAATTTCTGATTAAAGCTTCGTTGGGTTTTCCATCAAATTCGAGAATGAGAAGTTGCTCACCGGCTGAGCTGCTATCCCATCCATCTGTCGAGCGACCCGTTTTATAGGCTTGCAGATGATATTGAAGGGCAACTGCAGCACATGTCTCGGCCATGCTGGGTGCTCTGGTTTTGAGGGCCTTTTTGGGGAAAAAGTTTTCAATAAAGCCTGTGGTCGCTTTACCTGAGGCAAAGTTTTCGTGATCTAAACAGTCAACCAGAAACTGTCGATTGGTTGTCAGGCCAAGATCCAGTGTTTCTTTAAGCGCCTTCATAAGCCGTCGGCGCGCATCTTCTCGGCTGCTGCCATAGGCAATAACCTTGGCTACCATGGGATCATAGTGGGGTGTGATTTCAAAACCCGTCTCAAGCCCATGATCACAGCGGAGGCCTTCTCCCTTTGCAGGTTGCCACAGATGAACTTTGCCAACTCGCGGAAGGAAATTTTTTGAAGGGTCCTCAGCGTAAAGGCGTGCCTCAATAGCATGGCCTTTGAGCTGAACTTCCTGCTGCGTAACAGGGAGCGGTTCACCCCGGGCAATTCGGATTTGCCATTCCACCAGATCAAACCCCGTGACCAGTTCCGTGACAGGATGTTCAACCTGAAGGCGGGTATTCATTTCCAGAAAATAGAATTCACCATCCTGGCTTAGGAGGAATTCAACGGTGCCAGCTCCCGAATAATGAATTGCTTTAGCCGCTGAGACTGCTGCCTCACCCATTTTTGTACGAAGTGTTTCAGACACAGCGGGAGAGGGGGCTTCCTCTATGACTTTTTGGTGACGCCGTTGGATGGAGCAGTCCCGCTCACCCAGATGAATACAATTACCATGTGCATCAGCAAGTATCTGAATTTCGATATGTCTGGGTTCGACGACAGCCTTCTCAAGAATAAGTTCATTAGAGCCAAAAGCATTCTTGGCTTCAGATCGGGCAGTTTCTAGAGCTTTTTTCAGCTGATCACCAGACGTAACAAGTCTCATGCCTCTTCCGCCGCCGCCAGCTGCAGCTTTGACCATAACCGGGTAACCAATTCTTTCTGCGGCAGATACGAATTGATCGTCTGACTGGTCCTTGTCTTCATAGCCGGGAACACATGGGACTTTAGCATGGATCATGCGCCGTTTCGCTTCAGCCTTATTGCCCATTAGATGAATGGCGTCTTTAGGAGGGCCGATAAAAGTCAGACCTTCCTTTTCACATCGTGCAGCAAAGTCCGCATTTTCCGACAAAAACCCGTAGCCGGGGTGAACAGCGTCTGCTCCCGCCTTTTTTGCTGCAGCGATAATACTCTCGATGTTGAGATAGCTCTCAGCAGCGGCAGCGGGACCAATATGGATCGCTTCAGTGGCCATCTTCACATGGCGGGCACCTCTATCCGGATCTGAATAGACGGCAACTGTCTCATATCCCATGGCATGAGCTGTTTTGATCACCCGGCAGGCTATTTCCCCCCGATTGGCAATCAGAATTTTGGAAAATTCTGACATGATTGCTCAGCCTTTTCTTTTCTTGGGCAGGGTGTCCATCAGTTTACAAATGATACCAAGCATAACCTCATCAGCGCCGCCGCCGATGGAGGCGAGCCGGCCATCCCGGTAATTCCGACTGACTAAGGTTTCATTCATGAAACCCATACCACCGTAATATTGAAGGCAGGCGTCATTTACCTCTCGGATCAGGCGGCCAGCTTTTAATTTCGCCATGGATGCCATCATGGTGACATTCTCACCATTGATGTAATCCTCTACTGCCCGGTAGGTGAGGGATCGGAGAAGCTCTACTTCGGTTTTGAGTTCTGCAAGCCGGAAATGGACAACCTGATTATCAAGGATTGATTGGCCAAAGGCTTCTCTCTGGCGTGTATATTCAATTGTATCATCGATCGTCTTATCCAGCGTGCGAAGTGCATTACCCGCTGCCCATAGACGCTCTTCCTGGAATTGAAGCATTTGATAAGTGAAGCCCATACCTTCTTCCCCGATGATATTTCTTTGGGGAACCCGAACATCTTCGAAGTAGAGTTGTGCCGTGTCGGAGGAGCGCATGCCAAGCTTGTCCAGCTTGCGCGCAACAGTAATTCCTGGAGTGTCCATGGGAACAATGATGAGTGACTTGCTGCTATGAATAGGGCCGTCACTTGTGTTTACCAGCATGCACATGAAGTCGGCTTGCGTGCCGTTGGTGATCCACATTTTCTGACCGTTGATGACGTAATCATCTCCGTCTTTGCGGGCATTGGATTTGATGTTTGCAACGTCTGAGCCGGCGCTGGGTTCAGAAACACCAATACAAGCCACATAGTCGCCTGAAATTGCGGGGCGAAGGAAATTTTCTTTCACATAGTCAGAGCCAAAACGGGCCAGTGCAGGTGTTGCCATATCTGTTTGGACACCAATTGCCATCGGAACACCGCCACAAGGTGCTTCACCTAAGGTTTCTGCCATCGCCAGGCTGAAGGAGTAATCAAGCCCCATGCCACCGTATTCTTCAGGCTTGCAAACACCTAAGAACCCTTGGTCGCCCATCTTTTTGAAGAGTTCTTTTGCTGGGAAAATTCCTTCAGCTTCCCAATCATCTACATGTGGGGTGATCTCCGCAGCGATAAATTTGCTGAGGGAATTCATGAATTCGCGATGTTCTTGTTTGTATAGCATTTTTGTTTCCTCCCGAATTTACATCCGCCCGATACCGAACGTGTTTGTATTTGTCTCCCGTTTGTCCCCTTCCATAGCGATGGAGAGGCAATAGCTGACGACTTTGCGGGTATCCCGCGGATCAATAAGCCCATCATCCCAAAGTCGTGCAGTTGCATATAGTGCCGTAGATTCTTTTTTTGTTCGGGCAATTATGCCTTGCTCCATTTTCGCTAATGCTTCCCGGTCAGGTTCTTGCCCCATACGCCGAAACTTCTCTTCGGTTACAATTGAGAGGACCTTGGCTGCCTGTTCTCCGCCCATGACGGCAACCTGATAGTTTGGCCAGGCGAAGATAAACCGTGGATCAAATGCGCGGCCGCACATACCATAATTTCCGGCTCCAAAACTGGCGCCAATATGAATGGTTATTTTGGGAACAGTGGCGTTTGTGACCGCCTGGATCATTTTGGAGCCATGCTTGACGATCCCGGCCTGCTCGGCTTCCGTACCAACCATGTAGCCCGTTGTATTTTGCAAGAAGAGAAGGGGCGTGCCAGACTGACTGCAAAGCTGAATGAACTGGGCAGCCTTTGCGGCTCCATCAGCATTAATTGGACCATTATTTCCGATGATTCCAACAGGTTGCCCTTCTATTTTGGCATGTCCGCAAATAGTTGCATTGCCATATAACTCTTTAAAATCTAGAAACTCGGAACCATCCACGATACGGGCAATGACTTCTCGGACATCGTAGGGTTTGCGGTAGTCTGGGGAGACAATGCCAAGAAGTTCTTCTGCATCATAAAGGGGGTCTTCAAAGCTGTTTTGACCATAGGGCTCTGGGCGGTTTTCATTCCAGGGAAGGTTACTCATGATCTCCCGTGCGATGCGAATACCGTCCCGATCATCATCTGCCAGATATTCGGAGACACCAGAGATTTCAGAATGCATTTCAGCGCCGCCCAATTCCTCATCCGTTGCAATCTCTCCTGTTGCAGCTTTGAGAAGTGGGGGACCGGCTAAAAAGACCTTAGCTTTCTTTTTTACCATGACAACATAATCAGAAAGGCCAGGAAGATAAGCGCCACCTGCAGTGCTGGAACCGTGAACTACTGTGACTTGCGGAATGCCTGCGGCGGACATTCGGGCCTGGTTGGCAAATCCTTTGCCGCCTTTCACAAAGATCTCGGCTTGGTAAAGAAGATTTGCACCGCCAGATTCCACAAGATTGATAACCGGTAGTTTGTTTTTCAGAACAATTTCTTGTGCTCGCAGTGATTTTTCGAGCCCCATAGGTGCGATCGTTCCGCCTTTTATGGCACTGTCTGAAATCGAAATGAGGCAACGAATACCTGCCACATATCCAATCCCAACAATAAGGCCACCGCCATAGATTTCTTCTTTGCCGTCATCATCGTGCATCCCCAGTCCAGCCAAGGTTGCCAGTTGCAAAAATGGAGCCCCCTTGTCCAGAAGCAGAGACAGTCGTTCTCTGGGGAGAAGCTGTCCGCGTTTTTCGAATTTTTCCTTCTTGGCGTTGGAAGTGTCGCGGATTTTCTGTTCCAGGTCTCTGAACTGCGTAATGAGTTCCAGCATTGCTTTTTCATTGGCAGCGTATGCTTCGCTGTTTTTATCAATGGAGGAGGTGATTACTGGCATGGCTGGGGCTAGTCCTTATCCTGAAAAATCTTGGGTGTGACTGCCAGATGAAAACCGTCAAACGCAGTGTTGTTCTGATGGTTTTCCAATGGCCAATGTAGGCGGGCATTAGGCGCAGCACCGTCTACACGGATGCAATCTCCTGAAATAAATGCTGCTGCTTCTGATAAAAGAAAAACAATAGCAGCGGATGTCTCTGATTCCGTCCCCATGCGTTTCGCGGGATTGTATTCAGCCAACTTCTTTAATTGCGCCTGAAACCATTCTGGATAAGTGTCCATACCGGAAGACATAATCCAGCCTGGCGCAACCGCATTCACCCGAACACCAGCCGATGCCCATTCAACGGCAGCCGTTTCAGTAAAGCTCAACATTCCTTTTCGGGCGGCCCCTGAATGTCCCATGCCCGGCATAGAGGTCCACATGTCAGCAACGATATTTACGATGGAGCCACCACCATTTTCTTTCATCCACTGGGTGAAACACTCGCGCGCAAAAAGAAAACCGCCGGTTAAATTGTTGTTCACAACAGCCTCCCATCCTTTTTGGCTGATGCTCTCAAGGGGAGCTGGGAACTGACCACCTGCGTTGTTGACGAGGCCATGAATGGCTCCGTGCTCTTTCAGGATGTTGCTAACCGTTTCTGTAACCGCTTTTTCATCGCGAATGTCGCAGGAATGAATGGAGGCATTGCCGCCAGCGCTGTGAATCTCTTCCTGAACGGTTTCCAGTTTGTCGATTGAACGGCCAACCAGGGCAACATCTGCGCCAAGGGAGATAAGCTCGTGGGCAGTGCATCGGCCAATGCCGCTTCCGCCACCCGTCACAATAATCTTCTGACCGGAAAAAAGGTCAGGACGGAAAATAGACCGGTACCCCATATATACTGCGCCTCCCAGCTGTTTTTGTTTTTATCCTGTCAGGCGTTTTCGTTTTTAAGTTGTTTGTCTGACAAGAGTGTTTGACTTCATGGTAGGTGACGTTTACGTTAACGTCAAGCAAGGAGTTGTGCAGAAATGCTTGGCTCAAGGCCACTTAAAAGTCTAGGCGAGGAAAGGATTCCAGAGAATGGCGACTTTAGAGGAAATCACAGAAGCAATGAAAGACCGCATTGGTGAAGATTGCGGGCTTGGCGCGACCTTGAAATTCGATTTCAAAGGTGACGGCTTTATTTTTGTGGACGCGGAAACAGTTCCGAATGTTGTGAATAATGAAGATGCTGATGCAGATTGCACCATTAAAATCACAATTGAGAATTTTGAGAAACTGGCGGCTGGTGATTTGGACCCAACAACAGCTTTCATGATGGGTAAGCTTAAGATTGAAGGCAATATGGGAATTGCCATGAAACTTCAGAGTGTTTTTTCTTAAGACCTCAAATTTTGTATATTGAATCTTGAAATTGCGGCCTGAGATTTTAGGCCGCTTTTTTCTATTTAGATTCTCATATCCAAGTTGGATAGCAAGTGAAGTGCTTTATAAATCGGCTTAAACGCCAGTATTTATATGGAATTTCGAGAGGTTGAGAGAAAATTGGATGAAATTGAATTTTTTTCTGTACCTTTGAGAAACGAACCAGTATGTAAAGCCCTTCGAATTTAAACTTGAACCGAACGGAGCTAGTCACATGACAGCAAGATCTGCACGGAACGGCCGCAATCAGGGCGGCAAAAGCCGCAAAAAAGGCGGTGGCGGACGCGGTAACGGCGGAACTAAAAACTGCCGTTCAAACGCACAGCGCGCTGCTCGCAAACTGACATTGAAAATGGGGCGCCACGCTTCCCGTCGTCAGTTGAAGAAAGTCCGCGAAGCGACAAAGGCTGCTGCCTAAGTCGACTTTAAAGAAATTTAAAAAAAGCTGCTCCTAATTAAGAGCAGCTTTTTTTATGCCCCTTCCTCTAATTGGGTATAGCGCTCCCCAACATTTTGAAAACCGGATTCAAAATCCCAACCATCTTTTTCTGCGGCAATGACGATATTTGCGCAAGCCCGGCTGTCTGACAGGGCATCATGGTGGTTTAATTCCAAATTCAGAAAATGAGCGACATTTGGAAGCTTTGTTGGGCGCACATTCCACATCGATCTGGCAAGTTTGACCGTACAGACAAATTCTGGCTCTGGTGGGGGTATGTTAAAGGTTTCACAGCAGGCGTTGAGTACCTTTTTGTCAAAACCGGAATTGTGGGCGGAGAGAAAATCTACGTCTTGAAAGAGATATTCAATATCTGGCCATACGCCATCAAACAGAGGCTCTAAAGCCACATCCTCGAATGTCAGTCCATGAATATGGGTGAAAAAAAACTCTGGGCTGGGTGGCTGGATAAGACGGCTTACCTCTTCAACGATGGCGCCGTTCTCTACACGAACAAGTCCAATCGCACAGGCACTGTCAGCCCCGTAATTGGCAGTTTCGAAGTCAATAGCGAGAAATTTACTCATTGTTGCAGTCTAAAAGAAAACTCCCGGAAGGTCATCCGGGAGTTTTGAAAAAGTCGTTTAAGCAGAAGCTTTATTCTTCGCTTCGTACTTGAGTCGTTCCTCTTCAACCAATTCTTTCTTGGAGAGCTTGCCGACAAGTGTTTTGGGAAGTTCAGGCCGGAATTCCACCGCAGCAGGGAGCTCATGTTTACCAAGCTTATCTTTCAGAAACTCACGAAGTTCTTCCAGTGAGAACTCGCTGGCGCCTTGCTTCAGTTTAATAAAGGCTTTTGCCGCTTCACCGCGATACTCGTCTGGAACACCAATAACTGTGACTTCCTCTACAGAAGGATGTTCGAAGATGGCCTCTTCGATAATTCGTGGATAGACGTTAAAGCCACCGGAGGTGATCATGTCTTTTGTCCGGTCCACGATATGCATGTAACCATCTTCATCCAGATAGCCAGTATCACCGGTCAGGAAAAAGTCACCGATAAATGATTCAGCTGTTGCTTCGGGTTTATTCCAATATCCTTTCATGACATTCGGACCCTTGATGCCAATTTCACCAATTTCTCCGGTTGGCATAAGCTTGCTTTTGTCATCAACGCTGAAAATTCGAATTTCAACACCAGGTACCGGAACACCAGCTGCCCCAGCGACCCGTTTTTCGGTCATGGGTGTGGATGTGCCGGCTGGTGAAGTCTCTGTCATGCCCCAGCCTTCAAGAAGGCGGCACCCTGTAACCCGCTGGAAATGATCCTGGACTTCAACAGGAAGCGGTGCGCCGCCCGATGCACAGAATTTGAGGGAGCTGAGGTCATATTTGCTAACCTCAGGGTGATTGGCAATCGCCATATACATAGTAGGAACGCCCGGGAAAACCGTTGGTTTTTTCTTGTCCAGATCCTTCATGACTGCATCCAGTTCGAATTTTGGATGCAGGATCAATTCCGCGCCACCATCGATTCCGAAGTTCATGTTAACCGTCAGCGCATAAATATGGAAAAGGGGGAGCACGCACATCACCCGCTCTGATCCATCCACAAGAACTGCATCATCCCCTTGCTGCATGGCCCGTAACTGCTGGCATGCGGCGACAAGGTTAGTGTGGGACAGCATTGCTCCTTTTGGTAGGCCCGTTGTGCCGCCCGTATATTGGAGAACTGCGATCCTTTCGTCAGGATTTTTGACGGGAACCGCATCATATTGACCGTCGTTGGACGTTAGTTGCTTAAAGGTAATGTGCTGACTGTCCCGCGGAACGGATGCGATTTCCTTTGATTTAACCAGTGGGTATAGAAGGTTTTTAGGGAACGGGAGAACTTCCTTCAAATTACCAACAATGATTTTTTTCAATCGTGTTTTGCTGAGCAATTTTGCGATATTGGGATATAGGACCTCTAGATCCAATGTCACCATGAAGTCAGTTTCACTATCTTCAATCTTGTGAACAAGTTCTCTTTCTGCATCCAACGGGGAATAGTTTACGACGGTTCCACCAGCCTTCAGAATGGCAAAGAAACAAACAATGTAGTGAGGCGTGTTCGGCAGATAGAGGCCAACATGAACACCTTTCTTCACACCAAGCTGCTGAAACCCCTTGGCGGCCTTGTTGACCAGGCTATTAAGCTCTGCATAGGTAATTTTTTTGTCCATGAAATCGATGGCAAAATTACCCGGCCATTTTTTGACAGCTTCATCCAGAATTGCATAAACGGGTTTCTTATCGATTTCGATTTCCCATTTAACACCTGCCGGATATGATTTTTCCCACGCAAAATCTGACATATTCACTCCCCTTTAGATTCGCTAAAGCCCTGTAGACTTTTGTGATTAAATTACGTTGAACAGGTTAGGCTGGTCAAAGGGAAATTATGCCAAATTCCCGTTTTTATTGCACTTCAAAGCGTTGTTGCGCTTCAATTCCAGCTACTTTGCGTTGGATCAATGACCTCCGGTCACTTTATTCTAGCTTGTTTTCTAAAAAAGGAGAGGTGAATGACGACCGCAAGTGAACTGGCGAAAATAGCTGTTACTGAAGCGATGCAAAAGGCAGCTGACCTGAAATTAAGCGAGGATGCGCTCGCAAGAGCATTAGTAACCGAAGCCATTGGTATATTCCGGCTCAGCCGGAATAATTCTGACATCGCCAGTGAGTTGGAATTTATTGCTGAACATCTTGATGAAGATGAACAATACACCTTCATGCGGCCTTAAGGACACTTAAGTGGGTATTCCGTCAAGTCCTGCACCGCAGATAACAACACCAACTTTCTCGTCCGGCTTGGGTTTGTAAATGCCTTCGTGGAGCGCTGCTATGGCGGCCGCGGCAGATAATTCCACGGCAATACCGGCGGTATTCCATAGCCATTTGGCAGCATCGGTCATTTGATCGTCAGTAACGAGAAGAATGTTGTCTACATTTTCCCGGATCAAACTGAAGTTTGGCTCAGATGACCTGCGAGGAGCTAGTGTAGAAGCTTTTGTGGTGATTGCATCCAGCGTAACCAACTCACCAGCTTTCACGCTCTCGTAAAGGGTGGGCGCACCAGTTGCCTCAATGCCGATAATCTTGATGTTCGGATTGATCAACTTGGCTGCTGTGGCAACGCCAGAGATTAATCCGCCGCCGCCAATAGCGACCAGAAGAACGTCCAGTTCAGGGCATGCTTTCAGGGTTTCGAGAGCGATAGTTCCCTGCCCGGCGATAACAGTGTCGTCTGCGAAGGGATGGATATATGTTTTTCCCTCCTTGTCCTTGGCCTCAAGTGCGAGCGCATTTGCATCATCCCACACTGCGCCCTTTACAATGACATCAGGGGTTAGCTTCTTGAGCTTCTCAACTTTTGAGGCGGGTGTGTTCTCAGGTAAATAAATTGTGGTTGGGGTTTGGGTCAGAGCCCCTGCATAGGCAACGCCCATTCCATGATTGCCACCAGACGCGGTTACCAGGCCTCGCCTTAGTTCCTCTTCTGTTAGGGAGAGAACCGTATTCAACGCGCCGCGTATCTTGAACGATCCAGAAGCCTGCAGGTTTTCCAGTTTCAAAAATGCTTTCAGTCCGCTTTTGAGAGGCAGCTCCATGACCGGTGTTTTGTGGATATAAGGGGCCAGTCGCTCTGCCGCAGTTTCAAACATCGCTAAACTAAAATTATTACGCATTTCATAAAACCTGAATTGACGGGGTTGGAAGGGATCAGTCTATAATGACCCCATAGTGTGGAGCGACAGAATAACAGCAAAAAAGACAGCGGATCAATTCTCATGACCTATCAGACCTTAAATTACACAATCCAAAATAACATCGCGCATATTGAGTTAAACCGTCCCAAACAGTTCAATACAATGGTGATGGAGTTCTGGCAGGAGATGGTGGACGTCTTTGCGGAGATTGATGAAACGCCCGAAGCCCGGGTTGTTGTCATCTCTTCAACTGGTAAACATTTTACAGCCGGACTGGATCTTAGCGCATTCGGTGGATTAGCAGCCGAAATGAAATCGGACGTGGACGGAGGCCGCCTGCGGGAGCAAATGAAGAACAATGTGTTGGAGATGCAGGAAAGTTTCACAGCCATTGAAAAATGCCGATTACCGGTTCTTGTAGCCGTGCAAGGGGGATGCATTGGCGGTGGTGTGGATCTGGTGAGTGCGACTGATATGCGCTACTGCACAAAAGATGCGTTCTTTTGTATCCAGGAGATTAATATTGGTATGACCGCAGACGTTGGCACCTTGCAAAGGCTTCCACATCTTATTCCATCTGGTTTAGTGCGGGAACTTGCTTACACAGGGCGCCGGATGATGGCGGAGGAAGCAGCCAAGAGCGGTCTTGTAAATACTGTTTTCGATACTGCTGAGGAAATGCTGGCGGAAGTCATGAAAATTGCCGCGGTGATAGCGGCCAAGTCACCTTTGGCCATCAACGGAACAAAAGAGATGTTTAACTACACTCGGGATCATTCCGTTGATGACGCCCTTCGCTATATGGCGGTCTGGCAGGCAGGTATGTTCTTTTCAGATGATTTGTTTGAGGCCGCAACCGCAAATGCTGAAAAGCGGGAGCCTGTTTTCAAGGATATGCTCCCACCTAAAAAACTGGTTCGCCGAAAATAAGGGCTTCTATTTACCAAATATCTTCCAAATCCCGTCGGCGGTCATGATTACCTGATCGCCGACATATAACTCGCCTCGCATGAAGACGACGGACATTCCTTGACGGGTGATGGAATATTTTAAATCGACCCAATCCCCTTCTTTGGCAGAGGAGACAAAGTCAAAATTCAAAGTGATTGTTGCGCATGGCTTTTGGCCGACCGCACGAAAAACGGTATGTCCCATCATTTCGTCGGTGAAGCTCATCATCATCCCGCCATGTAAAATCCTGTTGGCGTTTGTATGCTCTTTTTCTACCAGAAAGCCGAAATGGTACTTATCACCTTCGCGTTTGAAATAGAGCGGGCCAATTTTTTCAGGGAATCTTTCTGGGGATTCATATAAGCGATATCCCTCAGGGATCTGAGCTGTCGTCATCTGCACTCACTTTCTTGTTTTGATGTGCAGTATGACGACTTTTTTTAGCTTGGCAACTCACTCAATCTGTAAAAGGGATATTGTCTTACTCCTCGTTGAAGCCGTTTCGGATTGCATTGTCCAGGCAGTCCGATTTGTTGTGATAGCCTTCAGTTGAGGCTCCTACAATACGACCGTTTGGAGCCGTACGCTGCCATCGCCACTCGGGTTTGCGGGCATTATTATCTTTGTAAAATTCCCATTTATCGTCTTTTCCAAGGTTGGACATCACTAATCTCCGGGGTGTATGGATATATGTAAACGTGCCAAGACGAGACGTTTTAATTTTTATTTTGTGAGTGAGACGAGATCCAAAAACTGGGAGCGCAAAATGTTGCAGGTTAGTGGTGAAATATCTGTTCGGACGCCTGGCCGCGCGCTGGTGGATGTGACGCGTCAGATAGATGACTGGTTACAATCGCAAAATCTGTCCGAAGGTGTTCTGACGCTTTTTATTCAGCATACATCTGCCTCTCTGACCATACAGGAAAACGCAGACCCGGATGTTCTTGTCGATCTGCTAGGATATTTTGAGCGTCAGGTGATAGATGGGGATCCAGCTTTTTATCACCGGGCGGAAGGGCCAGATGATATGTCAGCACATATCAGGAGCAGCCTCACCGATGTATCGCTGACAATCCCTGTCCTGAACGGACGCATGCGCCTTGGGACCTGGCAAGGTATTTACGTGTTTGAGCACCGGACCAGCCCTCATCATCGAAGACTGGCCCTGAATTTCATAGGAAGTTGATCCAGGCTAGTTCCCGGTATTTTCCATCAAACGAATATAGAAACGGATAATTTCTCCGTAATTTTTAATAAGGATCCGTTCATTCGTGCCATGAACACGGCCAAGATCATCTGGACCGAAGCGCATGGGAATAAAACGATAGCTGTTTTCAGCAAGATCCTCGTAATGCTTGCTATCTGAGCCGGCCAGCATCAAACCTGGCGAGACCAGAACATCTGGAAGGACTTCCTCAATCGTTCTTTTGATTTGGCGATAACTTCCGCTTGTATGATCTGAAACTTTCGAAGGCTCGTTCCCTTGCTTGATCTCGATCTTAACATCAGGATCATCGACGACCTGGGTCACATGATCAATAACGCCTTGTACAGTGCTGCCGGGCAAGATCCTGAAATTGACAACTGCTTTGGCTGTTGAGGGAAGCACGTTGTCTTTGGTTCCGCCTTGAATAATGGTTGCTGCAGTAGTCGTTCTGACCATTGCATTTGTGGCGCCACCTTTGCCAAGTTGGCTAACCAGAACAGGATCCAGGAGCCAGCGATTGGAAATCACAGCTTTTAAGGATAGAGGCATGTAGGGTGATAGGGTTTCAAACATGTCTGTAACAGGCCGGCGCAGGGCGGCAGGCAGACGGTTATCCTCGATCCGCGCAATTGCTCTCGCGATTTTTCCTACTGCTGTCTTGCGAGGTGGAATGGACGAATGTCCCCCTTCCGCAGTCGCGGTTAGTTCAACGGTCAGATATCCTTTTTCTGCTAGCGCAATAAAGGCAATAGGCTGGGAAACTCCAGGCATGATATCGTTGACGACAACCATGCCCTCATCAAGTGTGTAAGCAACCTTAACACCCTGGTCAGCAAGGTATTTAGAGATTTTGCCCGCACCGTGATCGCCACCGATTTCCTCATCGTGACCGAAGGCGAGATAAATGGTTTGCTTGGGCTTTAGGCCTGCCTTCAAATGATATTCTGCAGCTTCCAGCAGACCAAAGACAGAAACCTTGTCATCCAAGGTACCCCGACCCCAGATTGCACCGTTTACGATCGCGCCTGAGAAGGGAGGTTGCTCCCAATTTTGCTCTGTTCCTTCCTCAACTGGCACCACATCCAGATGTCCCATCAGAACAGCTGCAGGAAGGTCAGGGTCCCGGCCTTCCCATTTGTAAAGAAGGCTGTAGCCGCCAATCACCTGTTTCTCAAGTTTCTCGGCAACGGTCGGATAAGAAGTTTCGATCAGGGCATGCAACTCATCAAACGCGTCCGCTTCGACAGGCGCGTCGTGGGAGTAGGATATTGTCTTGATCCGAACTGCTTCGGCCAGCCTGTTTGCAGCGGCCATCTCATCAATCTTAACCGACGCGATGGCCGTTCCGGTTTTCTCCGGTGCTGTGTTCATGACGGTGTTGTAGCCAATGACTCCAACAAGCCCGATGATGACCAGCACGATCAGGATCGCAAGTTTTTTGAACAAGTTAATCTCTCCCCGGTAATAAATTACTGGGGAGAACTATAGCTTAAATTGAAAATCCGCCAAGCTTGGTTTCCAGATATTCTGCAATCCCTTCATGACCACCTTCGCGTCCGAGGCCGCTTTCCTTCATGCCACCAAAGGGTGCAGCTGCGGCAGTTGGGTTAATGTCATTAATCCCGATAATGCCAAATTTGAGTCCCTCAAACATCCTAAAGGCTCTGCCAATGTTCGGTGTATAGACGTATGCTGCCAAACCATAATTGGTATCATTGGCTTTCTCGAGAACCTCGTCCTCAGATTCGAAGGTCAGGACAGGAGCAACAGGGCCAAAGGTCTCTTCACGGTAAATCAGCATATCCTCGCGGACATCTGCGAGTACGGTAGGGGCGTAGAAATGCCCTCTGTCCAAGCCATCGTCCAAAAGCCTATGTCCGCCGCAGACGAGACGGGCGCCTTTTTCAACGGCATCGTTCACTTGCCGTTCAACTTTCTCAACTGCACCGGGTCCGACAAGAGGGCCAATGCTGATCCCATCTTCCATGCCATTGCCACCACGCATGCGGCGAACTCGGTTTTCCAGTGTTTCGATAAATGGCTCTGCAATTGATTTGTGAACGAAAATTCGGTTGGGGCTAATACAAGCCTGACCAGTGTTTAGAAACTTGACCAGAGATACGCCCTTCGCAGCATGTTCAGGATCTGCATCTTCGAACACGATAAATGGTGCATGTCCACCCAGTTCCATGGAAACCCGCTTCATGTTGGCTGCGGCACCCTGCGCAAGCATCTTGCCCACGTTCGTCGAGCCAGTGAACGTTAGCTTGGCGATTTTTGGGTTATTGATAAATTCATCACCGATAGGTTTTGGATCTTCTGCAGTAACCAGGTTGACAACACCTTCTGGAATGCCCGCTTCTTCAAAAATCTTGAACATCTCAACAGCGCAAAGCGGAGTAGATTCAGCTGGTTTTAAAACAATTGTGCAACCGGCTGCGAGGGCAGGCGCAATTTTCCGCGTCAGCATGGAAATCGGATAGTTCCATGGGGTAACGGCACCGACAACCCCAACAGGGTGTTGCTGGACAATAAAGCGCTGGTCTCCACGTGGAGCCGGGAGAGTTTCACCATAAATTCGTTTGGCTTCTTCCGCGTACCAAAGCAGGAAGTCGGCTCCATATTGCACTTCGTTACGAGCAGCTTTCAGAGGTTTTCCCTGTTCGCTTGTCATTGTAACCGCCAGATGCTCTTTCTTTTCGATCATCAGGGTATAAGCCCGATACAAAAATTGGGAGCGTTGATATGCCGTGGTTTTTGACCAGCTCTTGAAAGCGTCTGCCGCGGCATCAATGGCTTTCTTAACGTCGTCCCGACCACCGTTTGGAACATCTCCCAAAATGTCACCCGTAGCAGGATTAGATACTGGGAAGCGACTGTTATCGGCGGCTTCACACCACTGGCCATTAATGTACATGTTCGTGCCTGTCTTTGTTGATCTAAGGTCTGTATAACAATTTAGTCCTCGGCCATAACGCATTCAAGCAGCGCCTGTAAAGCCAATTTAACTTCTTATTGCTGTGGAATAGTGACGGTCTCAAGGTGTATACTTCTGAAAAAAGAGGAAGCCAAAATGTCGAAAGAGCAACAGCGTAGAGAAGCCGTTCAACAGGCGGTTGGTCGGATCCGGGATCAATTGCAGGGTCGGGAAATTTCAAAGGAAACCCTGTCAATTGTGGAGGCAGAATTAATTAAGCTGGCCAATAAAGAGGATTTATTTTCGTTCGAGGATTTCCCACCACCAAGCGATGAAGACCCCAGATCTAGTTGTCTATACCGGTTGTCAGAAGATGAGGATCATGGGCTAGCCTTATATGCAAATGTGGCAGATGGAAAGGTGGATGCGCCGCCTCATGATCATACGACTTGGGCGGTGATTGTTGGCCTGAAGGGGCAAGAGGAGAACCGCTTTTACGATAAAGCTGCAACTGGTGTTTCTCAAAAAGGGTCAGCTGTCGTGGAAAAAGGAAAAGGGGTTTGTCTGCTCGCCGATGACATTCACAGCATTCATATTAGGAAGGGGGAGCCCGTATTGAATTTTCACATGTATGGCTTGGCGCTGGAGCAGCTTCATAATCGCCGATATTGGAGTGAGCCAAAACAGGAATGGAAAGTTTTCCCAGCTCACGTAGATATTCGGGATGCTCGCTAATGCAGGTGAAATGCATATCTGCGGCTGAGGTTCACCAACGGGTTATAGCAGCCAGCGAACTGGCGTTTCTTGATGTTCGTGAGCATGGCGTGCATAGCCAGGGACATCCGCTTTATGCCGTGCCGCTTCCCTTGAGCCGTTTAGAGCTGGAGGTTGAACGTCTGGTTCCTAAAAAATCTGTTCCCATTGTTCTGTTGGATCAAGGGGAGGCAGATGATTACGCATCTCGGGCAGCCAAAAAGTTTATCGAGTTCGGGTATGAGGATATCTCAATTCTTGAGGGCGGCGTAATGGCCTGGAAGGATGCCGGTTTTGAACTTTTTTCCGGTGTTAATGTTCCAAGCAAAGCTTTTGGAGAGTTTGTGGAGCAGACTTGCGAAACTCCACATATTACAGCGGCTGAATTGAATGACCGGCTGTCAGTGGGTGAGAAAATTGCAATCTTCGACAGTCGTCCTTATTCCGAATATCAACGGATGTGTATTCCGGGTGGTGTTGATATGCCTGGAGCGGAACTTGCGTATCGTATCCATGAGAATATTGCAGATGACACGACGCCAATCGTTGTTAATTGTGCGGGGAGAACCCGGAGCATAATCGGGGCTCAGTCGTTGATTAATGCGGGCGTGAAAAATCCGGTTATGGCGCTGAAAGATGGCACTATGGGCTGGTATTTGGAGGGATTTTCGCTTGAGCATGGCTCAAATCGAGTTGCTGGTCCGCCAAGCATGGAAGCGCACGAAAAATCTCTGCAGGGTGCGAGAGCCCTGGCCGAAAAACTCGGAGTTAAGGTCGTTGAAAAAGCAAGAGTGGATCGTCTTAAGGACTCCGATTGCGCTCTCTTTCTTCTGGATGTTCGCACGATAGAAGAGTTTGAGGAAAGACATGTCGCCGGGGCGCAGCATGCACCTGGCGGTCAGTTGGTACAGGCCACTGACGAATATGTGGGGGTTCGGGGGGCAACACTGGTCCTATTTGATGATAAAGAGGTGCGTGCTCTGATGACGGCGAGTTGGCTAAAGCAACTTGGTTGGAGGAAGGTTTTTGTCGTAACTGATTTCTCTGGTTTTGATCTCGAGACAGGGCCAATGAAAAAAATAGAGGTTGCGGGTGTTGAAACTCTGACTCCGCATGAGCTCTCAGCAGTTTTACAATCTGGTGAGGCCGTTGCTCTGTTGGATCTATCACCTTCTCTTTCTTTTCGGGCTGGCCATATTCCAAGAGCCAATTGGATGATTCGATCCAGAATTCCCCGGGATATGATGCTTTTGCCACCTGTTGGGTTGGTAATTCTGACTGCTGAGGACGAGCGCATTGCCCATCTGGCGGCCCCAGAAATTCAAGCGGTTCGGCCTGAGGTTATTGTTCGTGTTCTGGCGGGAGGAAATAAGGCTTGGAAAGAAGCCGGCCTTAATCTTGAGGAAGGCGAAACAGGTCAGCTAAGCCCACCAGAAGATGCATGGTATAAGCCATACGACAACAAGGAAAAGATCCGCGAGAGGATGTTGGAATATTTGGAATGGGAAGTTGGTCTGATTTCTCAAATAGAGCGTGACGCGACGGCAAATTTCAATATTCTCTCGTGAAAATTCTGTGGACCCATTCCCGGGATCACAAATTGCCTTTCAAATGCAGGTTAAAACTTTGGAGCTGTTGCTAGCCGGTGCTTGCAATCTTTTTGCGATACGCCTAGCATAGCGCCAAATGGACGCATTAGATGTCCTGTAGAATAATGGAGTAAACCCCAATGGATTTATCATTTACGGATGAAGAGCTGGCGTTTCAGTCAGAGGTAAGGGAGTTCTTGGAAAAGAACCTGCCATCTGACGTGAAAGAACGGTATCGTCGCGGCGTACACTTTACCAAAGAAGGTCAGGTTCGCTGGCAAAAAATTCTTAATGAAAAAGGCTGGATGGCTCCTAACTGGCCTAAAGAATATGGTGGCCCCGGCTGGACAGCGACTCAGAAGTATATTTTCGCTCAGGAAATGGGACGTGCTTCAGCGCCAAACCCCATGCCGTTTGGCGTGAGTATGGTCGGCCCGGTTATTTATACCTTCGGTACGGATGAACAGAAAAACTACTATCTCCCTAGGATTTTGAATTCTGAAGACTGGTGGTGTCAGGGCTATTCCGAGCCAGGTTCTGGGTCAGATCTCGCTTCATTGAAAACCCGCGCAGATCGGGACGGCGATGATTATATCGTGAATGGTCAGAAAATCTGGACTTCCCATGCCCAGCATGCCGATATGATTTTCTGTCTTGTGCGGACGGATCAGAATGCCAAGGCACAGGAAGGTATTTCTTTTCTGCTGATCGACATGAAAACACCGGGCATTACAGTTCGCCCGATTATCGGTCTGGATAAAGAGCATACTCTGAATGAGGTGTTCTTCGATGATGTGCGGGTGCCGATCAAAAATCGTATTGGTGAAGAAAATAAGGGCTGGACCTATGCAAAATTCCTGCTTGGTAATGAACGGACAAGTATTGCGCGTGTTGCCCAGTCAAAACTCCGCTGTGAACATCTTCGCGAAATTGCAAACACGGAAAAGGTAAATGGCGGTTTGCTGAACGAAGATCGCGATTTTATGCGCAAATTGACACAGATCGAAGTCGATCTGATGGCGCTGGAATATACAGAGCTTCGAATGCTTTCCAAGATCGAAAAGGGTGAAACTCTTACGGCTGAGCCGTCTCTTCTGAAAATCAAGGGGACAGAAATTCAGCAACGATTGACGGAATTACTTGTGGAGTCGCTTGGAATGTATGGGGCTGCTTACGATAGTCTCGAAGTTCGCGAAGGACGTAATGATCTCAATTTTGCGCCAGACTATGCCCATGGCCCAATGGCCGAGCATCTTTATTTAAAGGCCGCCAGCATTTATGGTGGCAGTAATGAAATTCAACGAAATATCATCTCCAAAATGGTTTTGGGTCTATAAGGAAGAATAAGAATGGATTTTGAACTCTCAGAAGAACAGGTTCTGCTTAAAGACAGTGTGGATCGCTTTGTTCAGGACAACTATAGCCCGGAAGATCGGCTGAAACTCTCCCAGACAGAACTTGGCTTTAGCCGGGATCATTGGAAAACCATGGCGGAACTCGGTTGGCTGGGGATGGCTTTCTCAGAAGAGGTCGGCGGTTTTGGTGGTGGTGCCGTTGAGGTCATGATCATGATGGAAAGCATGGGTCGTGGTCTGGTGCTGGAACCTTTTGTTTCTACAGTTCTGCTTGGCGGCAAGCTGGTCGCTGAAGCTGGAAGCGCCGAGCAGATTGAGCAAATCATTCCTTCTCTCATTGAAGGGGAAACAATGCTCGCATTTGCCTATGCGGAAGCCCAATCTCGTTTCAATCTAAATGATGTTCAAACAACGGCGAGCAAGTCTGGCGACAACTACATACTCAACGGAACAAAAGCTGTTGTGTATCATGGTGGAACCGCAGATAAGATCATCGTTTCTGCTCGCACATCTGGTGATGCACTAGACGCTGAGGGTATTTCTCTGTTCATCGTGGATAAAGATGCAGCAGGTCTTGATATCCGAAGCTATGCAACCGTTGATGGTCAGCGTGCTGCAGACATCCGGTTTGAAAATGTGTCTGTTCCAGCAGCAAACCTGTTGGGTGCAGAAGGGAAAGCTGCTCCAATCATTGAGAAAGTTGTTGATCAGGCAATTGGTGCGCTTTGTGCTGAAGCTGTGGGCGCGATGGCAGCCTCCAACGAGATTACCAACGAATATCTGAAAACACGCAAGCAGTTCGGTGTTCCAATTGGAAAGTTCCAGGTGCTTCAGCACCGTATGGTGGATATGTACATGGATGCGGAACAGTCTAAATCCATGTCCGACATGGTCGCCATGAAACTGGATATCGATTACAACGATGACGCTCGTAAAGCCGTATCTGCTGCGAAAGCTCAAATTGGCAAAGCCGCCAAATTTATTGGTCAACAGTCTGTTCAGCTCCATGGTGGTATGGGCATGACTGATGAATACTCTATTGGCCATTATTTCAAACGGCTCACCACATTGGAAATGCTGTTTGGTAATACAGACTATCATCTCAATCGTTTTTCTAGCTTGTCATAAACGGTAAAGAGACTTATTCAAAAAGCCGGAGTTATGATGCTCCGGCTTTTTTATTGAGGTGATGAGATGAGGTTTCCCTGGCTAGTTCTCGCGGCTCTTTTTGGGGCATTGGCCGTTGTGTTAGGGGCTATTGGTGCCCATCTTGTGATGGGCGATCAGCAGGCCACACGCTTTCACGATACGGCTTTGCAGTATCAAATGTTTAGCCTTTTACCTTTGGTTGTCTCAGATATTCTGATCCGCCGTCGCCATGGAAATGGATTTGCCTCTCTGGCTGCGTTTTTCACGACTGTAGGGATCATACTATTCTCCGGATCCCTCTATCTCCGCGCTTGGTACGACATTCAGGTTGGTTTTAATATTACACCAACTGGTGGGATCTGCTTGATTCTCGGATGGATATGCCTCGTTTTTGCTGCCTTAGTGGATATTCGCAAAAGAGAGCATAACTGATCTAATTTCCGTAAGTTGACTCTTTGAAGTGAAGGCGGCAGAGGGCGACATATTTATCGTTGCCGCCGATTTCTTTTTGTGCGCCTTCGACAAGAGGTTTTCCATCTTCTCCAACCCGGATCACCATGGTCGCTTTACGGCCGCAGTGACAGATAGTTTTGAGTTCTTTGAGTTCATCTGCCCAAGCCAGAAGATGCTGACTACCTTCAAAGAGGTTGCCTTGAAAGTCGGTGCGAAGGCCATAGCACAAGACCGGAATCTTGAGCTTGTCAGCGACTTCGGAAAGTTGGAACACCTGATCGCGGGACAAAAACTGGCTCTCATCTACAAGGACGCAATCTACGCGGCGTTCATCCAGAATGTCCTTAGTCAGTTGAAGGAGATCAGTATCGTCACTAAAAAGGCTTGCCTCGGCCTCCAGGCCAATGCGCGAGGCTATTTTCCCAATGCCATATCGATCATCAAGCGCTGCCGTCAACAGGAGGGTCTGCATTCCCCGCTCTTCGTAGTTAAAGGCCGATTGTAGGAGCGTCGTTGATTTGCCGGCGTTCATGGTCGAATAGTAAAAGTAGAGCTTGGCCATGTGGATTTAGATACCTGTCCAGGGAATTGGGCTTTGAGAATAGGATACATAAAGGGGGTGGCGGGGCTGGTCAAATTTTGTTAGCGCAAGAATATGTGGGTTGATCCCAGCATCTTTTAAGAGCTTGCGCACGTCACGATCCCGGTTCTGATGGGTGCCATGACTTCCCCAAGCGCAAATAGTCATGTCGCAGCTTTTGGCAGTTTCTAGCAGGATTTGGTCGTTGAGTGGACCAATAGGATCCTTTGCTTTTTTCAGGTTCTTTGGATCCGTTGCGCGAAAGGCAAATATATTAACAACCTCTAACGCGCCGAAGCCCATCGCCACGGCTCTTCGGTGGCAACGTTCAACTGTGGGATCATTTCGAAACGCATCAGCGGTCGATGGATTAAGCATTAAAAATGCTACGGATGGACCGTCATCCCATCTCCGCCAGAGACGATAACGGTATGTCTCGCAGTCACTGAAAACGGCATCACTTTCCCCAAAATATTTCGCGTCCATTAGTGAGCCTCTGGCAAGGTCAGGTCGGGAAAATATATCGGTGGGTTCCCTTCCTTCCAGATAGGCCTTTTCTTCATTAGGTGCTTGAAGGCGTCAGAGGAGGTCCAGTTTTCCAGCCACTCTCTCAAGTGTGGATAGGGGGCTTGGTCGAACCACTCTCGGTCACTATTGGCAAACTGCCGAATGAACGGAAAAATACCGACATCTGCAAGGGTTGGGTTTTCTCCTAACAAATACTGAGTGCGAGAGAGCCGCTCCTCAAGTTTCGTGAAAAACTGCTCCCCTTGCTCCCGATAATATTCTTTTGGGTGTTCAGGAAATCGAACATGATACTTGTAGCGATCAAGGGCAGATTTAAAGGGGCCGTCGGTCTCATTCAGTAGATCATCGATCTCAGATCGGAGCGTTTCATCGTTTGGATAGAGATTTCTCGGGTCGCTTTTCTTGGCCGCCCAGATCATGATGTCACGGCTTTCTTCAAGGACTGTCCCATCCTCCAGGATGAGGACTGGAACGGTTGCCTTTGGACTGGCTTTTATCATCTCGGCTGGTTTGTCTTTTAACAGGATATCCTTGAGCTCAATTTTTAACCCTGCATAAAAAAGCATCATTCGGGCTCGCATGGCATATGGGCATCGGCGAAAGCTGTATAAGACTGGATATGTTTTAGAGGCAGTCACGACACTTAAGAATTTAAAATAAATAGGAACACAGGGATTGAGTTATGGCAAAAGCAGGCGTCTGTAAAGGGGCTTACCAGCGTAGCCGGTTTACGCGGCGCAACATGGCTTCCCTCAGAACGTCTTGCTGCTGGGCCAATTGGTCAGCAAGCGCTTTTTCTTCGGTCTCGGCGTCCTCAATGGTGCCACCGTCACTTATTTTTGCATCGGGTACAGGTTGGGATGAAACGGCAACCGCGCGATAGGCATCAGCTGCCTCCTGAGCACTGGTTTTTTTGGAAGACCGTTCGGTTACCAATTCTGAAGGCTGTGGATGGAACACATCTTGTTTTTTATCCCAGGTAGGAGATGCCAGCAGGTTCATCTCTTTTGAATCCAGTTCCGGCGTATGTTCCATATCTTCAGCGACTAATGGGGCGTCTTCGATAACATCAGGCGTATTGGTAGTCTCTACAGTTTCAGTGACCGGCGTCTCATCTTCTTGTTCTGCTTCGTATTCGTGCTGAACACGTTCATAAAGCGGTATTCTTTTTTCAGGTTCTGGTTTGAAATTAACCTCAGAAATATCCACCTTATAGGTTGTTGATTCCAGAATTTCGCTTAATGGTTTGCGCTTCCGTTCTGTGGGTTTCCCAGTTTTGGTTGACGTAAGTTTTTCAGGCTCCCACGCTTCCCCGACTATTTTTTGCTTTTGAGGTGCTTTTTTAGGAGGCTGGTTTTTCTGCGGCTTGGCTGAAGGGCTGGTATTCTGAAGCGGTGGAGGCGCAGACGATGCTTTTTCAGATTTGGGCGCCAAGAGGGGTAAGCGTTTCTCCACCTGACCGACAAGATAAACCATAGCCGTTGATAGGCGCTTATTTCTTTTCTTCAGACGATTGTTCTCGGCAATAAGCTTCTTTTCCCGAGAAGAGAGCTTCTTCGGGTCCTGATAGTAGTTATTTAGCTTTTTGCCAGCAAAATTCATTCTGGTGTTTGCTTTAAAAGCCCCCCAATCACACCGTTTCAGTTCCGCCGATCAATGAATAATGTTTGAGCTGTATCCATTAAAGAGCCGACAGTTTAGATCAGATTAGTCTTCATGAGAATACCCGAAATTCTATAGTTGCGGCGCAATATGGTTAATTTTTAGGTGTTTTTGTTATTTTGGGACCGCACAAAATTTGTTCAACGTATTAATTTTTAATTAATTGCCTAAAATTTATGCAATAAAAAAATATTGAGAATGGAAATCCTGAGATAGCAAACCTTGGATTGGATTAAGAGTTGCGAATATTTCTCTATATTTTTCAATGCTTTCTATCAAAAAAGATATATGCCTTCGAAGTTGGCACGCCCTTTGCTTTTGATTGTGCAGTGCAAAAATAATAGCTAACGGAGGTGCACATGTTCAAACTCAAAAAGATGGTGGGTAAATTATCGGCGGCGGCAATGATCGCTGCTGGCGCAATGGGGGTTGCAGCTCCATCTGTAAACGCTGCTGATGTGATTAAGGTCGGGGTTTTGCACTCCCTGTCCGGTACAATGGCGATTTCAGAAACAACTCTTAAGGACTCTGTCCTGATGTTGGTGGACGACCTTAATAAAAAAGGTGGTTTGCTGGGTAAAAAAGTTGAGGCAGTTGTTGTTGATCCAGCTTCTAACTGGCCACTTTTTGCTGAAAAAGCGCGTGAGTTGATTGAAGTTGAAAAAGTTGACGTCGTATTTGGTTGCTGGACATCCGTATCACGGAAATCAGTTCTTCCAGTGTTTGAAGAGTTGAACAGCATGCTGTTCTATCCTGTTCAGTATGAAGGTGAAGAAAGCTCTCGGAACGTATTCTACACAGGTGCGGCTCCAAACCAGCAGGCTATTCCAGCTGTTGAATATTTGATGAGTGAAGATGGTGGTAGCGTTGAGCGTTGGGTGCTTGCCGGTACTGACTATGTGTATCCACGGACGACAAACAAAATCCTCGAAGCCTTCCTGAAGTCTAAAGGCGTAGCGGAAGAAGACATCATGATCAATTACACTCCATTCGGTCACTCCGATTGGCAGACAATTGTATCTGATATTAAAAAGTTTGGTTCAGCTGGCAAGAAAACAGCAGTTGTGTCCACAATTAACGGTGACGCCAACGTTCCGTTCTATAAGGAACTGGCAAACCAGGGCATCAAAGCTGACGATATTCCAGTTGTAGCTTTCTCTGTCGGTGAAGAAGAACTTGCTGGCCTTGATACCAAGCCACTGGTTGGTCATCTGGCCGCATGGAACTACTTCATGAGTGTTGAGTCACCTGAAAATGCTGAATTTATTTCCAAGTGGAAAGCGTTTATTGGTGATGACAAACGCGTCACAAACGACCCAATGGAAGCCACATATATTGGCTTCAACATGTGGGTACAGGCTGTGAAGCAGGCTGGTACAACAGATGTAGATGCTGTTCGTCAGGCTATGTACGGCCAGAAGGTTAAAAACCTAACTGGCGGTGTTGCTGTCATGAACACTAACCACCACCTGTCCAAGCCAGTTCTTATTGGTGAAATTCAGGAAGATGGCATGATCGAAACTGTCTGGAGCACAGACGGTGTCGTTAAAGGCGATGCATGGAGTAACTACATTCCAGAAAGTGCAAAATTGGTCGCAGACTGGACATACCCATATGTCTGCGGTGGTTGTGAAAAACCAATGAACTAAGAGTAGCGTGTAAGTTGGAGGCGGGGTTTCTCTCGCCTCCTGCTTTTTAGTCTAATCTGGACAATCCCCATGAAATTACTGAAAATAACAATAATAAATTGTTTGCTGGTGATCTCTGTTTGCCTCACCTCCCTTGCTCAAGCAGCAACGGTAGAGGAACTGGTCCAAGGACTAGGTAAGGGAAACTTCACCAAAAAAGCAAAAATCGTTGAGGAAATCGCCAGTACTGGCAATGACCGTGCTGTCTTTATCTTGAATGCCCTAATGGAGGGCGATCTCTACTACCAGAAATCTGACAAGGCCGTTTTTTTGCTGGAAGAGCAGGGGGGTAACTTGAAGGCGCTAGAACCTGTTTCAGGTGCCGTAGTGGCTGACGCCAACAAGTCTGATTTCAAAAAAATTCGCATTAACAACAAAGTTCGTGGAGCCATTAAAGCGGGTCTTGGCCGTCTCAATCTGGCCCATCCAGACCCGGCGCGCCGGATTACGGCTGCTAACGAAGTGTTTCGAAATGCTGATCCGGAAATGCTACCGATATTGCTGTCGTTAATCGAGGAAGAGGCTGACGACAGTGTCCGTGTAGCTTTTCAATCTGCAGCCGCAGCAATTCAACTGACCAAGGCGGAAGAACTGGATGATCGCATTCAGGCCGTCGACATATTGGTTGAAACGGGCGGATCGGATGTTAAGGCACTTTTCTCTCGGACCCTCTTGCAAATGGAAGACGTCACTACTCCTGATGCAAAGGCATTGAAAGACGCAATCGAGGATGGTCTGGCGTCTGTTGAACGCCAATTGGAAACTTTCGGGATGGTTGAAAACCTGTTCCAGGGTTTGTCTCTTGGCTCTGTACTGCTGTTAGCGGCAATCGGGCTTGCAATTACCTTTGGCGTGATGGGCGTGATCAATATGGCCCACGGCGAAATGGTCATGCTCGGTGCTTATACAACCTACGTTATTCAGGAAACTTGCCGGCTCTATATTCCGGGGTTTTTGGACTACTCTCTAATTGTCGCCATTCCAATGGCATTCGTTGTTTCGGGGATATTTGGGATTGCCCTCGAGCGAAGTGTTATTCGGTTTTTATACGGACGCCCTTTGGAAACTTTGCTGGCGACCTGGGGGGTCAGTCTGATCTTGCAGCAGTTTGTGAGGACAATATTTGGGCCGACAAACAAAGAGGTAAGCACACCAAGTTGGTTGAGCGGAGCCTGGGAAATCACTAGCGGTCTCACCCTGACTTACAATCGTATGGCAATCATTATCTTCTCTCTGATTGTTCTGTTCTTCCTCATGCTTGTCCTGAAGAGGACGCTCTTCGGTTTGCAAATGCGTGCCGTAACTCAGAACCGAATGATGGCAAACTCCATGGGCATTCGCAGTGCGAAAGTTGATGCCATGACCTTCGGGTTGGGATCTGGCGTTGCTGGGATGGCAGGCGTGGCGCTCAGTCAGATTGACAACGTTAGCCCCAATCTTGGACAGGCATATATCATCGATAGTTTCATGGTTGTTGTTTTTGGTGGCGTCGGCAACTTATGGGGAACCCTCGTGGGTGCTGGAAGTCTTGGTATCGTGAACAAGTTCCTGGAGCCTTACTCCGGAGCGGTTCTCGCCAAGATCTTTGTCCTTGTAGCCATTATTTTATTTATCCAGAAAAGACCAAGAGGCCTGTTTGCTCTCAAAGGTCGTTCTGTGGAGGGTTAAGCCAATGACAACTCTTCAAAATTCATCAACAGAAAAAGGTCCGTTTGTGTCTCTATTGGCGGGCCTTCCTGGCGGTGGCAAAGTGTTTATGGGGATACTCTTTGTCGCCGCTACCTACGTAGTCATCGGGAATTTATTCATTCCTGCTGACAGCTTCTTCCATGTCCCGACTTATATGGTCAGTCTCCTCGGGAAATATTTGTGTTACGCGTTGCTTGCCTTGAGTGTAGATCTTATCTGGGGGTATTGCGGAATTCTCAGTTTGGGACATGGAGCCTTCTTTGCCCTGGGTGGTTATGCCATGGGAATGTATCTGATGCGCCAGATTGGCGATCGGGGTGTCTATGGTAACCCGGAACTTCCTGATTTTATGGTCTTTTTGAACTGGCAAGAGCTACCCTGGTACTGGTATGGCTTTGACAGTTTTATTATTGCGGCCATTATGATCATGCTGGTGCCCGGACTTCTGGCATTTGTGTTCGGCTGGTTTGCGTTCCGGTCTCGTGTGACAGGCGTCTATTTCTCAATCATTACTCAGGCGATGACCTACGCATTGCTGCTTGCTTTTTTCCGTAACGATATGGGTTTCGGTGGAAACAATGGCCTCACAGACTTCAAGGACCTGCTCGGATTTGATTTAAGATCCAATGGGACGCGAATTGCTCTGTTCATTGGCTCGGCTGTGGCATTGATCATCGGGTATTTTGTCTGTGTCTTTGTGACCCAATCCAAGTTTGGGCGGGTTTTGATCGCCATTCGGGATGCGGAAAGTCGGACACGATTTACAGGCTATCGGGTGGAGTATTATAAGCTCACTGTTTTTGTTATCTCTGCTGTGTTGGCGGGTATCGCGGGGGCATTTTATGTGCCTCAAGTTGGTATTATTAACCCATCTGAGTTTTCGCCAGCGAATTCCATTGAAGTTGTGATCTGGGTTGCGATCGGAGGCCGTGGAACTTTGTGGGGAGCAATCCTGGGCGCTGTTCTCGTGAACTGGGGGAAAAGTTACTTCACCGGGGCATTCCCAGACGCCTGGCTCTACTTGCTCGGTGGGTTGTTTGTATTTTCCACCTTGGTATTGCCAAAAGGTATTGTCGGAACGGTCCCTGAATTTGTCGCAAAGTTCAGGAACAAAATTTCGTCTAAACCGGCAGCTTCTACTTTGAAAGAAGGAGAAGTCTGATGGAACCGCAACTCACGCAAAAAAAATCAGGCTCAGAAACCTCTATTCTGTATCTAGATGGGGTGAGCGTCAGCTTCGATGGATTTAAAGCGCTTAATAACCTGAGCTTTACGGTTCGCCCAGGGGAAATGCAGGCAATTATTGGTCCTAATGGTGCCGGTAAAACGACCATGATGGATGTGATTACTGGCAAAACGAGACCAGATGAAGGGGAAGTTTTCTTCCGCGATACTGTAGACCTCACACGAATGGACGAAGCCCGAATTGCTAATCTGGGAATTGGCCGAAAGTTTCAAAAGCCAACAGTTTTCGAAAGCCATACGGTTTTTGACAATCTGGAGCTTTCCCTGAAATGCGATAAGTCACCTTTTAAGTCTCTCTTTTCATCCTTATCGAGTGAAGATCTTGCCCGCATTGAGGAAGTGCTGGAGACGATCCGGTTAACGGAGAAAAAAGACTGGTTGGCTGGAAACTTATCTCATGGGCAAAAGCAATGGTTAGAGATCGGGATGCTGCTGATGCAGGATCCAGAACTATTGTTGGTGGACGAACCTGTTGCCGGAATGACGGATGCCGAAACGGTTCAGACGGCTGATCTTCTTCGGGTGATTGCCCGCAATCATTCCGTTGTGGTGGTTGAGCATGACATGGAGTTCGTTCGCTCCCTTGAATGCCGGGTAACCGTCCTTCATGAAGGCAGTGTGCTGGCTGAAGGGTCTTTGGACAAAGTGTCTACAAATCCAGAAGTTATTGAAGTCTATTTGGGGCGCTGATCATGTTGAAAGTTGAAAATATTGATCTTTTCTATGGCGCCAGCCAGGCGCTTCGCAAAGTTTCTCTTGAAGTGAACATGGGAGAGGTGACGTCTTTGATGGGACGGAACGGTGTTGGCAAAACCAGCACACTGAGGGGAGTTGTGGGTCAACACCCGATTTCATCAGGGACGATCACCTGGGAGGGAGAAGATATCTCGTCCCTTGGGGCATCGGACAGGGCGCGGCGTGGGATCGCCGTGATACCCCAGGGGCGAGATATCTTTCCTTTGCTGACGGTGGAGGAGAACCTGAAGACCGGGTTCGCCTGCCTTCCCCGTTCAGAACGTAAAATCGATGAAGAGATTTTTGACCTGTTTCCTGTGTTAAAAGACATGTTAGGCCGCCGAGGGGGTGACCTGTCGGGGGGGCAGCAACAGCAATTGGCCATTGGTCGGGCGCTGGTGACGAAACCCCGACTTCTTGTTTTGGATGAACCAACCGAGGGTATCCAGCCATCAATCATCAAGGATATTGCCCGCGTTATTTCCATGCTTCGGGACAAAGGAGGTATGGCAATTTTGCTTGTAGAGCAGTATTTTGAATTTGCCCGTGATCTGGCCGACCGATTTGCGGTGATGGATCGGGGGGAAATTGTCCTTGAGGGCTTGAAGAAGGATATGCAGGAAAGTGTCGTTCGTAAGTATCTTACCGTCTGAGGAACTGGACACATCAAAGCTTGTCCGTTCTGTTGGCCGCGTGGAAATGTCCTTCCGAAAGGATGGAGAGGACAATGCGATCGATCATCTTTTTCAATCTGGCTGTGGTCGCGTTCGATTTCCAAGTATTGATAATCCGCATATGCCGGAGGCTGTTCTCATCAATACCGCCGGTGGGCTAACTGGCGGTGATCACATGACCTATGAGGTTGCGCTGGAGGCCGGGGCGGCGCTCACTGTAACGGGGCAGGCGGCTGAAAAAATATACAAGTCCGTTGGGCCGGATGTGGTTATTGACGGACGTTTGGATTTGGCCGCTGATAGTTACCTCGAGTGGCTTCCGCAGGAAACAATTCTGTTCAATCGGGCGCGCCTGCAGCGGATGAATGAAGTGAACTTGACGTCAAGCTCTCGTTTACTCGCGTTGGAGACAACTGTCTTTGGACGCGAGGCTTACGGCGAGACGGTTGTTGAAGCGGCTCTGAGCGATGGCTGGAAAATTCGCCTTGATGGAGACTTGATTTGGTTCGACCGGTTTCGATTTGACGGATTGATGCAGGAAGTTTTGAGCCGCCCGGCCTTGTTGGCTGGTGCGCGGGCGATGACAACGATCATTGCTTATGTTGATGGTGTTGAGGAGGTGCGAGATCCATTGCGGGATAAATTAGCCGGCATGGAAAGCCTGTTCGGCTTAACCGTTTTGGATAAAGGGCCGCTGGTTATTCGGGGGCTGGACAAAGACCCCTATCGCTTGAGAAAATCTATAGTTGGGATTGTCTCAGCCTTACGGGAAAAAATGACGGGACTGACCATGGCGATGCCTGCCGTATGGGAAGTATGAGAGGGATAAAGGATGCAGTTTTCACCGAGAGAAAAAGATAAGTTGCTGGTTTCCCTGGCGGCGATGGTTGCCCGCGGACGGCTGGAGCGTGGGGTCAAGCTGAACTATCCGGAAACGATTGCGCTGATCACAGACTATGTGGTTGAAGGGGCCCGTGATGGGAAATCGGTTGCCGATCTGATGAGTGAAGGGGGCAAGGTTGTCTCCAAATCTCAGGTCATGGATGGCGTTGCCGACATGCTGCACGAGGTTCAGGTGGAAGCAACATTCCCGGACGGAACCAAACTTGTCACTGTTCATAATCCGGTTCGCTAAAGGGGGTCAAGATGAAGCCAGGTGAAATCATTCCCGCTGAAGGGGACATTGAACTGAACGCAGGGGCCGAGAAGAAAACCCTTGAAGTTGCCAACACAGGCGATCGCCCGGTACAGGTGGGCAGTCATTATCATTTTGCTGAGGTCAATGCCGGGCTAGAGTTTGATCGCGATCAGGCCAAGGGTTTCCGACTGGACATTGCGGCAGGAACGGCCATTCGATTTGAGCCCGGTCAAAAGCGGGAAGTCAATTTAACGGCAATTGGTGGCAAGCGGACAATCTACGGGTTTAGAGGGGACGTCATGGGCCCACTGGGGGAGAACTAAGATGGCGACTACAATTTCAAGACGCGGCTATGCCAACATGTTCGGCCCCACTGTCGGAGACAAAGTCCGACTTGCAGACACAGATCTGATCATTGAGGTGGAAAAGGATTTCACAACCTACGGCGAAGAAGTCAAATTTGGCGGCGGTAAAGTTATTCGCGATGGGATGGGACAATCCCAGGTTACCCGTGCTGGCGGCGCAGTTGATACGGTCATCACGAATGCCACCATTATTGATCATTGGGGAATTGTGAAAGCGGACGTCGGGATCAAGGATGGCAAGATTGCGGCCGTAGGTAAGGCCGGGAACCCTGACATTCAGTCGGACGTCACGATCATTATTGGTCCTTCGACAGAGATTATTGCGGGTGAGGGGAAAATTCTCACAGCGGGTGGCATTGACGCGCATATTCACTTTATTTGTCCGCAGCAGATCGAAGAAGCATTGGCAAGTGGTGTCACAACCATGATGGGCGGTGGAACGGGACCGGCAACAGGAACCAACGCAACGACCTGTACGCCAGGGGCCTTTCATATTGGTCGCATGCTGCAGGCAGCGGAAGCTTTCCCGATGAACCTTGGCTTCTTTGGCAAAGGAAACGCCAGTCTACCTGATGGCCTAATTGAGCAGGTGCAGGCTGGCGCTTGTGGCTTGAAATTGCATGAAGATTGGGGAACCACACCTGCCGCTATTGATAATTGCCTGTCCGTCGCGGATGAGATGGATGTGCAGGTGCTGATCCACACAGATACGCTTAATGAAAGCGGTTTCGTGGAGGATACAATCGCGTCGTTCAAGGGCCGGACCATTCATGCCTTCCATACTGAAGGCGCAGGCGGCGGTCATGCACCGGATATTATTCGCCTCGCTGGCGAAGGAAACGTTATTCCCTCTTCAACCAATCCAACACGGCCTTTCACCGTAAATACAATTGACGAGCATCTGGATATGTTGATGGTTTGCCATCATTTGGATCCCAATATTCCAGAAGATGTAGCCTTTGCCGAAAGCCGGATCCGTCGGGAGACAATAGCTGCGGAAGATATTCTGCATGATATGGGGGCTTTCTCGATCATCTCGTCTGACAGTCAGGCCATGGGCCGGGTGGGCGAGGTCTTGATCCGGACTTGGCAGACAGCCGACAAGATGAAAAAACAGCGGGGAAGATTGGCGCAAGAGACTGGAGATAATGACAATTTCCGGGTTCGGCGCTATATCGCCAAATACACAATTAATCCAGCCATTGCGCAAGGGATCGATAGCTATGTTGGTTCGATTGAGGTTGGAAAACTTGCGGATTTAACCCTCTGGTCACCTGCATTCTTTGGTGTCAAACCCGACCTGGTGATTAAAAGCGGAACGATTGCAATGGCCCCGATGGGGGATCCAAATGCATCCATTCCAACACCACAACCTGTTCATTATCGTCCTATGTTTGGTTCATATGGTAAAAGCCTGATTGCAAGTTCTGTAAGCTTTGTCAGCCAGTATGCTGTTGAGGCTGGGCTTGGAGAGAGCCTTGGGCTGGAGCGTGAGTTGCTCCCAGTAAAGAATACTCGGGGTGGAATTGGTAAAGCGGCCATGTTGCTAAATGATGCAACACCGGAGCTGGAGGTCGATCCAGAAACTTACATTGTGAAAGCGGATGGGGAGGTTCTGACTTGCGAGCCCGCCACCAGCCTTCCCATGTCGCAGCTTTATTTTATGTACTAAGGCATGAAGACAGCACTTAAAGTTATTAAAGCGCCTGAGAAATTTAATGGGCGTCTGATCGGAACTGTTACGCTTGATTTCGACAGTCGGCGTCGCCGTCGGATCCGTCTTGAAACAGATCAGGGAGAGCCCTTTCTATTGAACCTCGCAGACGTTGCCACTCTTCGGGATGGCGATATTTTGGAGCTCTCAGCAGATGAGGGCATCGAGGTTAAGGCCGCGCCTGAGCCAGTTGTCGATGTGACTTGTAAAAATACGGCGGAGCTTGTCCGTGTTGCCTGGCATCTGGGGAACAGACATCTTCCAACCCAGTTGATGGGTGACAAAATCCGAATTCGTCAGGATCATGTGATTGAGGAAATGCTGGTGATCCTGGGGGCGGAACCTAAAAGGGTTGAAGCTCCTTTTAATCCTGAAGGAGGTGCTTACGGTCACGGGGAAACGGAAGGGCATGATCATGGAGATGGTCACAGCCATTCTCACTCCCACTCCCACAGTCACTCTCACTCTCATAGTCATTCCCATGGGCACGCCCATTCTCACGGGGCAGCTGATAAAACGGATTTGGCGTCATGAAACTGGCCGGACTTTATGAATTGATGTCCTGGATGTCCCCTTCCTATCCAGTTGGGGCTTATACCTATAGCCATGGAATTGAGTATGCAGTCGAGGCTGGGTTTGTCCGGGATAAAGACAGCTTGGTGGAGTGGGTTTCCGACATCGTGACCTATGGGTCAGGTCATTCAGATGCGATTTTGTTTGCGGAAACTTACCGCGCCATTGCTGGAGCTGATCTCGAAAAATTGCGGGAGGTTGCAGAGCTTGCCTACGCCAATCGACCCACCAAGGAATTGGAGCTGGAAACCACAGCGCAAGGCCGTGCATTTTTGACAATTACGGATAGTGCTTTTCCGGCGTTCGCGCTCCAGCAACTCCGTGAAGTCTGGAATGGTCCTGTTGCTTATCCCGTCGCGGTTGGAGCGGCGGCCGCGGGGAAGGACATTCCACTAGAGCCAGCTTTGATGGCCTATCTGCACGGTTTTGTCTCTAACCTAGTTTCGGCTGCGGTTCGAATTGTGCCGCTTGGACAAACGGACGGGCAAAAGGCAATCGCGTCTCTTTCTGACAAGTGTGCCGAAGAGGTTCAGGCAGCTCTTTTTGCGACTTTAGAAGACTTGGGAACGGCCACCCTCATGGTGGATTGGTGTTCCGCAAATCATGAAACACAGTATACGAGGTTATTTAGATCATGACAGCAGCAGCTCACGGTCCTTTGCGCGTTGGTATCGGGGGACCGGTTGGCTCCGGTAAAACGGCGCTTACAGACGCCTTATGTAAACATCTTCGCGACCATTATAATGTCGCTGTGATTACCAACGATATCTACACCCGTGAAGATGCGGAATTCCTGACCCGTTCGGGGGCTTTATCTCCTGATCGCATTTTGGGCGTTGAAACAGGGGGATGCCCCCATACGGCTATTCGCGAAGATGCCTCTATCAATTTGGCGGCGGTTGCCGATCTCAATGAGACATTTGAGGGCCTGGAGCTGATCCTGATTGAAAGTGGTGGGGATAACCTGGCCGCCACCTTTTCCCCTGAACTTGCAGATATCACCATCTACGTGATTGATGTTTCCGCAGGCGATAAAATTCCGCGCAAAGGAGGGCCCGGCATTACGCGGTCCGACTTGTTGGTGATCAATAAGATTGATCTGGCGCCATTAGTTGGCGCAGACCTGGGTGTAATGGACCGGGATTCCAAAAAAATGCGGGGTGAGCGGCCGTTTGTCTTCACAAATATCAAGGCAGGCGACGGGGTTGCCGGAGTCGCAGATTTTATTATCAAGACCGGCGGGCTTGAGCCACGTCTCTAGCGCTTGGGAAGGCCTTTACTCTTACATTCGGAAGTCGCGTAATCCGCTTGGATGAAGCAGGCTTCGTTCATTCGAATGACCAGATTGCCTGTACAGGTTGAAAAGCT
The DNA here is from genome assembly GCF_012932565.1 of Sneathiella limimaris. NCBI lineage: Bacteria > Pseudomonadati > Pseudomonadota > Alphaproteobacteria > Sneathiellales > Sneathiellaceae > Sneathiella > Sneathiella limimaris. Next base: position 1,157,125 of record NZ_JABBYJ010000001.1, read on the forward strand.
TGTCCAGGCTTCATATTCCTTGACCTCACCGTGATCACTTCCATTCACGTAGTTTGTGACATATTCAGTGCGGGTTATTTTATCCAGATCGATGCTGTGCTTTTCAAGGTAATCGTCGACAACCGGTTTGCAGTCCTCTGCTTTGTAGGGTGTCAAAGTCGAATAGATATCTCCTGCTTGGGCTGTCGCACTAAGCATTAATAAACTGCCAAGACAGGCTGGAATTAGGCGTTTCATCAGAAAGCTCCTTCACACGATCATCAGTGTTATGGGGGACAGGCCCTCTATCTTACCTTCAACAGTGTCACCAGGATTAAGTGCCCCAACCCCTGCCGGCGTTCCAGTGTAAATCAGATCTCCGGCCTTTATGGTATAGAAATGGGAAAGATGCGCGACAATTTCAAAGGGATTCCAGATCATATCTGAAATTTTTGCGTCCTGCTTCACTTCACCATTAACAGAAAGCGAGATACGGCTTTGCTCGATATCTGAAGTCTGTTCTTTTGGGGTTATCGCAGCGCATGGAGCCGAATAGTCGAAGCCTTTAGCCGTATCCCAGGGTCGGCCGGCTTTCTTTGCTGCAGCTTGTAAATCACGCCGGGTTAGATCAATTCCGGCGGCATAACCGAAAATCACATCTTCGGCCTCTTCTGCCTTAAGATCTTTTCCGTCTTTTCCAATGGCAATCACCAGTTCCATCTCGAAATGAAAGTTTTCTGTCGCCTGTGGATACGCGAGCTGACTACCTGATGGAACAATTGTATCCGCTGGTTTGGAGAAGAAAAAAGGTGGTTCCCGATCCGGGTTTCCGCCCATCTCCAAGGCATGCTCGGCATAATTACGGCCAACGCAATAGATCCGATGAACCGGGAAGAGCGCATCATTTCCCTCTACAGGAACAACAGGAGTGGGGGTGGGGTCGAAACAATACAGCATTGGGGGAAGTCTCACGTCAAATAGAATTGTTGCCAGTATAGAGCAAACTATCGTTGAATAAAAAGTCTCTCTCTTGTCGCTCGCTTCACTTCAGTTTAACCTGATAAAAAACAAAAAGAATAGGGGAGACGAAATGAACACCTGGCAAATTGGTGACGTCAAGGTCACGCGGATTGTCGAGCTGGAAATGGTCGGGGGTACCCGTTTTATTTTGCCAGATGCAGCTCCGGATGCAGTCTTGCCCATCCGTTGGCTGTATCCAAACTTCATGAATGAAAAGGGTCGTTTGATCATGAGTGTTCATGCCCTGGTGATTGATACGGGGGATCGGCGGATCATTGTTGATACCTGCATTGGCAACGATAAAGAGCGGGAAATCCCGGGGTGGAACAACCTGCAGACCAGTTTTTTAAAAGATCTGGAAGCGGCCGGCTATCCTCCTGACACGATCGATACAGTTCTGTGTACACATTTGCATGTGGATCATGTGGGCTGGAATACCATGCTGGTGGAAGGAGAATGGGTGCCGACTTTTCCCAATGCCCGCTATCTGATTGCAGATCAGGAATGGGAGCATTGGAATGGTGGGGACGGTGATAAATATGGGGAGGCTTTTGACGATTCCGTTAAGCCGGTTTTTGATGCCGGGCTTGTTGACCTGGTGCGTGTAGACGCCGAAATCTGTGATCAGGTCAAATTGGTGCCAACGCCGGGCCATACGCCAGGGCACGTCAGTATCCGGATCTCATCAAAAGGGCAAGAGGCATATATTACGGGCGATGCCATGCATCACCCTTGTCAGATGGCACGACTTGACTGGGCGAGTAGTGCAGATGCAGACAAGGACGCCGCTATTCGAACGCGGACAGGTATTTTGGAAGGCCTTGCAGATACAGAAACGTTGATGTTTGGAACCCACTTTGCATCTCCCTCAGCGGGGTATGTAAAGCGCGAGGCGGATGGGAGTTTTTGGTTGGATATAGACGCAGTAGACACAGATGTGTGATCGTCCAGCAAACAGGTGTATTTTAAGTGACAATGTGGTAGGAACGCGTGGGGCGTTCTTTAGTAATCATCAGATTATGAGGGACCAATGAAATTATATGATATGGCCGGACCGCCAAGCCCACGTCGGGTTCGTATTTTCCTCGCGGAAAAAGGGCTGGAGTTGGACCGGGAAGAGATTAATATTCGGGAAAAAGCGCAGTTTAATCCTGAATTCTCCTCCATCAACCCAAGGCTGACAATTCCCGCCTTACAACTGGATAGCGGCGTCGTTCTGACTGAAAGTGAAGCGATCCAGCGTTATTTGGAAGAATTATATCCAGATCCTCCTCTCTTTGGAGATACGCCGGAAGAGCGGGCGATTGTGACCAACCGGCTTCGGATGATTGAGGTCGATGGGTATATGGCCGTTGCTGAGGCGGTCAGAAATTCAATTCCGAATTTTGAAAACAGGGCGCTAACCGGACCTCGCAACTTCGCTCAGATTGAAGAACTTGGAAAACGGGGTATAGAGCGGATCGGTTACTTCTTTGAAGATCTGGACGCTATTTTGGCAAACAGTCAGTATGTGGCCGGTGACAAATATACCGTCGCAGATGTCAATGCTCTGGTGGCGGTTGATTTTGCTGGAATGATGAAGCAAGCCATTCCCGAAAACTGTCCTAACCTGAAGCGCTGGCACGATGAAGTTTCAGCCCGTCCGAGCGCCAAGGCCTAGCCTAAGCTTCTGATGAAATAGATCATGTCCAACGGGGGCGGTGACTTGCCAAGCTGACTGAGCATATGGTGGCACTGCCCCCGATGGTGCGTCTGATGATTGAAGACATGGCTGAGAATATCTGAAATTCCGTCATGACAAGGTATTCCTGACGTGGTTTGGTAATCCAGAAACCCTGTGAGTTCTTCTTCTTTCAGGGATTGAACATACCTACTTAATCTTTCATCAATTTCAGCCCGGTGCATCTCAAGGTCTGAAAGTTCTGTATGCAGGATCTGGTTTAGTGCTTCAGGTTTTGGACCCTGCCCATCCAGCCTTTCCAGCCAGAAAAGATCAGCAACCAATATATGGTTGAGTGTGTTAATCACGGTGCCGAAAAACGCCCCAAGCTCCCTGTTTTGTTCTTCAATACTCAACTCCTTTACGGCTGCATATAGGGTTTGATTAGCCCAGCGGTTATACTGGCTAAACCTTGTAAAATGCGCTTTCATATCCTCTCCCTCACGTCAGATGAAGAAGAGTTTATCTCGCGTTATTGGTGTTGGGTAGCCATTTGCTCACAGAATAACAATTTTCAGTCCGGTGACCTCAGCGGAAGGGCGAAGGGACGTTCATAGAGCTCCGTTATTGTAAAAGTGATCACGGCTTGGGCTCCTTGAAAGTCATTGAGATACGGACTGTTCCAGTCTGTCTGCGCGTTGCCTGTCAACTGCAGCAAACTCCCCGTTTTGAAATCGATAAATAACAATCCGGCTTTTGGATAGTGCAATAGGTTTCCAAGTGTATTGAACAGGTTGTTGCCTGGGTAATCTGGCAGCAGAAGTGTCTTGTCATCTAGAACGTGAACGAAGCCTGGGTTTCCTCCTTTGTGAGAAACATCCATTCCATATCTTGGGTCCTCGTCATTTTTCAGAAAGCCGCTTGCCATGAACAGAGTATCCGCGTGGGAGATCCAATTGATTTGGCTAGGGTTTAACTGGGTTCCCGGTGTTGGTTGTATTGCTTCGTGATCTGGCGAGGGAACCAGTTGACGGGTTTGAATATGTTGCGGGCAATTGCCATAGGCTTGCCGAATTTCAAAAGACAAACGGGTTTTGTCGATCTTCCGGACTATGCCGTTGGCCCGGTTACGGCGACGAGAATGAAGCTCAATACCAAGGATGCCCATTTGACTTCCTTCGGCAATGGCGCCTTCCAAAGGATCGTTTTTAAAAATATCACCTCTCAATTCCAGCAAATCCCTCTCTGGGGAGGTCACGAACCCATCGCCACCGCTTAAGATGGTTGCCCAGGGTTGCCCTTGTCGATCGAGCGCACTAGCGATTAGGAAAGGTTGTTGTTCATAGAAATTCCGATGCTGGTCAGGCAGGTAGTTGAAAATTGCACGCGTAGCCCATTTTCGGACATTGTAAGCACCTTGCTGTGCTTGCAGGGAGAGCTCCCCTTCATGCAGGGGCGCGTTTTCAGGCGTATCTTCAAAGTTTGGGGACTTGGGATCAGACATGATTGGGGTCTCTCTGGTATCAGTTCAGGCTGCAGGTGCGATAAGTTCAAGACGGATCCCGCCCGGGATATAGATCATCATATGTTGTGTTGGACCTTTACCCAGGTTTTGTGGTGCGAATTCAATCTCTACGTCGGCTGTGTTCAGCAGCGTCGCGTACAGGCGCTCCAGGGCTTGAGATGAGGGAACTTTCAGGGCCAGGTGATGCAGGCCAATGATGTTTTTTCGATCAAATGGAATTGCATCTTTTGGATCTACGGCCTGCCATAGCGTAATCATGGTAATGCCATCGGAAACAAACGCTGCTGGATAGCTTGGGACTTCACCAACCTGCTTGAAGCCGAGGATTTGAAGAAAGAAATTTTTGCTTTGATTAAGGTCCGGAACTGTCAGTCCAATATGATGTGCGCCTTGCGTAAGAGCTGAGTTTTGCATTTTGTGTTCCTGTTTAGAGGGTTGTGAAGGGGTTGGGGTTAAAGGCCGAGATCGCTCAGGCCGGGGTGATCATCTGGGCGACGCCCAATTGGCCAACGGAATTTTCGGTCAGTCTCATTGATAGGTTTGTCATTAATGCAAGCAAAGCGGCGCTGCATAAAACCACCTTCGTCAAACTCCCAATTTTCATTTCCGAAAGATCGGTACCATTGCCCACTGTCATCTCTCCACTCATAAGCAAATCGGACAGAGATGCGGTTTTCGCTCCATGCCCAAAGTTCTTTAATTAGGCGATAATCCAACTCCCGATCCCATTTCCGGGTCAGGAATTTTTCAATTTTCTCCCGTCCTGAAAAAATTTCGGCCCGATTGCGCCATTCACTATTTTCGGAATAGGCGAGAGCAACCTTGGCAGGGGTTCTGCTGTTCCAGCCATCTTCCGCTGCTCGGACCTTCTGTTTGGCTGTTTCCTCGGTAAAGGGAGGAAGGGGAGGGCGGGTCATTTTGATTTCCTTCTCTAAAGTTTACAGATCTGTTCACTTTAAATAAAATGTACAGATCTGTTCATTTATCAATAAGAATTTTCCCAAACAGGTTGGTTTTGTGATAGAAGTCACGTATTTCGATATTTCAGTTTGGCTTTGACTTAAGTTCTGTAAATTTGGTTTAGAGAACAGATCTGTTACTTAAGGAAAAAGAATGCGCCCATCCCGTCGTAATGAACTGGTGGAACAAGCTTTGAAAATTTTTAACCGGAATGGGTATCAGGCATCCGGTATGGATTTGCTGGCGCTGGAAACCGGAATTTCCAAGACGTCCATGTACAAATACTTTCGAACGAAAGAGGATTTGATCCTGGCTGTGTTGGAGCTTAGGGATCAAAAGCTTCGGGACTGGATGTTTGTCCGGATTGCTGAACTGGCAGATACTCCTGCCGGTCAGTTGCTTGCTCTGTTTGATGTATTGCGTGAATGGTTTGCACAGCCCGATTTCTGCGGCTGTATGTTTATGCGGGCAGCTGGTGAATATGGGGCAGCCACTCATCCGATCCATCTAAAAGCAGCAGAGCATAAGGAAACGATAGTTCGCTATTTGGCAGATTTGGCGATCAAGGCAAATGCCGATAGGCCGGAGCAATTGGCTCGCCAGCTCATGTTGGTGAAGGAGGGGGCTACAGTCTCTGCGCAACTCGGTTATGCGAAGGATCCGGCAGGGGACGCAAGGGTGGTGGCCAAGGCGCTGATTGAAAAAGCGACCGGCCAAGCTATCCCGGCTTAAGTGACTTGCCGCTGGAACGCTGAAGTTAGATCCAGCGTCTCACCCGAGACTTATAATCCTTGTAATCCTTGCCAAACTTATCCTCCAAATACGCCTCTTCCTTGGCTATCACATGGAAGCGAATGATCCAGATAGGAATGGGTAATAACAAAATTGCCAGCCAACTGTTGGCCATGATCGCACCCCCGATATAAGATACGATCATCCCAACATATATGGGATTGCGGGAGTATTTATAGAAACCTGTCGTGATGATTTCTGTGGTCGGTTTCCAAGGCTCGACATTGGTGCCGTGTTGATGATGACGGTAGGCTTCCAGCAGAATGACGGCGAAGCCTGCAATGAAAACAAGCAGGCCAAGAATAACTTCATTCCATGGAGGAAGTCTTCCGTAAACCCAGTCAGACTGAATGAGAATTCCTGCCCCCAGAAAGCTCCCAAAGCAGAGCGGCGGTGGAATTTTTACACCTGCATGATCCTTGGATGATTTTCCTGTCATGAAAATATCCTCCCACTTCAAGACGCCTTTATCATATGTCAGGCATCCTCATTTCAGAAGAGAGTTTCACGTGGTGGAAATCACGAAATGGGCACATTCTCTGACAAGTATTTGATGGCGGCGCTGGTTCCACCCTCCCCATGAGGAATTTCGAGAGCTTGTAGTCCCATTTCAATTGCACTGAGCGTTCCAAGCAGCATTGGGGCGTTAGCGTAACCCATATGGGCAATGCGCATCGCCAAACCTTCGAGGGCGCCAATGCCGATACCAACGACCACACCGCATTTCTCGTTACAATATTTCAAAAGGGGCTCAGGCGTGTAGCCTTTGTTGAAGAGGATCGTTGTCACACCGGTTGATCTTTCTGCCGGGTCGGGAACATTAAATTCCAGAACGCCACCCTCGGCCCATTTAGAAACCGCTGCCCAGCAGGCACCTGCCAGCAATTGGTGACGCAAAGTGGAATTCTCAAGCGTTTCTGCATTCAGGATTTCAAAAGATTGCTCAAGCGCAAACAGAAGATGCTCAGGCGGGGTTCCTGCATATTTCAGGTAATGGGCATCACCCATTCTGGCAGTCCAGTCCCAGTAAGCGGTTCGAAGTCCTGCGGTTTGGTGGACGTCCATGGCACGCGGGCCAGCGGCGTTGAAGCTGAGACCGGGGGGTGACATGAGCCCTTTTTGAGCTGCTGAAACAGCCAGATCCACTCCCCATTCATCCATCTTAAATTCCATGGTGCCAAGGGATGCGATCGTATCCACCATAAAGAGTGCAGGGTGCCCAACCTCTTTGATAGCCTTTCCTACGGCCTTAACATCATTACAAATCCCAGATGCAGTATCGACCTGAACCATCAGGATGCCCTTGATCGTATGGTCAGTATCTTTGGCAAGACGTTCTTTGACTTTGTCTGGATCAACCGATTTCCGCCAGGATCCAGCCAGAATTTCAATATCCAGACCCAAGGACCGACCAAATTCGCCCCAGCCGTTCGCAAACAAACCACTTTCCAGAACCAGGAGCTTGTCTCCTTTGCTGCAAGCATTACTGAGGGCAGCCTCCCAGGCGCCATGACCGTTGGCGATATAGATAAACGTGCGTCCTTCAGTCTTGAATGTGTTTTTCAGGTTCTGGAGTAAGCTTTCAGTTCGTCCTGGAAAATCTGCCCGATGAATATCAATGGCAGGGTGATGCATGGCATTCAGCACCTGCTCAGGGATATTGGTTGGCCCGGGAATACTCAAGAACTCGCGACCGGTTCGAACAGACATGGCAGGGTATCCTTTTAAATCAAATTCTGAGAAAGCTATTGTAACTGAAATAACATCGCAAGAGCCATTAGGCCTCTGTAATAGGTACCTTTGAATTCGTGATGTACATGATGGTTAGTGATGTGAGGCTGAAAATACTAAACCCAATCACCAGCGGCAAGATTGTTCCATTATAGGACTGCGCCACAATGGTTCCGAAAATTACGGACATAAAGGTTGAAAGGGAGGTGATTACAGCAGATGCCACGCCCGCGATATGACCAAGCGGCTCCATAGCGAGGGCATTCATGTTCCCGAACAAAATTCCCACACAGAAGAAAACCAGCATCAGAAATGGAAGCAGTATGAATAGTGGCGGATGCCCACCGACTGAAAAAGCATAAATCAGGAAGCAGATGGAGATGACGACGAAGGACCACAAGGCTTTTGCTACCAGACTTTTCATCCCGAGTTTCATGACCAATGTTGAGTTGGCAAAGCTGGCACCCCCAAAAGAAAGAGCAAGAGATGCAAAATAAAGCGGAAAGAGTTCGCCAACGCCATACTGATCCTGAAAGATCTGCTGAGACATGCTGAGGAAACTCAGAAATGCCGCAAAGATAAACCCGGTTGCAAGTGTGTAGCCTAGAGAAACAGGTGTCTTGACCACTTCCATGACAGCAATGCCAAGGCGGGAAAACGAAAAGGCGATGCGCCTTGGTCGTTCGAGTGTCTCAACCTGCCGAAACCCAAACCAAAAAATTGCGATCGTCCCAAGAATGAACATGGCGCCAAAAATCATCCGCCAAGAGGATAGCAACATTACAGACTGGCCAAGGGCAGGTGCCAGCACAGGCACCAGGATGAACACGGTCATGACCAAAGAGGTAAAGCGGGCCATTTCCCGTCCTGAATATTGATCCCGGATTAAAGCAATGGAGACTACCCGTGGGCTTGCAGCCCCAAGGCCTTGCAGGAAGCGGCCGACCAGCATGACCGCAAAGGACTCACTGAAAAAGGAGAGAAGACAACCCGTTAGAAAAATTGTAATGCCCGCATAAATCGGCGGCTTTCGACCCACGCTGTCTGATATTGGGCCATACAGCATCATGCCTACCGCCATCCCGACAAAGGTGGCGCCAATAATAAATTGACGCCCATTTGGACTGTTGGATTGCAGCTCGTTCTCGATATGCGCCAATGCAGGCAGCATGATGTCTATCGACAGGGCGATAAGAGAGGAGAGCAGTGCCAGAAGAATGACCTGTTCAACGGGACCGACTGACGATGAGCGGGATGCATCTTCCAATTTTAGCTCCAGATTAGGAATGAATTATCTGCTGGGAATGCCGAAGGGGCAGTGAAATCAACCGCAGACAATCTATCATCCACTTTTTTGCTGTCCAGTTACAAAAATCACAACCCATTTGTTAAGTTTGTGTTAATATCTCTCCCAGACTTGGTTTGATCTAGTGTAGCTAATTGATTTGTATGTATTCGTTTGACAGTCCCAGCCCTCGCTATCGGCAGCTACTTGACTACTATCGTGTGATGCACTCAGACGGTGTATGGCGGCGAAAGGATGGGGACGTTGTTAAATTTACGCCGCTGGAGACATTCAGTGGGCGAGGCGTTTTCAAACACGCAAAAACAATCCGAAAATTATCACGAGCGACTGAGGCTGAAACTCTTCTGGATTTTGGAAGTGGTAAAGGGCGCCAATATACGGATGAGGTTTTCCAGAATGGGCAATTGGTGGCGGATAATCTTTGTGATTATTGGCAATTGAAGCAGGTCACCTGTTATGACCCTGCCCTAAATGATCAGGACCAGGCCTTATCCAAAACTTATGACGGCGTTATTGCAACCAATGTACTGGATCTCATCCCCGAAGAAGACCTCTACTGGGTGACTGAAAGTCTGTTTCAGGCAGCAGATAAGTTTGTTTTTTGTAATGTACTGGATTATTCGTCCCAGACTTATTTGCCAAGTGGTGAAAATGCCCGGGTTACCCGCCGTTCCAGTATTTGGTGGCGCGGTATGTTTGCAGCCGCCAATGCTAAAAAACCACATGTGAAATACTGTATTGCCTATGGCAGTCAGGGGCGTGATCGGGACGGAAAAGTTATTCGCAAAACGGGTTATCTCCATAATTGTCAGGACCTTCGCCTCTCCTCTGAGGCTCAACTTTCACCGGCCCAAGACTGATCTTTTAAGACATTTCCTGATCAACATGCTTTGAGTGTTTCTAAAACTCAGGTACAGTTTCCTCAAAATAATAAAAGGAAACGCTCATGTCTGTTGGGGAGAGATCGCTCAATCCGTTCAACCAGTTTCTTGCGCGCTCGCCGATCTTCTATGGTTGGATTGTGGTGGCAATCGTCTTTATTACCATGGGAATTGGGGTCAACGTCCGAACCGCTTTTTCCCTCCTGTATCCAGCAATCCTTAATGAATTTGGTTGGGATAGGGCAACGACGGCAGCTGCGTTCACCGTGGGTTTCATATTCGCAGGATTGATTTCCCCGGTTCTGGGTCGGTTGATGGACAGCGTCGACAGTCGCTATCTGATTTCCGGATCTGCTCTTTGTGTCAGTTTGGGAATGGTTCTGGCGACTTACGCGAGCCAACCCTGGCATATCTATGCGACGCTTGGCTTGTTGGTTGTCGGGGCGGGGATCATGATGACTTACGTCGGTCATTCCATGTTCTTGCCAACCTGGTTTGAAAAGCGACGGGGTCTTGCCGTTGGGATTGCTTTTTCAGGGGTTGGGATTGGTTCCATTATCCTGATGCCCGTTATTCAAAGCATGATCAATGAGGAGGGGTGGCGTTATGCCTGTTGGTTTATGGCAATCCTTTTGATGGTAATTGTCCTCCCTCTTAATCTGGTTTTTCAGCGGCGAAACCCGGCAACCCTTGGGCTTAAGCCTGATGGCGTAACGGTTGTGACAGAAACCAATGATCCAGCTGCCGCCGCTGCGCCCGATATCGATCCGATTGTTGATCATCAATGGGCGGCGACTGACTGGTCTTTGCCTCGGGCCTTGAAAACAAAAGAGTTCTGGTGGATGAGCCTTGCTGCCAGCAGTGCCCTTTATGTTTGGTATGCGGTACAGGTTCACCAAACCAAGTACCTGATAGAGATCGGGATATCTGAACTGGACGCTTCCTTTGCCCTTGGCTTTGTTGGATTTGCGGGCGTAATTGGCCAAATTTACCTTGGGCACTTATCGGATCGTATCGGTCGTGAATGGGTTTGGAGCATTTCCGTTGGCGGTTTCACCCTGTGTTACATCTGTCTTCTGGTGTTAGAATTCTCACCCAGCCACTTCATGATGTATCTCATGGTGATCGCACAAGGAGGCCTGGGTTATGCGATGGCTGCCGTTTTTGGGGCGATGCCAGCCGATTTGTTTCAGGGACGGCGATACGGGGCCATTTTTGGCGTGTTCAGCATGATCTCACTGCTCGGGGGAGGTGTTGGCCCATGGATTACAGGATATCTTTATGACGTAACAGGGAACTATCGGGCGGGGTTTGCATTGGCTATAGTGGTTTGCCTGACGTCTTGTTTGGCTGTTTGGATGACGGCTCCTCGCAAGCGTCGACTGGTTGCGGGCCAAGCCGAAAAACGGGCAAAGCGTAAGAGTGCTTAAAAGGAGATGGAAGTGAGTAAAGTTTCAGTTGTTACCGGCGCTGGATCCGGTATTGGCCGTGCCGTCGCTTTGGAATTGCTGGCGGCTGGATACACAGTCTATCTGGCAGGTCGAACCCTGTCACGATTGGATGAAACTGTTCGTCTGGCAGGCGACACGTCAGGCCGTGCAATTGCAGTTGGTGTTGATGTTGCCGATCCGGTCAGCGTTACTGAGCTTTTTCAAAAGGTGCGTGAAAAGTCGGGGCGGCTGGATCTTCTGTTTAACAATGCCGGTATTGGCGCCTCACCAGTTCCGTGTGACGAACTTTCCATCGACTCCTGGGTAAATGTGGTCAACACCAACCTGAACGGATCTTATTTCTGTGCGCGGGAAGCTTTCTCGATCATGCGTCACCAGGATCCTCAGGGCGGACGGATTATCAATAATGGCTCGATTTCGGCTCATGTACCACGCCCATATAGCGCTCCCTATACGTCTACAAAGCACGCCATTACAGGGCTGACGAAGTCCCTGTCGTTGGATGGGCGGGCCTTTAACATCGCTTGCGGCCAGATCGATATTGGAAATGCGGCCACAGATATGACTGAGGTGATGCAAAAAGGCGTTCCCCAAGCCAATCTAGAGGTCAAGCCCGAGCCCGTTATGGACGTGAGCAATGTCGCATCTGCCGTTCTTTATATGGATAGTTTACCTCTTGATGCCAACGTACAGTTCATGACTGTGATGGCAACGGCAATGCCTTATATCGGCAGAGGTTGATCAGTCGCCAAGAATTGTTGCCAGATAGGCAATTGTCATCTTTGGCATCTCTTCCAAAAGCCTATCAGCTTCCTCTTTTGTGGGAAGTTCATGGGCCGCGCGGGACAAGGATGATGTCAGGGTGACGATCACACGAACAATGTTGCGGGCTTCTGCAGGTGAGAAGCCCCGTTCGGTGAGCAGGCCATAATTTGCAAAAAACTCGACCATTTTGTTGGTGGAGCGGGAATTCATTTGATCCCATTCTTTGGTCCAGGAAAGAGCCCGACTGAGGCGCTGGTAAAGAATATCTTCGCTATTTATTCGGATAAACGCTTGTTGAACAGCTTTCACAATATGGCGCCAGTGTGCATGAGAGCTGATTTCCGCATATAGCTCCTGCAATTTTTGGTCCTGTTCATTTACAAGTTGTTCAGCAACCGCCAGTAAAACATCATTTTTATCTTCAAAATACTGATATACAGATCCCACAGGAACGCCAGCAGCCTTGGCGATAGAGCTTGTCGTAATATTGGAGATTTCGGCTGTTGTCGCTAGCTCTCGAGTTGCGGAAATTATTTTTTGCACCCGTTGTCTGGAGCGGGCTTGGGTGGGCTGTTTGCGGTTGTTCATATTTAATCTATACAGCTTAATACTTTTTTTAAAAGTGAATACTTTTCACATTTTGTCTTGACGATAACTCATAAATCGAAAAGACTAATATGTCCATTATTATTTGGGAATACAGCTAATAAATAGGGAAGAAAACCTATGCAATCTATCAGGGGGAAGATGCCCGCTACCTTTTTGAGGGTGCAGCGGGGTATGCTGGGAATTATAGCTACAGCTTTAATCATTTTGTCGGGACCGGTTCTGGCAGACGATGTCATTCGGGTATCGCCGAGCGAAAATGCACAGGAAGAAATTCAGGAGGCGCTCATTCTGGCAGAGCCAGGTCAGACAATTGAGCTGGCAGCCGGTTTCTATAAGTTAACCGATGGATTATCCCTCGATGTTGCAAATGTGACAGTGAAGGGCGCGGGGATGGATAAAACCATTCTCTCTTTCAAGGGACAGAAAGGCGGATCAGAAGGGCTGCTGGTTACCTCAGACCAGGTGGTGCTGAGAGATTTTGCTGTTGAGGATTCAAAAGGTGACGCCGTCAAAGCAAAAGGTGTGGACGGGATCGCCATGATCAATATCCGCACTGAATGGACGGGTGGACCCAAATCTACAAACGGTGCGTATGGGCTTTATCCAGTTCAGTCCAAAAATGTTTTTATTTATGGATGTGTAGCAATTGGAGCCTCCGACGCTGGGATATATGTCGGACAAAGCGAAGATATAATTGTCACCAAAAGTCGCGGCGAATTTAATGTGGCTGGGCTTGAGATCGAAAATAGTTACCGCGCTGATGTGTTTGATAATGTCATGACCCGTAACACAGGGGGACTGCTGGTTTTTGATTTACCAAATCTGCCCAAACAGGGTGGCCACAATGTTCGGTTTTTCAGAAATAAGTCCTTTGACAATGATACGGATAATTTTGCGCCAGAAGGAAATATCGTCGGTATCGTGCCGCGCGGAACTGGCATGATTGTCATGGCTAATGAGAATGTGGAGGTTTTTGAGAACGAGTTTTATGGCAACGATACTGTGAATATAGTTGTTGCCAGTTATGTGGACGAGTTTGAGGATGAAAACTATCAACCGACTCCTAAAAAAATTCATATCCATCATAACAAATTCGGAAAATCAGGAATGGATCCAGACCCCGGTCAATTCGGAACCATTTTGCGGGAAACGGTCGGTACTCCGGTACCAGATGTCGTGTGGGACGGAGTTCTCCCTCTCATGGATTATCTATTCTTTGGGCAGGCCGAAGAAGACAGTCTTGCACTTCATGACAACACGCATCTGGATGGGGTGAAGCCTTATGGGAATGCCAATATGATCATGCATGTGGTGGCCCCAATTTTCCATTCTCCGGATTTTGATATGGCGCCATATGCCAAATCCTATCCGTCTTTGCCCGCGGTTGACGTCACCATTCGCGGACGACCTGCCATGGAACTGGTTGCTCAATGAAGGGTATCCGCTTTTGGTTGCTGTTGTTCGCAGTAAGTGTGTTGGGGGGTGCGTCTCAGTCGGTTTGGGCTATTGATCAGAACAAGTTACTGGCGACCAAGCCGGCTCGCACACTCTCGGAATATGGCTTATTCCAAGATGCCGGAGCCAGAAATCAGGCTGAAGGCCTGGTTCTATATGAATTGAATAATCCCCTTTTCACGGATTACGCCCTGAAAATCCGCTATCTTTATATCCCGAAGGAAAGTGGTCCTGCTACTTATCAGGAGGATGGCGTGTTGGAATTTCCAGTGGGGACCGTCCTTGTCAAAACCTTTGCCTATCCCGCCAGCTTTGAACAGCCGGACGCAGATATTCGCTACATTGAAACGCGTCTGTTGATCCACAAGAGAGATGGGTGGAAAGCCTATCCTTATGTGTGGAATGAAGAGCAGACCGAAGCCCGTCTTAAGGTTGCTGGAAAGCGGCTTGAGATTCCAGTGGTCTGGGCAGATGGAAAATCCGACATTATTAATTATGCGGTTCCCAACATGAACCAATGCAAGGGTTGTCATGTAAACGCGGACAAGGCTTTTACACCAATTGGGCCAAAGGTGCGTAACCTTAACCGACAGGCAAAGGGGAAATCCGAAAATCAATTGGAACTCCTCAGGCAGGCCGGTTATTTGAAAGGCGGGCCTGAAAATCTGGAGGAAAGCCCTCGGGTTCCCGAACCCTTTAATCCTGATGACGGGAATTTGCAGGCACGGGCGCGGGCATATCTTGATGGGAACTGTGCGCATTGTCATTCGCCGGGCCATCCTGCAGATACCAGTGGTCTTTATTTAAACTATGAGGAAAATCGTGAAGTTCATTGGGGCGTCAATAAGCCCCCCGTTGCAGCTGGCCGAGGAGCAGGCGGATTGCTGGTGGATATCCATCCTGGTGCGCCTGAAAAATCAATTTTGCTGTTTCGGATGGATAGCACGGATCCTGGGATCATGATGCCGGAGCTTGGAAGGTCTACAATTGATCAAGAAGGCGTGGAGTTAATCCGAAAATTTATTGCGGAAATGAATTAGGCCCGGAAATCCGGGCCTAAATGTATCTGAGTTTTTCGGGGATCAGAAATATGTCTTGATCTCATCCAATAGCGCCAGACGCTGCCGGCGAAGCTGCTTCTCGAACCCCTCATCAACGGGTTCGACATTAGTCTCATGCCGATGAATTTCCCGGTTCAGTTTGTGGTAATCCTCAGTCAATTTCGCAAAATGCTGGTCTGTCTTGTTGAGTTCCTGGATTTTTTCTTTTGCTTCTGGAAACTCTTCGGCCAGTTCGTGCGGTACGTGTGTCATGTTATTCACCATCCATATTTAGAATTCGACACCCGCATATCACTTCAACTCGCAGCCTCCAGCATTGATTTGCCGCAATGGAGGATCTGATTTCTCATTTTTTGGAACGGAAAATTCGATCGGTTGCCTCGATTTGGAAATCGCTATTCGTGCGTACCACCTTGAAACTTGCCTTTTTTGACAAATTCATCTCCCGGAGCCTTACTCGATTTCAGTTCTCTGTGTGAAATGTAGGTCGTTGAGGCGACGACAATTGCCCCGCCGAGCAGAACGAAGTGATCAACTTCTTCTCCAAACAAAACATAGCCAACAATGATTGCCCAGATTAGCTGCAAGAACCCAAGTGGCTGGGTCACTGTTAAGGGGGCCGCTTCAATAGCGCGTGTCATGGCATAGTGACCGACTGTTGCAAAGAAAGCGGTCAGGAACAGCCAGAATAACTCTTCGATTGACGGGGTTTGCCATTGGTAAATGGCACCGGGCAACAAGGCTAGGGTGCATCCGATTGAGAGGAAACTCACAATGACCACTGAACGCTCTGTCTCTGTAAGCTTTTTCGCCAGAATAAAGGAGATGGCAAAAAGCGGGGTGGCAGAAAGCTGCGCAAGTTGACCCAGGTTAATATCCTGAAATCCTGGGCGAAGGATAACCAGTGTTCCTATAAAGCCAAAAACAATTCCCATGATGCGCCGAGCCCTCATTTTCTCACCGAGGAAAAGGGCAGCTCCGATGGCGACAAAAATTGGGGAGGCGTATCCAATGGCTGTGACTTCTGCAACCGGAATACGGGCCATGGCATAGAACCACAACATAACCCCAACCGCATGAACAATAGCGCGAGCCGAATAGAGTTGAGCGGTTCTTAAGCTCATTTTAAACGGCCAGTACCGAATGATCACTGGGATGGTCATGATAACCGCAAATAAATAGCGGATAAAGGCAGCTTGGATGCTCGGGATGTTGGAGCCGAGATATCGGATGACACTTGTCATGGCGACAAAGAGGAGGGTCGCTAGGATCATCCACAAGACGCCTTGCAACGTTCTGTTGCTCTGGAGTGCTGCTGGAATAGGCACAGGGTTTCCTTATTCTTATTATTGAGACAATGTTCCCTGAAAAATCGCCGTCTGTCTAGTCCGTTCGTTTTAAATCCACCAAATTGCGTATTGGCGTTCACAGAAGCCGGGCAGGTTTTGAATTTCAATCTCTGCGCCAGAACTGGTTCTGATAATCCCATCGAAATGGCCAAATAGCTGGTGAAAATCGAAGGCCGTTTGGATCTTATCGTTCATTGCCGCGTACTTGCCTTCAGCCGTAAATGTAAGCCGGGATCCTTCTTCTGATGTGATCAACCAGGGCTTTTCCAGGTCATCTGGATCATATGTAAAAGCAAAGAGGCCGACCTCATGGCTTTTGCCATCAATCCAGATCCTGTTTTCACTCCACCCGGTTTCGTTGACCCCATTCGAGACATTGAGCCCTATTAGGTTTCCTGTGGTATCCACACCGGTAATACAGGCCCAGTTCCAAAAGGTATCAGGCCGCAGAAACCCGGCAGTGAAATCATGATGCGCAGTCAGCGACTGAGACGATAAATCAATATGATTTCCCTGAAAGGTTAGCTCCCCTTGGGCATGGATGCCGGCCACTTTCTGACAGTAGGTCCAGCCGTTCGGTCCTGTTGGGGTCGTCAGGCGCAAGGTTTCAAACTGATCTTCGGTTTCACTAAAACTCAAGCGCAGGGACAGCTCATCTCCCGCATCAACCGTTAGCGACTTGCTCATGCTATCCTTGTTCGCGGTGAAGGTGACTGAAAATCCTGGCCTTGAGAGGGAGGAAATTCCGTCATCTGGGTCGAGGGTGATTTTACCTTCCGCTGGGTCCGTCAGGCGCAGCCCCTTTTTAAGAAGGCTCCCGTCTTTGCGATCAAACAGATAAAAGAAGGCGGTTTTTTCATTTCCGACAAGCGTGAGAGAGCACCCCCCGATATATGCCTTGCTGGTGAAGCCGATAAAATGAAAATGAACAAAGCGCCGATGACGTTCTTCTACCGCCAGAAGACGCCGAAATGGATCGCGAAGCGGGTAGTCCTGGTAGTTAATTTCCCCTGCTGGTTTTTTCAAAATGCCAAAGGGAATCTCACCCGCAGAATTGACCAGTTTCCCCATTTTTTTCTTCCCTTTTATTTTTGATCTTTACGAATAGCAGAAAATATAAGGCCTTGGCGATATTAGACATAAAAAGCTTGTCGTGCCCGTTTCTCTGTGTCATGAATTTGTCATTAAAATGAAATAAAACTGAAACATTTCGAAACTTGGGAGGACGAAATATGATCAGGAAAATTCTGATGGGTGCTGCTGGCGCCTTGATTGCATCCACCTTTATGAGCGGTACAGCAGCAGCGGAAGATTGCCCGCGTGGTACGCTGGATGCGCGCTTCTGTGATCGTGATGGTGACCTGCTTGCGGATACACCAACCGATCCATCCAAGCAACTGGATCCGGATACGCTTGTGTTTGCCTACACGCCCGTTGAAGACCCTGCTGTCTACAAAGAAGCTTGGAGTGATTTCCTGGACCATATGGAAAAAGTGACCGGTAAAAGTGTCGTCTTCTTCCCCGTTCAGAGTAACGCTGCCCAGATTGAAGCAATGCGCTCTGGTCGGTTGCACATCGCGGGCTTCAATACAGGTTCAAACCCTCTGGCTGTGAACTGTGCGGGCTTTAATCCGTTCACCATCATGGCTTCCAAGGATGGTAACTTCGGGTATGAGATGGAAATCATCACCTATCCTGGAAGTGGCATTGATAAAGTTGAAGATATCAAAGGCCAGCAACTTGCCTTTACGTCTCCAACATCAAACTCTGGCTTTAAGGCGCCATCTGCGATCCTGAAAGCGGATTTCAACATGATCCCAGAGCGGGATTTCGAACCTGCTTTCTCTGGTAAGCATGACAACTCCATCTTGGGTGTTGCCAACAAGGACTACAAAGCCGCTTCTATTGCCAACTCTGTTTTAAGCCGGATGATTAAGCGTGATGTGATCAAGCCAGATCAGGTAAAATCCATCTACAAATCCCAAACATTCCCAACAACTGGTTTTGGTGTTGTCTACAACCTGAAGCCAGAACTGAAAGCGAAAATCGAAGAAGCTTTCTTCACTTTTGAGTGGGAAGGTACATCCTTGCAGAAGGAATTCGAGAAATCCAACGAAGGTCAATTCCTGAAAATGACCTACAAGGAGTTCTGGGATGTGATCCGGAAAATTGACGCTGCAAATGGTGTGAAATACACCTGTAAATAAGCATCCAGTCCATGCCGCAGGAGTATCCCTTCTGCGGCATTTTTATATTTAGCGCCCGGTGTAGGTAGTTATGCTTCAAATCGAAAAACTGACCAAGAGATACCCAACAGGGGATCTGGCCCTGAACGCTGTCGATCTGACAATTCCGAAAGGGCAGGTGATTGCCCTGATCGGCCCATCAGGTGCCGGTAAAAGTACCCTGATCCGCTGTATCAACAGATTGGTTGAACCAACAAGTGGCCGTGCAGTTTTGAACGGTGTCAATATCACCAGTCTTGGTAGCCGGGGTCTTCGGAGCGCCCGTCGGAAAATGGGAATGATTTTCCAGGAATATGCGCTGGTGGAGCGCCTGACAGTCATGGAAAATGTTCTCTCCGGTCGTCTTGGATATGTCGGTTTCTGGAGAAGCCTGTTTCGTAAATATCCTCAAAAAGACATCGACGAGGCGTTTCGCCTGCTGGATCGGGTTGGCCTTTTGGCGATGGCTGATAAACGAGCGGATGAGCTGTCCGGTGGTCAGCGTCAACGGGTAGGTATTGCCCGCGCTCTGATGCAGGATCCGGAGTTGTTGCTGGTCGACGAGCCAACCGCCTCGTTGGACCCAAAAACATCCCGCCAGATCATGCGTCTGATCTGTGAGCTCTGCGCAGAGCGGGAATTGGCCGCAATTATCAATATTCATGATGTTGCGCTGGCCAAAATGTTCGTCCAGCGGGTTATCGGCTTGAAGCTGGGCGAATTACAGTTTGATGGGGCCCCTGATGAACTGACCCCAGATGTTCTCACCCGCATCTATGGGGAGGAGGACTGGGAAGCCACGATTGAAAAAGTCGAAGATGAGGAAGACCTCGAAGAGGCAGCCCAATGAGTGATGTCACACTCGATATGCGGCTGGGGAAACCCTGGAAGAAGCCTCACTTCATCAAAAATCCGGTCCTCCGTTGGGGACTGATTATTGGCACGCTTGTTTATATCTCGCTGGCGACCGGATCGCTTGAGGTCAACTGGGCGCGGGTTAGCGAAGGTCTCATCCGGGGCTGGAACTTTATCATTGCCTTCGCAACGCCAGATTTTGTCTCTCGCGGAACTGATATTCGCGATGGCTTGATCGAAAGTGTGATCATGACGATCACCTCGACGATTGTCGGGATTGCCATCTCGATCCCTATTGGTCTTGGTGCCGCGCGCAATATTGCGCCTCTGCCGGTTTATCTGGTGTGCCGCGGTATTGTGGCGCTCTCCCGTGCTTTGAATGAAATCATTGTGGCGATCCTGATGGTGGCCATTTTTGGTTTTGGTCCTTTGGCTGGTTTCATCACCTTGAGTTTCGCGACCATCGGTTTTCTGGCAAAGCTTATGGCAGAGGATATTGAGGATATGTCCCGCGTTCAGGCGGAGGCTGTGAAATCTACTGGTGCGACATGGATGCAGTGGATCAATTATGGTGTTCAGCCACAGGTTTTGCCGCGGTTGGTCGGACTTTCCATGTATCGCCTGGATATCAATTTCCGGGAATCTGCTGTGCTTGGGCTAGTGGGTGCTGGGGGTATCGGGGCAACCTTGAATACAGCGTTTGATCGGTATGAATTTGATACGGCTGCGGCCATTTTGTTGATCATTATTGGTACGGTGATGGTTCTGGAATATCTCTCCGGCATCATTAGAAAGAAGGTGCAGTAATGCCAGTCACTGAAACCTCATCCGGTCAGAAAATCTGGCAGCTCAGAACCCGCAATCAGACCTTAATTCGCTGGTTTGCCTATCTGGTAACTGTTGCGGCCTTCATGTGGTGCTGGGCGGAAATCTCCAAATCCACCACTTGGTATTTTGTCTGGGATGCGCCGCGCATTGCAGCTGATATCGGCAGTCGTTCTTTCCCCCCAAAATGGGAATATATCAACGAACTTTGGCTGCCGATTTGGGATACCCTGAACATCGCCACCTTGGGAACCATTCTGGCCTTGCTGATGGCAGTACCGGTTGCCTTCCTTGCGGCGAGTAACACAACCCCAAGCAAGGTTTTTGTGCGCCCGATTGCCTTGGTGGTCATTGTCTCCACCCGGTCCATTAACTCCTTGATTTGGGCACTATTGCTCGTCTCGATTATTGGTCCAGGTGTGGTTGCCGGCCTCTTGGCGATTGCCATTCGCTCGATCGGTTTCTGTGCAAAGCTGCTTTATGAAGCGATTGAGGAGATTGATCCCAAACAGATTGAGGCAATCTCAGCGACGGGTGCTTCCCGTTGGCAGGTCATGGTTTATGGCATCGTCCCGCAAATCTTGCCAGCCTTTGCCGGGATCTCGGTTTTCCGGTGGGATATTAATATCCGCGAGTCTACCGTTCTGGGCCTTGTGGGCGCAGGCGGTATTGGTCTACAACTGCAATCCTCATTAAATGTTCTGGCTTGGCCGCAGGTTGCCCTGATCCTGATTGTGATCCTGGTTGCTGTTGTGGTCGGCGAGTGGGTTTCTGCAAAGGTGCGCGGTGCAATCATCTAACCTGTTTGAAGACCTGTTTCCCTCCTTGGATGGGGAACAGGCTTTTACTCTTTATGAGGCGGTCAAGGACCGCCTTCCTTTTGCCTCTCATCCGACAAATTCGGAACGCCATTCAGGACTTCTGGATGTTGCTCCATCTGTGGATGCGTTCGTTTTTGATGCCTTTGGTGTGCTGAATGTTGGAACCACTCCAATCCCTGGCGCAAGCGATTGTATTCAGGAACTCAGAAGGCTGGGGAAGAAGGTGTTTGTGCTGACAAATGCGGCCAGCTTCAACCGCAATGAGACATTTGAAAAATTCAATAAGCTGGGTTTTGATTTCACTCATGACGAACTGGTGACCAGTCGAAATGCTGCCGAACTGGATCTGGCGAGTTTCGGGCCGGAGCATTGTTGGGGTGTTGCTGCTACCGATACATTCCGGATTGAGGATCTGGCCTGCCAGTCCCTTGAAATTACGGATGATCCCGAAACCTATGAAAATGTGTCAGCCTTTCTGTTTCTGTCCGTACAGAATTGGACAGAAGCGCGTCAGGCGCTGCTTGAAAAATCGTTGAGCCAAAACCCGCGGCCTGTTGTCATTGCCAATCCAGATATTGTCGCGCCGCGCGGTGAGTATTTCTCGGTAGAACCTGGTTACTTCGGGCATCGGATGGATCGACATTACGGTATTGATGTTCACTTCCATGGCAAGCCGTTTCCCTCTGTCTATGACTTAGTGGAAGAGCGCCTTCAGGGATCTCAGATCGAACCTGGCCGTATTTGCATGGTCGGTGATACTTTGCATACGGATGTGCTTGGCGGGGCTGCACGGGGGTGGAAAACTGCGCTTGTCACTGATCACGGTCTCTTCAAGGGACTGGATCCAGAGCTTTATATCGACAAAAGTGGCATTCGTCCTGACTGGATGGTAGGGTCAATCTGAGTTTAGGATCCGTTCCCGGTTTTTCCTTGAAGGAGCAGCTCACATGATCACGCCCGCCGTTTTGGACGTTGCCCTAACCGCGTTTGTCACCCTGTTCGTCATTATCGACCCTTTGGGGTTGTTGCCCATTTTTATCAGTGTGACCAAGGGGACAACGCTTTCACATCAGCGCCGCATGGCTATTAAGGGAACCCTGATCGGCGGTGCCATGCTGCTGTTCTTTGCTCTGCTGGGGGATAAGTTTTTAGCTCTGCTCGGGGTTAGTCTGCCCTCTTTTCGGATCGCTGGCGGTGCCATGTTGTTTTTGATGGCGCTGGAAATGGTGTTTGATAAACGCAGTAAACGCCGGGAAAGCAGTGCTGAGTCCATGCGTGATGAGATTAAGGCGCACGAGAATGAGCATCACGCCTTTGATGATGTCTCGGTATTTCCCCTGTCTATTCCGTTGATATCGGGCCCTGGCGCCATCTCCTCTATCATGCTGCTCATGAGTGCGAACCGGGATAATCTTGTCCATCAGGGAACAGTATTGCTGGTGTTAGGTGTGGTTCTTTTGATCACCCTGATTTTATTTTTGCTCGCGCCGCGCCTTGAAAAACTGATGGGGGTGACCTTCACACAGATTGTCTCCCGCGTGCTTGGGGTGATCCTCGGCGCACTTGCCATTCAGTACATCGTCGACGGTATCAAGTTAAGCTTCGCCATATAAATCATGACAACACGTAAACTCTCTCTGGTGGTTGCCCCAGATCCAATCTTTCGTCAGAAAGCCAAACCGGTTGCAGAGGTCACGGATGAAACCCGGGATTATGTGCGCCAGATGTTTGATATTCTTGAGACTGAGAAGGGGATCGGAATTGGTGCCAATATGGTGGGCCTGACAGAGCAGATTATTGTGATCCATATGAAAGACGGAGGCCCAGGTGATTATCTTGCCATGATCAATCCGCAAATCCTGCAAAGCTCTGAAGAGACACAAGAGTTTGAAGAAGCGTCTTTAAGCTACCCCGGCATTTCGGCTTCGATTACCCGTCCTGCCCAAATCGAGGTTCAGTATCTGGATCAACAGGGAGAAGAGAGAACCTTAAAAGCAGATGGGTTTCTCTCCACCGTCATTCAGCATGAGATGGATTACTTGCAGGGGCGCACTTACCTTGATCACCTATCTCGCCTCAAACGCAATACGCTTCTTCGGAAATACCAAAAGCTTCGTCAAGGGCGCTAACCTTGATTGTGGGAAATGGCTCTCCAAGTCTAAGGAGTATCACTACATCCAAAATCCCATAACCTTGGACACATCATATGGATCAGCTATTCCAGCCCTTTACATTACCCTGCGGTCGAATTTTAAAGAACCGTATTGTCAAATCTGCGATGTCAGACTCTCTGGGAGATGGCCAGGGAAATCCTACGGAAGCCCAGATCCGGCTTTATGAGCGATGGGCGGAAGGCGGGCTTGCGGTTGCTATTATCGGTGAGGTCCAGGGAAATCCTAATTTTGCCGAAAAGCCGGGAAATCTGGTTCTTCGGCCTGATGGTGAATTGGATAAATTTCGCGAACTTGCAAGGCGTGGGTCCGTAAATGGCGCTGAGCTTTGGCTGCAGCTTGGTCATGCTGGGGCCATGTCTCATCCTCCCATCAGTACACCCAAAGGACCCAGTCCCCTTGATATCGCTGGTTTGAAATCGGACGGATACAGCCGGGCGGAACTGCAAGACGTATCTACTGAATTTGCTGCGACGGCAGCGCTTGCAAAAAAGCTCGGTTTTGGCGGCGTACAAATTCATGCGGCCCATGGTTTCTTGCTCAGTCAATTTTTGTCGCCTCTTTTTAACAAGCGGACTGATCACTATGGCGGGTCCATTGAAAATAGAATGCGCCTGTTATTAGAGGTAATTCAACAGGTTCGCGCCGCTGTCGGTCCGGATTTTCCCATTGCCGTTAAACTGAATGCAACAGATCAGCTTGAAGGTGGTCTGGAGGAAGAGGATGCACTCAAAGTCGTCGCTGCATTGGATGCGACCTCAATTGACTTGATTGATATCAGCGGCGGCACCTATTTTCCGGGGGCAAAATCCGCATCCGACGGGCTTGGTAAGGGGCCCTATTTTTTGGATTTCGCGGCACAGGCGCGACCTTTGACAAAGAAGCCACTGATGGCGACAGGTGGTTTCAAGGACCCCCGGCAAGCCATCGATGCGGTTAAATCAGGTGCGGTCGATTTGGTTGGAATGGCACGCGCTTTCGTTCTGGATCCAGCATTTCCAAAGAAATGGCAATCAGGTGACAAAGCTCCCCTGCCGTTCCCAAGATTTACCTCTCCACCCGAGGGAGGAATTACAGCCTGGTACAGCATGCAGCTCACCCACCTCGGCGGAGATGAACCTGTTGAGGATGCTTCAACCCTTCCAGCCGCACTTCAGGCTTATGAAGCACGTGATGAAGCGCGCAATAAGCTCTGGCGGAAACGGTTCAGGTCTTAAAGGATACTCGGTTCCGAAAAGTCGCTTTTTGATTTTTCCTTAGGCTTGAAACTGATATTGGGCTTGGCACTTTGCCCGCCAAACATCACTGTTGGTTGCCCGCCCATGGGTACGCCAACCGTTGCTTTTGACGAATAAGCCGCGGCCAGATTGCCATAAGGATTTGGGGCAGCAGCAGGCTTTGCAGTACCCTCTCCCCGAAATGCCGTGAGCAATTCATAATGACCTGGCAACTTTTTGATCAGTGCCTTTTCCCGGTTCTTCATTTGGGTAACCCGTTTGACCCAGTCTTCTTTTCGAATGAACCGCTCTGCTGGAAATGTGGTGTCCTTGAAATAATCCTTGGCAAAAAGAACTGTCTCAAAGCTCATGCGGTTGAAAAGGAACGTCCGGTCAAACGGTGTGGTTAGCGGCAGGGTATGCTGATACTCATCCAGCATCTCCGCAAGGCTGTCCGGGATTTCCATTTCCTCCCGCGCAACCCGCCAGTACTCGCTATCCTGTCGGTTGTTGATGCAGTAATGCAGGACGATGAAATCCCGAATGGATTCCATCATCCGGTCAGTTGTTTCATTAAACCGCCGCGCCAGCGATGCGGGGAAGGACATATCGGGGAAATTGAGCAGCAGCATCTTGATGGAATTTTCAATCATATAGATGGCTGTGGATTCCAATGGTTCGATAAAGCCAGCTGACAGGCCGATCGCGATACAGTTTTTCTCCCAGGTTTTTTCCATTCCACCGATATGCACCGGAATAGCGCGGGGCTCAGCGCCTTCGCCGCGAGGGCCGAGATGAGCAAGGAACTCCGCTATGGCTTCATCATCGGATCTGAAATCGCTGGAAAAGACATAACCGGTTCCAACCCGGTTAAACAGCGGTACATTCCAGACCCACCCTGCGCCCAGTGCTGTTGAGGTTGTGCATGGCTCGATCTGGGTCACGTCTTCATGGGGAATTTGAACGGCAAGGGCCCGGTTGTTCAACAGATATTTGCTGTAATCCTGACGCTTGACACCCAAGGCTTCATTGATGATAACCCCTTTAAAACCGGTGCAGTCAACGACAAGCTGGATGGGGTGTTCGCCATTCCGTTGCAGGGTCAGGCTGGAGACAAACCCCTTCTCATCCAGGTTGACGGCTTCCACGTCATCAAGCACATGGTTCACGCCGCGCTCAATGGAAATGTCTCTCAGGAATTCAGCAAATTTTCCAGCATCCAGGTGATAGGCATAATTCAGTGTTTTTTCGTAATCCCCCTGATCCAGGGTTTTGGGTCCTCTTTTTGCGCGGATGGCGCCGACACTGGCGGACAGAACATCATCAATATTCCGTTTGCCGTTGGGGCCACCGAACTTATGAAAATGGTAGGCGGGATTTTGTCCGCCAAGCTGGGCACTGTTGCCATCAAAAGGATGAATGAAAGACGTCGCATTGCCTTTGTGATCATGGGACCAGTTGACGAAGCGCACCCCCAGCTTGAAAGAGGCGTTACAGCGCCTGAAAAATTCCCGCTCCGAAATGGCGAGACTGCGAAGCAGGTCAGACATGCTGGGCACGGTCGCTTCCCCAACGCCAATCGTCGGCACATTCGGCGATTCAATCAGCGTGATTTTGGTAGGCGATTCCTTCTTGTTGGCGTTCATGTAGCGAACAAGAAAAGCGGCCGTAAGCCAACCGGCTGTTCCGCCGCCGACGATGGTGATTTCCGTGATTGGTTCTGACACTGGTTCCCCCATTTTCCAGGACTATGGGAAAATAGTATCAGATAATAGAAATTTAGGAAAACATCATTAACTAGAATTGCGCCTTAAAAACTCTCTGCTGATCGCAATCACTTCCGGCTCCTGCAAAATGCGGTTGTGACCAAGTCCGCCGGTCCGCACGAAAACCGCATCCTGCCAGCTTTTGGCTAGCCGTTCCCCTTCTTCAAACGGGACCATCTTATCCTTCAGATCATGAAAAATGAGGGCAGGGAGTTTGTAATTTTTGGATAGGGTAGAGCCACGAACGGCGTCAAATGGCAATCCATATCGCGTGGCCAATTGTGCTTCAGCATGCCTTGTGACCTTCGCATTAAACCCGATCAGCTTGGATAACCGATAGAGGTAACCTTTCAGATCTTCTGGGGGGGCCAGATAGATCACTTTTTCAATTTGCATCCCAAAGGAAAGTGCAAGGGTGGTTGCCGCCGCCCCGTTGGAGTGAGCGATAAGCGTGTCAATGTCGCCGTATGATTTCTGAAAAGCCGCTAGTAGCCGAGCAATTGCCGGCATTGAGATGCGCTTGCCCGGTGCATTTCCATGGGCAGGAAGATCCAGGGCTATGACCTGATACCCCTCTTCCAGCAACGGATCTGCAAAGGCGGAGAGCTGCCCGGCCCGACCAGAAAGCCCGTGAACCAGAAGCGCTTTTTTGTGGCCTTGCCCAAACGTGTAGACAGCCGCGCGATGTCCTTCGTGATCAAACCAATCCTGTTTTGCACTCTTCAGCCATTGCTGTTCCTTTTGGGGGATTGAATGCCGTTGCGGCGTTTCGAATATTTTTTGCAAACGCTTGCTACCCCATCCGGTGGAGGTGGAACTCGCAAGTCGGTTAAGGGCAAGAAAAACCAAAATACCAAATCCCGGCTTCTTAGACTTTCGCGGCTGTTTGGAAGTTTCGCTTCGGTCGATCAAGGTGGGAAAGGGCTCTACTGCCACTTCTGGCGGGGATTGAATATCCGTCTGCATATTTTTGCCTATAGTTAGTTCTAAAAAGGAACTTAATGATTATTAGATATAAGTTCTCTTTTGGAACTTGTCAAACTGTGTTAGGCTTAGCTCATGAAATGGAAAGATTTGCAAAATGAAGACTGCCCGGTAGCAAGGGGACTATCCGTTATGGGGGATCGCTGGACCCTCCTTCTGCTTCGGGACTGTTTTCTCGGGGTGCGCCGGTTCGATGATTTCCAGAAAAATCTCGGGGTTACCCGCCATGTGCTGGCGGATCGCTTGAAGCTTCTCTGTGATCGCGGGGTATTGGAAAAAAGGCCCTATCAGGATCGCCCGAAACGCTATGAATATAAACTGACGGAGAAGGGGAAGGCCTTCTTTCCGGTCTTGATGACGCTCATCAACTGGGCTGATGAAGAATTCCCCACCGACAGTTCCTCACCCTATGAGTTTGTTGCTCGTGACACAGGTAAAAAACTGAAGCCGGAATTGACGGATGCCAATACTGGGGAGCGGCTGGAGCTGCGGAATATCATTCGCAAGGTGAGCGGACAGACCGAAGAAGTCTCCTAAAGGTGTACCCGTTCTTTCGGGATCTCATAGAGGCTGCTGACCTTTTCAACCGTCAACACCTCTTCTGTCGCGCCGGAGGCAAAATCCTGCCCATGCCGAAGGAGTTGAACCCGATCGCACACCTGCCGCGCCAGGTGCAGATCATGGAGCACGACGCAGATAGCGTAATTTCGCTGTTGAGCCAAATCCCGACAGAGATCAAACAAATGGAACTGGTGTTTCAGATCCAGGGCAGATGTGGGCTCATCCAAAAACAGAAGCGCGCCGTCCTGCTCCCACAGCTGGGCAAGCACGCGAGCCATATGGACACGTTGCTGCTCCCCACCTGACAGGCTGGTAAATTGTCGATCCGCTAGATGCAAGACATCCGTTAGCTTCAGGGCTTCCCGCGCAATATCCAGATCCTTCTCGCTATGACCAAGACCGCTTTGCTGTCCTCGGCCCATACTGGCAATTTCCAGCACTTTAAAAGGGAAGTTCAGGGTGATGTTTTGGGTTAGAACCGCTCTTTTATGAGAGAGATCCTCCAGTGCATAATCATTAAGGGGTTGGTCCAGCAGATAGATCTCACCACTTGTCGGTTGATGATATCCGGACAGGCATTTGAGCAGGGTGGATTTTCCCGCTCCATTGGGTCCCAGAATGCCGAAGATCTGGCCTCTGTTCACTTCAACGGAGATATCGACAAGGATCTCCTTTCCGGCAATCTGGAAAGAGAGATTTTGGGCACGCAACATAATCAGATTTGTCCTCTGCTCTGACGGATGAGAAGCCATAAGAAAAAGGGCCCCCCGACTAGACTGGTGAGGATACCTACCGGAATTTCGGTGGGTGCTGCAACCGTTCTTGCAATCGTATCTGCAAAAAGAAGAAGCGCTGCCCCAAAAAGCGCGGATCCGGGAATAAGCAGTTTGTGATCTGCCCCAAAGGTCAGTCGGATGAGATGCGGTACCACAAGGCCAATAAAGCCAATAACGCCGCTCACCGAAACAGATGCGCCAACACAAAGGGCCGCGCAAATTACAATAACACGTTTCAGTTTATGGGTATCCACACCGATATAAGTGGCGTTCTCTTCTCCCAGCAAAAGAATGTTGAGCTCTCGGGCCTTGCGGGTGATCATAAAGACGCAAGGCAGGATGATGGTGGCCGTGACCAGAACCGGCTCCCACATGGCGCCGCCAAGGCTGCCCATGGTCCACATGGAAATTTCCCTGAGCTGCTGATCCGTGCTGAGAAAGCTCAGAAAGCCAACCCCTGC
Source organism: Sneathiella limimaris (assembly GCF_012932565.1). Taxonomy (NCBI): domain Bacteria; kingdom Pseudomonadati; phylum Pseudomonadota; class Alphaproteobacteria; order Sneathiellales; family Sneathiellaceae; genus Sneathiella; species Sneathiella limimaris. Next base: position 1,186,331 of record NZ_JABBYJ010000001.1, read on the forward strand.
AAAGGTGAGAGCATTGATTGCAATGCCGGCCAGCAGCATATGGGTGACGGAAAAGACACCGGAAATGCGCGCCAACCGAAGGATGAGGAGGGAAGTGATGGTGCCCCCGATGAACGCGGCAAAGCCGAGCCCATAAAGACCACCGATACCGGTGAGTGCCCCTGCAAAAACAATCACAAAGGCGACACTCAAAGCGGCGCCGCCCGTAATCCCGATGAGTGTCGGATCAGCAAGTGGGTTGCGGAAAATTCCCTGCATAGCTGCCCCTGAGATGCCGAGTGCTGCTCCAACCAATATGGCCAGCAGGACGCGGGGTATTCGAATGCTGACAAGGACCTGCTGATGGAATTCAGAAAGGGTTCCCGAAATCATCTGGATGACGGGAATTTCAATAGCGCCCATACTTGCCCCAAACAGGGCAGCGAGCAGCACAAGAACTGCAAGGGCGATAAGGATCCCAAGTATTGGCGGTTTTTCCGAAAACCTGTCTGCTGCGGTAAACCGCCTTAAGGCAGCAATCATTTTGCGGTGAGCTTCCTGTTAAGTTCTATGGCAGCATCCACGGTGCGCGGTCCAAACCCAAGCAACAGCAAGGCGTCCATATCAACAACCTTCTTCTGCTGGCCGGCAGGTGTTAGGGCTAGTCCGGGAAGTTCTAGAAATTTCTCGATACCGCCAACGCTTTGAAGGGAGCTGGTGGAAACGATCAGATAATCCGGGGCATATTTTACGGCAGCTTCCGGGGTCAGCGGTTTATAGCGCTCATAATCCTGCACCACATTCTCTGCCCCGGCCAGTTCAATGATGCTATCTGCAGAAGTTCCCTTACCGGCAACCATAGGGGCCCCGCCGTGGTTCATCAGAAACATGACCCGCGGTGCCGCCTTCTGTTTGGATTTCAGCTCCTCCAGATTGCGAAGGGCTGCAGTCATTTGGGCATTAAGTTCAGCGCCTTTGGCTGGCACCCCTAAGAGTGACGCCAATTCCACATTGTTGCCCATGACGTCATCCAATGACTTGGCAGCCTTTAACTTCACCAGTTTTACATTCGCAGCTTGAAGTTGCGCCAGAACTGGGGGCGGTCCAGCCTCCTCTGTCAGGATAACAGCCCCTGGTTTTAGGGATAAAACTCCTTCTGTCGATAGCGTGCGCATATAACCGACCTTTGGAAGGTCTTCGGCTGCGGGCGGGAAATAGCTGGTTGTGTCACTGCCTACCAGTTTTGCCTCCTGCCCGAGCGCATAGACCGTTTCTGTCAGGCTCCCCCCGATTGAGATAATCCGGTTTAAGTCCTCGCCATGAACAAATGTGGGGGTTAGTAAAATTAGGGCGAGGGCAAGCAATTTCTTCATGGGGTACTTTCTTTTTGCATCAGGATATTTGCAGCCTCAATCCCTTGAGATTGCAGATAAGTCAAAACACCAAGGAGCCGCTCAAGTGAGACGGATTTATCCCCTGCGATGACCAGTTTGTGTTCCGGTTTTTGGGCCAGTGTATCTTCAAGCGCTTTTTTCAAACCTTCCAGATCGGAAAACTCGGTGCCATCCACCGCATAATTGTCAGCGCGAAGTTCCAGCATGATGTGTTTCTGTTCGGCGGTGCGGGTCTGCTGTTCGCTCACCGATTTTGGCAAGGTCAGATCCAGCGACCGATAAACAGCACCAGCCGTCAGAATGAAAAAAACCAGCAGGATAAACAGGATATCCAGAAGAGTGGTCAGGTCGGGCAGAAACCCGCCATCCTCTTCCTGTTCCCCAATACCAGCTCCGCCGGCGCTAATCATGAGGCGATCCTGTGTTGATTAGAGGAATTGGCATTGGATTGATCTATACCGTGGCTGGTTTTCTCAAGTTCGAAACTCAGGGACTGGGCATTTAAGCGGGCAACCACAGTTTCAATGATCCGCTGCTTGTGGCTCTGAAAAATGCCGGCACTGATTACAGATGGCAGAGCAATCATCAGTCCGAATGCAGTGGTCAGTAATGCTTCCCACAAACCATCCGCGATCATGTTTGGGGTCACCGGTGCATCCGCCGCCGCAATGACCCGAAACGCATCAATAATTCCTAGGATCGTTCCCAAAAGTCCAAGCAGCGGTGCGACAGCCGCAACCAGTTTGAGCAGGTTTAACCCTCGGGCAAGCGGCCTCGCATTTTCGCTGACGGCCAGGCTAACAACTTCATCACGCAAGGCTTTTGGCTCGGCTTTATGGATATTGAGAATACCCATCAATCGCTTGCTCAATTTGCGGCCGTTGAAATCCACCAGCAGGAAAAAAATCGCGCGCTCGAGAATAATCATGGCTGCCAGGATTGAGCTGACCAGAAGTGGCCAGCCCATAACACCCAGCTTTTCAAAGCTGTCTGATAGCAGGATCTCAAGCGGCATTTGCCACCTTCCGTGGGCTCAAGGCAGCAATGATTTCCCGCCAGGTGTCGAGCTCCTTCTCACCTGGTTTGCGCTTGCCAAAGAACGTGGCGATAATGTTGCCGTCCTTGTCAAAAACTTCCAGAGCCGTCACATCTCCATCAACGGTTGGCTTCTTGGTAACCCAGCACCGGGTGATTTCAGCCTCGTTCAGATGCATGGTGTATTTTGGGTCCATGATGTTGAACCAGGTGCCATAATCCACCAGCTTGTTGACCGCACCGGTGAAGATCTGAATGCAACCTCTATTGCCAACAAAGATCATGATCTCGCATTCCTTTTCGCGAGCCATCTCGACGACTTTGCGAACGGCATCCGTGTCGACCTCATAGGCAAGGTCAGTGCCGATCTTGCGAAATGCCTGTTCCCGGCCAACCTTGTATTTACGGAGCATGCCAAAGAAATCGTGGGTATCTTTCATGTTCTCCCAGGAAGTGCGAAGGCCCTCCCAATCGATCTCTTCATCGGGAAGATCTGCGGCAGGTGCTGGATAGGCCGTGAGCGCCAGTGCCGGGTTCTGATCTTCTGCCTGATATTTGGCAACAACAGCGTCATAAGCTGCTTCATCAGAATGATTGGTTAGGTGAATCTTGTGAAGCGCTTCGCCGGATTTATCAAAGAACTGCAGGCTCTTTTTTGTGCCCGCTTTTGTCTCGTCGGTCACGGCAAAGGTAAAGGTCCAATGATCCATGAACAGGCGCAGATCAATTTCTGGCGTCACAAAAAGACCCATGTTCATTTTGCCCCGCTCAAAGAATTTTGCGCCCTTATAGATACCCTTGTTTTCATTGACGCAGCTTTCATTGCGGGTCAGGGCCATTACCTCTCCCAGTGGTTCCAGCTCGGCGAGGATTTCTTTGGGCCGGTTCTCCAGACGGATAACATCCTTCCCAATCCTGGTTGCCAATAGTTCTGCTTCAGATACGCCCAACGCCTCAGCGATGTTGCGGATCCGCATTGACGGGTTTTCTGCTTTCATCGCTTCATAGCGTGACGCCAGCTCAGATATCTCTTGTGTCATTTAAGGTCTACTCCAGTTAGTTAATGACAAAGCTCACGGGTACTCGGACCCAGCTTGAAACTCTCACTCCATTTCGAACCAGCGGTTCGAACTCCCACTTTTTCACAGCCGCCATCGCGGCCTTGTCCAGCAGACGATGGCCGGACGATGTTTCGATTTTCAGCTCTCTAGTTTTGCCGTTCGGTTCAATCAGTGCGGTCAGGGTTACAAGACCCTGTTGACCCAGGTCATAGGCCCGCTTTGGGTAGACCGGTGGGGTGCGCTTTCGGTATTTGGCGTTTTGAATTACGGTGGAGTTGCTGTGTCCCTGATCGTCAGAGACAGATGATTTCGTTGGTTGAGAAGGTTGCTCAACGTGTTTCTGGACAGGTTTTTCAGTCTTTTTTGCCTCAGGGGCGGGTGCCAGTTTGGCAACCTGTGGCGTTTCGATTGGCTTTTTAGGCTTGACCGTCTCTGGTTTGACAGCCGGCTTTTCGACAATCTTTTCCGCTACCTGTTGGGGTGGTTCCGGCAGGCTTGGCTTTTTGGCCACAAGACGCGGTGTTGGCACCGGCTCTACCTTTTCAACGGGCTTTGGTTCTGGCGTTGGTTCAACCTTTTTCTCAATCGGTTCAACCATGTCTTTAACCGGCTCGAATTTCTGCCAGTCGGCAGCGGCAAAATCCTGAGTTTCAACATCAACACTAGGCTTAACCGGGGCAGGGGGTTCGGGCAGGACTGCAGGCTCAATCACCTCTTCAACAGGCTTTTGAACGGACACGGGTTCCGGCGGTATCTCGGCAGGCGTGGCCTCGGGTACCGGTTCTGATTTTGGTGCTGACAGTGTCTGAATTGAGATCTGGATTTGCTCAACAGGTGGAATTGGGTTTGGTTTGGCGCTCAGGTCAATGGAGTTGAAAAGATACCCATGGACAAAGAGCGACAGGGTGAGAACCCCACCCCATCGCACCAGATCACCCATGTCCATTGACCGAGAGACTACCATTTAATGCGGACCCTCGCGGCGAAGTTCACGCCCTCTTCTGGAAGGGAGGCGAACCGCTTCGTGTAATATTTGTCGAAAACATTCTCGACGGCCAGATCAAGGGACAGGTTCTGCAAGTCGCCCTCACTTGGTGCGAAACGATAGTAGATATCGTGAACGCCGTAACCGGCTGTCTGTTCACTTTCCTCCGCGTGATCGTTTTCGTTTGCGTAACGGGCACGCCAACCGAACGTGGAAGAAATATCTTCAAACAGGTAGCTGACATCAGTAGTTAGCGTTAGCGGAACATTGTTGCCAAGATACTCACCTGTATCTTCATCCTCTGCTTCGACGTAGCTGAGGCCTGTCTTGAAGCTGAAGTTTGAAATGCGATAGTCGCCTTCGACTTCAAAACCCCACAAGCGGGCATTGTCCACATTGTAATTTTCAGTGGTTCCGGCAAAAACATCAACTTCCTGCGTAATGAAATCTTTGCCCTTGCTGTAGTGCCAGGCACCCTTGATGCGCAGCTCATCATCCTCGCTTGCAAGTTGCTGGAAATTGACGCCGGCACCCAGCTCAAACGTTGTCACGGTTTCCGGCTTCAGATCCGGGTTCGGGACGAAGTTGTTGTTTGGAATGAAGGGTGGAAAGCCCGGGAAATGCTGACCGCTTGGATAAAGCTCGGTCATGTTTGGTGCGCGGAAGGCTTGCGCGATGCTACCAAAGAAAACAAAGTTTTCAGTAGGTTTGTAGCTCACCGCAATTTTCGGGGAAACGGCACTTTCATTCTGGCTGTTGCCATCGTCATCATCGCTCCGATACTGATCAAAGCGCACTGCTGGGATGATCAGGAACTGCCCTGCACCTGTCTCAAGCTTAATCTCGTCCTGCAGATAGATACCCCATGTCAGGGCCTCTGCATCCGGTACGCCTGGACGTGATCCATCAGCGGTAGCCGTGCTAAAGCCTTCCTGTTCATCTTGGTAGACTTCCACACCATAAGAGAATGTATGTGAATGGCCGTCTGAGACGTCAAACCTGCTTTGGTTATCAATGGTAAGGCCTATTGTGTCGAGCGCACGCACCTGAACACGTCCAAGGTTGGAGCCGCTGATATCGGTTTCCTCAACCTCTGTATCGTTATAATAGGCATGAACTTTCAGGTTCACCAAATCGTCGGTTGGATTGTCATATTCGTAGCGCAGGCTGAACTGGTCATCATCCACCAGCTTGTCGACAACCGGGTTGGAGGAGCCGATCCCACCGGATGGGTTGTTGGGCTCCTGCCCATCGTTCTGAAGGCCTTGGTACTGGAATTTAACCGTGTGCCAGTCGCCCAATGTGTAGCCCGCTTTAAAGAGGCCAGAGAGAACCTGGTCATCAGTGGAGAGATCCTCTCCGTCACCATCCCGGATATCGCCTGAATTACGGAATGTCACGCTGCCCAACAGATCAAGATTACCTGTTCGGCCATAGACACTGCCCATAGAGGAAGTTTCCTCATTTGCCGTGCGAACACCAAAGCTGCCAATGGCGCCGATAGACTGACCGGGTTTGAGAAGGTCTGAAGCATCCTTGGTTTCAAAGGCAACAACGCCGCCAATGGCGCCGCCACCATAAATGGAGGATGCAGCACCCTTGACCACTTCAACCCGTTTCAAAAGAAGAGGATCGAAATAGAAGCGGCCATCATGAGCAGACTCAAAATTCTGTCGCCGTCCATCCATCAGGGTAATGATGGCTTCTTTGTCAAATCCGCGAATGGTAACGGTTTGACCATTGCGGCGTGGACCGTTGATGACATCCACACCCGGGGTCATTTTTAAAAGACCTTCAGTATCGTTGGACAGAGCCGTTCCTGGGGCCTCGGCATCGATGGTGTTGACCATTAATGGTACATCAAAGGAGGATTGTTCACTCTTGGTCGCGTAGACCGTGACCGTATCTAAGGTTGAACTGTCGGCGACTTCTTCCGCAAGGACCTGAGACGATAAAACTGTTGTTGTTAAAAGCGCAGCCGTAAAGCGCACGCAAGACACTCTTCGCATGTTAATTCCCACTGACTGGATTAAAAGGCGATGGCTTGCTGCCTTGCGACCTCCCGCGGGAGGATGGCTGGGTGGCTTGCTACTAACCTACTTCGTTAATATAAGCTTGCCGTTTCCGGTAAGTTGCAGTTTGTACTCGTCCCCATTATGCAAAATGCTCAGCTGACGACAGGACTGGAAGATCTGTTCACTTTCAATCCTGTTATCGACCACTGGAATCTGTCGAACCCGCGGGTCTGATTTTTGCTGCTCGGTACTCATAAGAAAACTGCTCACACGCTAAGGAAACGGCGGTAACTCCGTTGCTATTAAGAATGATTATCAATAGCGTGATAGTGAGTCAAGTGGTTTGATGGAAAATTAAATCCTTCATGCCCTTGTTATGCGGTTGCTTTGATCTCTTCGTAGGCCGCTAGCGCTGCCCCGCGGGATGCTTTCAGATCCGCCATGGGTTTAGGATACGTCTTTCCAAGCGTGACCCCAGCTGCCTGCAAAGTCGCTTCGTCGGCTTCCCAGGGGGAGAACAAATACTTGGTGTCCAGTTTTGAAAGCTCCGGTACCCAATGGCGCACATATTCTCCATCAGGGTCAAAGCGGTGACCTTGGGTCACTGGATTGAAGATCCGAAAATAAGGGGCTGCATCGGCGCCGCACCCGGCGACCCATTGCCAGCTTGCACTGTTGTTAGCAAGATCTGCGTCTACCAGCGTGTCCCAGAACCAATCTTCCCCTTCGTGCCAGTGGATCAACAGATTCTTGGTCAGAAAGGACGCGACGACCATGCGGATCCTGTTATGCATGTAGCCGGTTTTCCAAAGTTCGCGCATGCCGGCATCCACAATCGGGATACCGGTTTGCCCTTTTTGCCATGCTTTAAGGGCGATCGGATCAGATCTCCAGGGGAAGCCGTCAAACTTGGGCTGTATATTCTTGCGAGGAAGCTCTGGATTGTAATAGAGGAGCGAATACGAAAACTCCCGCCAGCCCAGTTCCATGAGGAAATGGTCCATGTTTTTATCAAGCCCCTCTGACCCGGCGAGGGTCATAATCCGGTGCCACACCTGGTTGGGGGAAATTTCACCGAAATGCAAATGCGGAGAGAGGCGCGATGTGGAGAGTAGAGAGGGAAAATCTCGACCCTTTTTGTAATTCGCAAGTCCGTTCTCTAAAAACAGATCCAGCTGATGCCATGCGCCTTTTTCTCCAGGCTGCCAGCTCGGCTCCTGTGTCAGGGTCCAGTTCTGTTTAGGTTGCAGCTCAAGGCTTTCCACCGCCGGCATTTCAAGATCATGCTGTGCGAAGGTGATCTCACGCGGCGCCTTCAGTGGAAATCTAGGGGCCTCCGCGTTTAGGCATCCATTGCGGAAAAATTTTGTGAACACCTTATAGGGTGTGCCGTCAGGTTTTTGAACGGTCCAAGGCTCCCACAACAGGCGACCGTTAAAGGTTTCAATCTCAAGCCCATCAGCCTTCAGGCTCTTCTTGATCTCTGTATCCCGCGTGATGGCAAAAGGCTCATAACTTCTGTTCCAGGTCACCTTTTTCGCGCCGCTTTGCCGGATCAGCTCGCTCAAAACGCTTTCGGATCTCCCTTTTCGAATGACCAGTTTCCCACCAAGGCTCTCATTCAATTGTGTCAGGGATCGGTGAAGCCACCAACGGCTCGCAGCACCCATTGTCCAATCACCCGGCGTTTTATCATCCAGAATAAAGACCGGAATGACACTGCCAGACTGGCAAGCGTCAAGGAAAGCAGGATTATCAGACAGACGAAGATCCTGTCTGAACCAATGGAGAGTTATGAACGTATTAGAAGATGTCATTCTTAAGCTATGGTAGTAGAGTAATCATTACTGTTACGGCTTGCAGGGATGCTTGGATTTGTGAGTTAGGATTTTTGGGATTGGTTTCCCAGGTTAAGGTAGAGGATAAGCTGAGTGTCGGAGCAACCGAAAGCATCAAATTTTTCTGACACCCTTCAACCCTCCAAATATCTGGCTATCTATTTGCTGGGTTTGGTTCCAATTGATCAGGCGTTTATTCTGATTTACGCCATTTTGTCTGGAAACTGGTCGGGCGCACTGTCTTCAATCCTCAGAAGTCTCGTGATTTTTGGTCCGGCGCTCGTGCTGTTGGCCTACTGGTTGTCGAAAGATCTTCGGCGGCTGGAGCGGTCGGAGCCACTGTCCGACCAGAAAAATGTGGGTGGTGTGTTCCATGCCCTGCACATCCGAATTACCTTCTGGGTATTTGTACTGACTTTTGCCTACCAGCTTATCAATATCTCTCGTGGTGAGTATCTGATCAGTGAAACCGAGTGGATTGGGGTCACCGATGGCCAATTGATTACAGCCGCTCTCTGGTTTTCCCTAATTTATGCCTGTCAGTTTTGCGTCTACGCGTATTTCATTACGGTCGAGGCAAGCATGTACGGGCGGGGCTGGTTAGCGCGAAACGCCAGTCTTCCTGTTACCATGTCTCCAGTTTACCAATCCTTGCTTGCCAGACTGCTGATCGGGACCCTGGCGATCGTGCTCTTGCCCGCAATCCTGATCGTTTCGGACCTATACTTTTTTGAAGACGTTCGGGCATTGCAGGGGCTTGATCTTCGCTCAGCTGTGGTTCTGGATATCAGCTCAACGATTATTGCCTCTTTCTTTTGTATCTATTTCATCTGTCGATCCCTGACCGAACCTCTTAGAAACCTGAAAGACGTGGTGGAGGAAGTCCAGGACGATAATCTGGAGGCCAAGGCCATTCCGCTAACAGATGACGAACTTGGAATTCTGTCAGGCCAGGTCAATACCATGATTGCCCAGATCCGGGATCGGAACTTCATCCGCCAGACCTTTGGTCGGTATGTTCCGGAAAAGGTGGCGGAGCTGATCCTGGAAAACCGGGATCGGTTCACGCCCCAGGTTCGAACTGCGACTTTGATGTTTATCGATATCGAGGGCTTCACCAGCCTGTGTGAGAGTTACGAGCCAAAAACGGTCGCCCAGATCCTCAATGTTTACTTCGGGGAGGTGGTCAAGATCGTTGCGCGCAATGATGGGGTGGTCAATCATTTCGAAGGGGACGCTATGCTGGTCACCTTCAATGTTCCAGTGGTTGATGCGGATCATGCTGCAAAAGCAGTTCGGACGGCTGTTGAGATCCAGATGCTCTTGCAGAATTTTGTGTTTCCCCATGGTGAGCGATTGTCCTGTCGCATCGGAATTAACACAGGTGAAGTAATCGCAGGTGTTGTGGGGCCGCCGGAGCGGGCCATTTATACTGTTTACGGGGATGCTGTGAACATTGCGTCACGGCTAGAGAAAATGAATAAGGATTTTGACAGTCGGATCCTGCTTACCGAAGCGACGGAGGCTCTATTGCCCGGTACGGAACGCGCCGGTTTCAATTTGCTTTCCAAAGGCCCTCAAGTTGTGCGGGGGAAGATGGACTCTGTGGTGGTTTTTGAAGTCACCCCCACAGATTTCTCCTTATCTTAGTTTCGCTTTAAAATAGTATTATAATATCCACTTCCAGGGATTCTAAATTCTTATTACTTCTGCGCTCAATTTCTGATTTTATTCAAATAAAACAATCTTTAAACCATAATGAAAAATTGGAACTTATTTTCAATTCAAAATATTCATTAATTTCATCATCTTAATTGTATAGATTTCCGCAAGTTGTCGTGTTACGGTTTTGTGATGGCTGTGGGATGATCTTATTTTTTTAGTCCGGTTTAGTATCGTTTTAGTTGGTCTTTTACAGCCTTTAAGCGAAAAAAACAGGGACAGGGATATGAGTCAAACAACATTTGTCGTAGGGATTGATGGCTCCCAATCCGGCGAAAAGGCGCTTGCCTTTGCGAAAAGCCGGGCAAAGCTGATCGGGGATGGGAAAATCCTGATTTGCTACGTCATCGAATGGTCACCCTTTTCATTTCAGACAGCTGAGGAAAATGAACAACGTCATAAGCGCCGCGAAGAGGAAATCGCGCTCGCCAAAGAACGTGTTCTGGATCCGGCCGTAAAGGCTGCGGCTGCAGAAGGGTTCACGGTTGAAGGTATTGTTCGCCACGGAGATGTTGCGGAACTCCTGGATCAAATCGCGGTACAGAACAAAGCTGAGCAAATTGTCGTTGGCCGTGTTGGGGCCCGGGGTTTGAAAGAGCGTTTATTTGGTGGGGTGAGTGGACGGCTTGTTGCCACTGCATCTGTGCCGGTTACGATCATTCCATAAGGGGGCAACATGACTTTACAAACTAAAATGCGCGGGGCATTTGCCCTGTTTCTGACTTTGTTGCCAGGACTGGCCTGGGCACAGGAAGAAGCGATGACTTTTGACCAGCAGGTCAATGATATATTTGCAAGTTCTACAGGGTGGTTTGTCAGCCTGATATTTGCGCCTTTGCCAGGGACATCATTTCCCTGGATCGTTTTATGGCTCGTTGTTGCGGCCACAATCTTCACGCTCTATTTCGGTTTTATTCAGTTCAGGGCGTTTGGCCATGCAATATCACTGGTGAAGGGTGATTATTCGGACCCTAATGATGCGGGTGAGGTCAGCCACTTCCAGGCACTGGCAACGGCGTTGTCGGGAACTGTTGGACTTGGAAATATCGCCGGTGTTGCTGTTGCGGTTGGCATTGGCGGACCCGGGGCAACATTCTGGATGATCCTTGCCGGGTTAATGGGCATGGCCTCCAAATTCACTGAATGTACGCTCGGGGTGAAATACCGGAACGAATATGAGGATGGAACCGTTTCTGGTGGCCCCATGTACTACATGACTAAGGGCTTTAAGGAGCGGGGATTGCCGGGCGGCGCGGTGTTGGCTGTGCTGTTCTCTATCTTTACAATTGGCGGCGCGCTTGGTGGCGGTAACATGTTTCAGGCCAACCAGGCCCATGCGCAGCTCGTTGGAATTACAGGAGGTGAGGCTAGTTTCCTCGCTGGAAATGGCTGGTTGACTGGCCTGATCCTTGCGGCCGTTGTCTTCCTTGTGATTGTTGGCGGTATTAAGTCCATCGCGAATGTGACGGAAAAAGTTGTTCCCTTCATGGGGGTTCTTTATGTCGGCGCGGCTTTGATAATCCTGATTGCAAATTATGATTTGATTGGTTGGGCTTTCGGACAGATTTTTGAAGGCGCCTTCACAGGGCTTGGGGTTGCCGGCGGGTTTGTCGGTGCTTTGATCCAAGGGTTCAAGCGTGCCGCGTTCTCCAACGAGGCTGGTGTGGGCTCAGCTGCGATTGCCCATTCTGCGGTTCGAACTAAAGAGCCGATTACCGAAGGTGTTGTCTCTTTGCTGGAGCCTTTCATTGATACGGTCGTGATTTGTACGATGACGGCTCTGGTGATTACAATCTCTGGTGTGTTGGTGACAGATCCTGGTACCGGAATGTATCTTCTGGACGGTGGGTCCATCCAAACGGTTGATGGCTCCTCCGGGGTTCAATTGACCTCTGCAGCTTTTGGGTCCTCAATCAGCTGGTTCCCCTATGTGCTGGCCATTGCTGTTGTCCTCTTTGCTTTTTCAACCATGATCAGCTGGTCCTATTACGGTTTGAAGGCCTGGACATATCTGGTGGGCGAAGGAAAAGCAAAAGAGACTGTTTTCAAGGTTATCTTCTGCATCTTCATTGTGATCGGGGCTGCCGCGCAATTGGGGGCCGTGATCGATTTCTCTGATGCAATGATCTTTGCCATGGCGGTCATTAATATTCTCGCGCTTTACGTCTTGATGCCGATTGTGAAACGCGAAATGACCAGCTATTTCAGCCGGCTAAAATCCAATGAAATTGTCCGATTTAAAGGCGGCGCTTCAGAGAAAACCTGATCTATAGCTGGATTTGGAAATGAAAAAGGCCGCCTTTTAGGGCGGCCTTTTTTAGTTTGATTTTCGAGTACTGGCCTAGTCGCCTGCAGCTTCCAACTTGTCCTGGGTCTTGGTTTCGAAGTCGCTGGCATCATGTCTTTCGCGCAGCTGCTCTTCTTCCGGTCCGGAAACCCGATTGACCATGCGGCCCCGTTGCACCGCTTTGCGCTGGCCAATTTGTTCTGTCCAGCGGTTGACGTTCTTGTATGACGCTGTGTCCAGGAACTCAGCCGCGCCGTAAACTTTGTTTTGCACCAGTGCGCCGTACCACGGCCAGATGGCGATATCTGCAATCGTATACTGATCGCCGCTGATATACTCATTGTTGGCCAGTTGCCGATCCAGCACATCCAGCTGACGCTTTACTTCCATGGCGAAGCGATCAATGGCGTATTTAATCTTGAATGGGGCATAGGCATAGAAGTGACCAAAGCCGCCGCCGAGATAAGGTCCGCTGCCCATCTGCCAGAACAGCCAGGAGAGAGTCTCCGCCCGCTTGGATGGATCTGTTGGCAGGAAGTTACCAAATTTTTCAGCCAGATACATTAGAATGGCGCCAGATTCAAAAACCCGTGTTGGTTTTTCTGTGCTGTAATCCATCAGGGCCGGGATTTTGGAATTGGGATTAACATCCACAAAGCCACTGCCAAATTGATCGCCGTCACCGATGTTGATGAGCCAGGCGTCGTACTCGGCACCTGCGTGACCTGCAGCGAGCAATTCTTCCAGCAGGATCGTAACCTTTACACCATTGGGGGTCGCAAGGGAGTAAAGTTGCAGGGGGTGCTTGCCTTTTGGCAGCTCTTTGTCGTGGGTAGGGCCGGCGATTGGGCGGTTAATGTTGGCGAACTTGCCTCCATTTCCTTGCTCCCAGGTCCAGACTTTAGGAGGGGTATAGGAAGTTTCTTCCGACATAATTGGATCTCCTGGTTTCTTGTCTCTGTTTCTCATTGGATGCGCCCAACAGTGTCTTATTTTGTATAGATCCTGCCTAGATACAACTCACAATTCGCAATTTTATTTCATTCGTCACACTGCAGTGCGCTTTTGACTTCAATTGATTCTCTTCTTGGTTTCGCAATTGAGGCGTCAAATTAAAACATCCTCTAGCTGTCAAATATAGAAATTTATATTCGACCTAATGGTCATGTCTTCAATAGTAAAAACAAATAACCAAATATAATTTCAGTCATAATAAATATTAAAAATACTTTTAATAGTAATTGTATTCTATGAATTAGTATTAATAACTGTACTGAATAAATGAGTTTTAATTAAACCACAAGAAAGTGAAAAAAACAAAGTGGCATGGATTAATCTAACATGTTAAGACTTCATTAAAATTTAGACTGTTTACAGAAAAACAGGGAGAAAATAGTATGGATAAAGAGATGAATTCCGATCTAACAGCGAAGCTTCTCGCTGATGGGCGGAAAGGCCGCATCACGCGTCGTGATTTCATGCAGTATTCTGCTGCGGCTGGTTTGACCATCAGTGCAGCATCAGCGCTTTGGACAAAGGAAGTTCAGGCCGCGACCCCTAAAAAAGGGGGTAATTTCCGTCTGGGGTCCCATGACGGGAATACATCTGACTCGCATGATCCAGGAACCTATCTCAGCTTCTCCATGATTCAGCTGGCTCACACTTACCGCAGCTACCTGACCCTGATCACCTCGGACAATGAATTGGGTCCGGATGTGGCGGAATCCTGGTCAGCAACACCAGATGCGAAAGCCTGGACCTTTAAACTGAACAAAGGGGCTTCTTTCCACAGTGGCAAGCCTTTGACTGCTGACGATGTGATTGCATCCCTGAACCATCATCGGGGTGACAAGTCGACCTCGGCGGCAAAAGCCCTTTTGAAAGACGTGTCTGATATCGTCAAGGACGATGATCATACAGTAACGATCAAGCTGGCAACTGGTAACGCAGACCTGCCTTGGCTGATGACGGACTATCATTTGGCGATGTGTCCGGCGAATTCAGATGGAACAATTGACTGGAAATCCGGTGACGGTTCCGGCCCTTATAAAATTGTCAATCATGAGCCAGGTGTTGGAACCAAACTGGTTCGCCACGACGCTTGGCATCTGGAAGGCGCCTATTTTGATTCCGTTGAACTGGTCGTTCTGAACGATCCAAACGCTCGCCAGACAGCACTGGTCACCGGTGATGTGGATGCGATTACGCAGCTCGACCTGAAGACACTGGCCCTTTTGAAACGGGATCCAAACATTCTTGTTGATAACGTCCCAAGTGGCGCAGCGATTAGCATGCCAATGTTCTGTGACGTGGCGCCATTCAATGACGTGAATGTTCGCCTGGCGATGAAATATGCAATCGACCGGAATGAAATCATTGAGAAAATCGCCTTCGGTACGGCTATTCCGGGTAATGACTACCACGTCTCCCCGAATATGCCTTATTGGGCAGATCTGCCGCAGCGGCCATATGATCCGGAAAAAGCAAAATTCCATTTGAAGAAAGCCGGTCATGACGGCATCAGCGTTAATCTGTCAACGGCGGATAGCGTGTATTCTGGCGCTGTTGATATGTGCGTTCTCTATGCTGAGCAGGCCAAGAAGGCTGGCATCAATATCAACGTGGTGCGTGAACCAAATGATGGTTACTACTCCGATGTTTGGCTGAAGAAGCCATTCTGTATGGTGCAGTGGGGCGCGCGTCCAACACCGGATGTGATGCTGTCTCTGGCCTATAAAGATGATGCAGCCTGGAATGAAAGCCATTGGCAGAACAAGCGGTTCAACGAACTGCTGTTGCTGGCCAAAGCCGAACTGGATCAGGCGAAACGCGCGGAAATGTATCGGGAAATGCAGATTTTGGCTAAGGATGACGGTGGAACCATCATTCCAATGTTCACCAACTTCGTATATGCCCGCCGCAAGAATGTGGCTCATGGCGAGAACTTGTCAGGTGCTTGGCAGGTTGATGGTGCCCGTGGTGCCAGCCGCTGGTGGTTTAGCTCATAATTTATGATGCAAGCGGGACTGATCAGTCTTCTCCTCTTCGGGGGAGGGGATATGGTCAGTCCCGTTTTTTTTAGTTCAGTTGAAATGTATGGATGTCTGCAACCTTGGCATCACTGCGGGATCTGATAGGACCCGGTTCGGGTATGGGGAGATAAACCTATGAAAGACATAGGTCTTATTGTTTTAAAAAGATTGGGCATGGGGCTTTTGACCCTGTTTATTGTCTCAATCATTATTTTTGGGGCTGTTGAATTGTTGCCTGGGGATATCGCGGAAGCGGTTCTTGGGATGGGGGCGACGGAAGAAACCGTTGCGGCAATGCGGGCCAATCTGGGATTGGATCAACCGGCGCCGCTGCGATATTTGCAATGGCTGGGCGGTGCGGTGACAGGGGACTTCGGTGTTTCCCTGGTGAACCAGGAGCCGGTTGCTGCTGCAATCGGGCCGCGCTTTTATAACACCCTGTTCCTGGCATTATATGCGGCTGTGATCGCTGTTCCTGTTGCGATCTTTTTGGGTGTTCTGGTGGCTTTGTTCCGCAACTCAATTTTTGATCGGGTTGCGAACGTCTTGACGCTGACCTCAATCTCCTCACCAGAATTTTTCTTAGGCTACATTCTGATCCTCTATCTGGCTGTGAAAACCGGCTACTTTCCGGCGATCGCCAAGATCAGCCCGGATATGAGCTTCACGGATCAGCTGTATCGAACCTTCCTGCCCGCGCTGACTATGGTGCTGGTGGTGGTTGCCCATATGATGCGGATGACGCGGGCAGCGATTATCAATCTGCTCGCCTCTCCTTATATTGAGATGGCGCGATTGAAAGGGGTTCCGGCCTTTAAGGTTATTACACGGCATGCGCTTCCAAATGCTTGGGCGCCGATCATCAATGTGGTGGCCCTGAACCTGGCTTATCTGATCACCGGTGTTGTGCTGGTCGAAGTGGTGTTCGTTTATCCGGGTATTGGCCAGCTTCTGGTGGATAGCGTGACCAAACGGGATTTCCCTGTTGTTCAGGCTTGCTGTCTGATCTTCGCGGCGACCTTTATCCTGCTCAATCTGGCAGCGGATATCGGCGCGATCCTGACCAACCCGCGCTTGCGGCATCCGAAATAAGGGGGCTCGATATGAACTATTTTGTCATTGGCTATTACGCCCTTCTCATCGGGTTTTCCTGTCTTGCGGCTTACTACAGTCGTCGGCAGGCATTTCTGCTGCTTTTCTCGCTGACACTGGCCTCCTTCATTATGGGGATCATTGGCGGGGAATCTGCTCTTTGGACCGTTACAGTTTGTGCCGGCGCTATTGCGCTTGCCGCTGGAACCTCTTATGCGTTTCGCGAATTTTTGGTCATTCTTCTCCCGCGGGAGGGGGCAAAGATCATGCGAACGGCGCCGCTCACGGCAAGTTTCGGCCTGTTTGTTATCGGCACCTATGCCATCGCCGGAATTTTCGCGCCAATCATCGCCCCTTATGGCGAGGCAGAAGTTCTCGGCTCTGCCTTCGCACCGCCAGATGAAAACCTGTTGCTGGGCGGGGATCAGCTCGGCCGCGACGTCTTCAGCCGTTTGGTTTATGGTGCGCGGAACACAGTTGGTCTTGCGCTGATTGCAACCTCGCTTGCGTTCCTGATGGGCGCTGTTGCAGGCCTGATTGCGGCGACTAAAGGCGGCTGGATTGATCAGATCATGGGTCGGGTCGTGGATGTGATCATGTCCATTCCATCCCTGATTTTCTCGCTTCTGTTGCTGAGTATCTTTGGCACCAATTTGGTGACCCTGGTGATCGTTATTGCGGTCATCTATTCACCAAGGGTGTATCGTCTGACGCGAGCTGTCGCCGGGAATATTGTGGTTATGGATTATATTGAGGCGGCCCGTCTTCGCGGTGAAGGCCTCTGGTATTTGATCCGAAAAGAAATCCTGCCCAACTCGGCAGCTCCGCTTGTTGCCGAATTCGGTTTGGAATTCTGCTTCGTATTCCTCTTGATCGCGGGTCTGTCCTTCTTGGGCCTCGGTATTCAGCCGCCAACTGCGGACTGGGGTGCCATGGTTCGGGAAAATGCAACCCTGATCTCGTTCGGGGACATCACACCGCTCATCCCAGCTGCAGCAATTGCCTTGCTGACGGTCGCCGTCAACTTTGTTGTCGACTGGATGCTGCACCGTTCCTCTGGCTTGAAGGATTAATCACATGTCTGGAAAACCGAATAAAAAAGAAGTGCTTCTGGAGATCAAGGACCTGCGGATCGAAGGCTACTCCGATGAAAAGTGGGTGGAGATCGTGCATGGTATCAACATGACCCTGCACCGCGGGGAAGTGATTGGCTTGATCGGGGAATCCGGTGCCGGTAAGTCGACAGTGGGTTTGGCCTCCATGGGCTTCACCCGCGATGGCTGCCGTATCTCTGGCGGGTCCGTTGAATTTGACGGGATGGAACTGACAACTAGCTCCAAGTCGGATCTGCTGGCTCTTAGGGGGTCACGCATTGCCTATGTGGCGCAGTCCGCGGCGGCATCCTTTAACCCGGCTCACAAGCTGATTGATCAGTACACGGAATCGCCGACCCATTATCGCATCCAGAAACGGATCGAAAGTCAGGAAGACGCGATGGAGCTGTATGCCCGCCTCCGGCTTCCAAATCCGCGGGAAATTGGGTTTCGTTATCCCCATCAGGTCTCTGGTGGACAGTTGCAGCGGGCGATGACCGCTATGGCCATGGCATGTCGCCCTGATCTGATCATTTTTGATGAGCCGACAACCGCGCTGGATGTGACCACACAGATTGAGGTGCTTGCCGCGATCCGAGACATTGTTGATCAGTTCAACACTGCTGCTATCTATATCACCCATGATCTGGCGGTTGTTGCCCAGATGGCCGATGTGATCAAGGTACTCCTCAAAGGTGATGAGGTTGAAGAGGCTGATACCGAAACCATGCTGAAATCTCCAGAAGAGGATTACACCAAGTCCCTCTGGGCGGTTCGAAGCTACAAGCGGGAACAGAAGCCGCCGCCGGCGCCGGATGAAACACCAGTTGTTTCTGTGCAGAATGTCTCCGCATCTTATGGCGATACGCCTGTTTTGCATAATGTCTCGTTTGATATTTATGCGGGGCGCACAGTTGCGGTGGTTGGCGAGTCTGGTTCAGGCAAGTCCACCACAGCGCGCTGTATTACCGGTCTGCTTCCACCGACAGAGGGAAAGATCCTTTTTAACGGTGAAGAGCTGCCCGCCAAATATACGGACCGGTCAAAAGACCAGTTGCGTCAGGCCCAGATGATTTATCAGATGGCCGACACGGCCTTGAACCCGAAATTGAAAATCAGTGAACTGATCGGCCGTCCGGCCCAGTTCTATAAGGGTCTTCGGGGCGGCAAGTTGAAAAGCCGGGTGGACGAATTGCTTGATCTGATCGAGCTTGAACCCTCCAAGTTCTATAACCGCTATCCTTCAGAGCTTTCCGGGGGTCAGAAACAGCGGATTGGTATTGCCCGTGCCTTGGCGGCGGAACCTGCCTTCATCATCTGTGATGAGGTGACAAGTGCACTTGACCAGCTGGTGGCCGAGGGTATTCTCCGTCTGCTCGATCGGCTGCAGAAGGAATTGAACCTTGCCTATATGTTCATTACCCATGATCTGGCGACGGTCCGCTCCATCGCGGATGAAGTTGTGGTGATGAAGGAAGGCCGGGTTGTGGAACAGGGACCCAAAGATGAGATGTTCACCCCGCCTCATCATCCCTATACGGATCTGTTGCTCTCTTCAGTTCCGGAAATGGATCCCAACTGGCTCACCACTTTGCTTGAAGAACGCGGCGTTGATAATATTGGGGAGGCTGCCCGCGATAAATAAGCGGGTAGTGAAAGAGAAGGCCGGGGTTTTCCCCGGCCTTTTTTTATGGATCCATCAAAGAGGGCTGCACCAAAATTGATACATGCCGCGAAACAGGCTGGGGTTCATCTCTTCCACCTTTTCCCAGTTTTCCAACCGGCGCCCAAAGGGGTCGCTTGGAAAGGCCAGCTGGTAGGTTTCCATTAGTCCCGGATCAACAAACTCAAAGCCCAGGAACTCGAGCTTCAAATCCTCAAGCGCCTTGGCAATTCGCCCAATAGTGAAGCGCTGTTCCTGCCGGTGAAAAAGGAAATCCCGACAACCGCTTAAAGAGTAAAAATCCAGCTCCTTCGTGACGGGTTTGGCCGGATGGTCATTTGGCAGATCAAGGAGTTTCTCTCTCGCCTCCCGGATCTCATCGAGGGTCGCGTTTTTGGGGTCCAGTTGCAATGTCTCTCGCGCCGCGACCACATCCTGTCGGGCGGCTTCTGAATAAAGCGCAACCTTCATGACCCCATCCGGTTTCAGATGTGTCAAAAGGGCGCTCCAGCCGCCTTCAGGATCGGCCATGTGATGCAACACCCCGCAGCATTCAATCAGGTCAAATTTTCCAAGATCCTCTGGCAGGCGGGTAATGTCAGCCCGTTGGAAATGTATGTTTTGAAGGTCCAGAATTTCCCGTTTCATTTCCGCATAAGCGAGCGATGCGGCGCTGAGATCAAGGGCAGTCACTTCTGCGTTTTCAAGCCGCAAGGCCGTTCGAAGGGCATGCCGACCGGTTCCGGAGCCTGCGACCAGAACCTTCGGCTCCTCCGCCAAACGCTTGACGGTAACCCTTGGAAACAGGGATTGCACAAGTGCGGGCAGGCTTTTCCGGTCCCCATGTCGAACCCCTTGCCAGCGGGGATAGGGGCTTTCTTCATATTGATCCTGAACGGCTTTGGAAACCGTATCCTGGGCCGCATCTCCTGCACTGAAGCGGGCTTTTAAGGTTGCAATCTTTTGCCGGGCGGGTCCGAGCCGGGTCAGTAACAGGCGGGTAAAAGGCAACGCCTCCAGCCGCTCAGCTTCAGCTTCCAGCAGATCTTCATAAAGGGCGGGAGCGTCCATTTCAATCAAGGCTGATCGAACCGCATCCTCCAGAGGATCCGCCCTGAATTCAGCGATACTTTCTGGTCGTGGCAGGCAATACTCCCGAAGTTCCAACTGCAGGGCGACGACCGCCATTGCCTCCAGCTGATTGGCTTGATTGGGAGCTGTTTCTGCCGCCAGCAACAGATCGCGCAATGTCCGGATCAGGCTCTCGCCCTCAGCTGTTGGCAGGATCAGGTTGGCGATAATCGCGGCGTTAATCGGGGCCGTGATGGCCTCAATGAGTTTCGGGGGGGACGGGGATTGAGACGGGGTCTGATCCGCCCAGAAGACTTTTAACACCGGGTCGGTTCGGAGGATCTGAAGCGCGGCGCGAATGGTAATGTCGCCGTCTACATCGCTCCGCCCCAGCGTCAGGAGCAAGGCTTCCTCTCCGATTTTGCCAAGCGGGGCCTCACCTGCTGTTTGCAGCATGTCAGCGACCAACTGGCTGGCTTCGGCTGACCCGTCCAGGAGTTTTGCCGCCTGCAATGCGGAGCGAACCGCATCCCGATGACGCTCCCGATCGCTAAGGAACCGGGCATAGCCCTGCCAGGCGAGCGTGTAGGCTGGGTTGGTTTTTACGGCCAGCTTGAAGGATTTATCCGCTGCCGCTGTCTTGCCCACATTTTTCAGGATCAGTGCCAGATTATAATGGGCCGTTGATAGCTTGGGGTTGGATTTCAGGATTTTCCGGTAAAGGCTCTCCGCTGCGGGCAGGTTTCCATCCCGCTGCAGCCGGGCTGCCAGCCCCATTTCCTGTTCCAGTGATAAATTCATATGTCCCCCAAAATCTCTCGGGGCAGTTTTATCGCGAAATGATCAAATTGCAAAGCCACTTGGCTTCAAGCTGTTGCCGGTCGGGTGGGAGGTCGTATCAGTGCGAAAATGATTTGCACAAATCCGGCTGTCAGGCCCATGGAAATGCCGATTACCAATGCCACATCGTAAGAGCCAAATTTATCAAACAGCCAGCCACCGCCAAACGCGCCCAAGAAGCTGCCAAACTGATGGTTAAAGAAGGCAAATCCCTGGATCATGGCCTGCCACCTGAGGCCAAACATCTCAATGACCGATCCCGCCACCAATGGGGAGACACCTAACCAGAGGAAGCCCATCACAGCGGCAAAGACAATTGTACTTGTCGCCGATGGCGGGGTGATGAAATAGACCGCCAGCACGAGGGAGCGCGAACAGTAAATGAGCCCCAGGAGTGCCTGCTTGTTCCAGCGTTGCCCCGCCCAGCCGAAAAAGAGGCTTCCCAGAATGTTGAACCCACCGATGATGCCAATGGCGCTTGCCCCCAGCATGGGATCCATTCCGCAGATCTGCAGGTAGGAGGGAAGGTGCGTTGTCAGGAACACAAGCTGCATGCCGCAGACCAGATAGGCCATGGCCATAACCACAAAGCTTGGGTTCTTGAATGCCATTTGCATGGCCCCGGTGGCCGATAGCCGATCCGCATTATCTGCGGAAAGCTCAAGCGGTGCTTCCTTATCGACGCGCCCTGCAATCCAGGCGGCAGGGATGATCAAAAGTGCCAGCACTGCAAATCCAAGGGCAGCAATTCGCCAGTCAAAACCGTTCAGTAGAAACTGCCCATATGGGGCGGTGACCATCGCGCCGATGGAGCCGGCAGCAGAGACGATCCCAAGAGCGGTACTTCGAACAGACACGGGAACCAGCCTAGATGTCACGGCCAGGGTCATGGCGAAGGACGCGCAGGCCATGCCAATACCCACACAAATCCCGGCGCCGAACAGGATCATCCACGCCCCGTTTGCCGAGGCCATGGTCAGCATCCCGACCAGGTAGGAGATGGCACCGACCAGCATCACGGGGCGGAACCCCCACTTGTCGGCGGCAATCCCGGCGATGGGCTGACAGAAACCCCAAACCAGATTCTGGATCGCAATGGCCGCTGTGAACTGGGTAATCGTAACGGCGATATCACTTGTGATTTGCGGCAGGAAAAGGCCAAGGCTTTGCCGAATGCCAAAGGCAATCGTTAGCATGAAGGAGGCCGCAATCAGGATGGGCAGAACAGGGCGAATTGCCTCGCGGGTGGTCATTCAGGTGATCCTATTATTATTTTTTTGCATCACTATAGACCTCTGCCAGAGGGTTTGGCAAATCCGATTGTGATGCCGCTTCAGGCTTAAAAGAGTTCGATATCTGTGGTGACGCTTGGTTGGCTGATCACGTCTGGTTGAAAGACAACTTTATTCCGACCACTGGTTTTGGCGGCATAGACCGCCTGATCTGCCGTCTCTATCAGGGAATAGGCCGGTTTGTTATGATCTACGCGGGTATAACCAACGCTAACGGTCATCCGGTTGGAGGGGAATTTGTAATCCTCCACCAGCGTACGAAAGCGCTCAAGCGCGGTATTAACGCCCGCCTCGTCAGTCTGGTTGATGATGACCAGAAATTCCTCTCCGCCATAGCGGAACAGAAAGTCCGTATAGCGGAAGGATCGCTTCATCAGGTTGGCAAAATGGATGAGCACTTCGTCGCCATAAAGATGCCCGAACTGGTCGTTCACCTTCTTGAAAAAATCAATATCCAGAAACGCAATCCAGGATTGGGAGGCGGGGTCTGCCTCTGCCTTTTGTCGATAGAAATTCAGTACCTGCTCCAGGGTCAAGTCCAGGGTTTGGCGATTATGTAGATGCGTCAGTGGGTCCCGCTCCTTGGCGTCCAGCAGGCAGATCAGCTCTCCATAAACCTGGGCGAGGCCCTTGATGACCTCCCGCACGGAAGCATCCGGCTGCCCTTTCAGGATCAACAGGCGCTTGGGGTCGATATTCCGGGTCAGGTAAATGGCGATGTCGCTGGCGTTCTCACCCGGGATTTCCTGATATCCATGCACATCGGCGGTCGCTATCTCGGTAATGAGATCCTGATTTTCATCCGTAAAATCTGCATCCAATGTCAGGGGAAACCGGCGGATTATCAAATCCGTTGTTTTATTCACCGTATCATTGCGTTTGGGCGTATCTCCCAGGATTTCATAGGATTTGACATCGGAAATACCGTCCAGCTCCAGCAACATATGGATCATGCGCTGGGTCAGATCAAAATAGGATCTGGCCTTCAACAGCTCGGATGAGAGGGTGAAAGCATGTTTCAAATCCGGGACCGACATCAACAAAACCTTACAACACAACAGGATAAAGCCATCCGTTCGGATGGACTTTGTGTTGATAAAGGAATTTTGCATATATGTAAAACTCTTATATAAAATTTGGCAGATCCATGGTTGCCTTTTATCGGCGGTTGGGGTAAGAAGCGCCAAGGCCGTGAGGGAGGCCTGCCCGCAAAAGATGACATCACCCTCTCTTTCCAAATGAGCAAAATGACTGTTTGAACAAACAAGACTTTTGAGTTGGCGTTGCGGGGCTGCCAGATAAACTTGAGGGTTATGATGATGACAAACATGTCGATTGAAGAGCTCAAAATCCGGGCGAAAAAACTTCAGAAATCAGCATTAGCAGGCGATCCTGCTGCCTTGAAACGCCTCCGCCGTGTGTGGAAGGGAGAGGGGGAGCTGAAACGCAAGCTGTGTCTTAATGCCATCGGGATGGAGCTTGGTTTTCGTGACTGGGCCCATGCGCGTGATGTGTTGGAGGGCACCGCGACAGGGGAGGCAAACCGAGGTACCTTTTGGTACTCAAACCGGTGTATGCCGTTCCTGAACCACTGGTTCGCAGACTATCAGGAAGCCAAGGTCTTTCTCCTTCGAAACCAGGGATATACGCTGGTGCCGTATAAAACCCAGTTTGTGGTGGTCGAGGATGATTTCCTTGAGGCGATTAACCTGAATGAGGAGTGTGACGCCCTCTGGCAGGAGATCCATCATGACGCTGTTCATGGGTATGGGACCCCTGCCTGGCAAGCACTTGTGTACCGCCGGATCAGCCATCTCCGCGATGCGCCGTGAGGATAAAAGAGCCCTTGAGTTGTCAGGGGCTCTTTTAATTGGTCATCAGGCAGGTTTCTCGAATACCTTCTGCGCTATCCAGTAGACAGCCCAAGGCTTTATATTTTCGAAAAATCTCGCTGATAATCGGCTCATAGGCTTTCTTGTCTTTGTGCAAGTAGGTGTAGGTATAAACTGCGTCGAGTTTTTGTTCTTTCAAACCGTATATTTCCGGCTCCATCAATTCACGCTGGGCACTGTCGGTGACGATGCCAGAAATCCTTTTGCGAAGGAGCATGGATTTGAGGTTCGCGTTTGAATTAATCTCAACTTTTGTATAGCTGGGGAAGGGGAGGTTGGCGCTATTTTTCTCCAGTGTTTTTTGAGCCCAGGCTCAGCCTCGAACCACACCTATTTGGTTAGTTAGAGTGTCTAAATCGGGCCAGTAAATCAGCCACGCATCAAAACCGCCAAACGGCTCCTGAACCTTGACGGTGACATGTTGGATAAGTTCTCCAAACTCTTCGGAGGCAATAACCTGCCCATCAATTTCGCCGGCTTCTAGCATCTCGACAGCTCGGGTCAACGGCAAATTGACAAGCTTGATACAGTACCCGTGACTTTCCATTACTGTCTTAAAATTTTCCCCAAGAAAGGATAATTTTTCCGCGATGGCTTTCACGGTATTCATGCGCAGGCATTTTGTCTTGTCGATCTCGGCAGAGATAGCCGCGCTGGAAATGAGCAGGGCAAAAACTAGGGAAAGACTATACCGTATGAATGACATGTTGGGACTTTTCTAAATCGAACTATTTCTAAAGATATACGAGTTTATCAATTAGACAATATTAATTTAGTGGGGTGGCCCGGGCATGAGCGTCTCATGATACGGATCGCCGTTATGGTGAGGCGCCTTCTAAAACCCCAGTTTGATGCCCAATAAGTCCTCTCACTGGGGCAATTTCAAGTCGAATACTAGAAAAGAAAAAGCAATGTCAGTTGGTGGGCAGGCAGGTGTCAACGATGCCGGATGGATTATCAAGCTCGCACCCATTCTTCTTATAGTTTCGATAAATTTCAGCAATTGCTGGGGCATAAGCTGCCTTGTTTTTATGAAGGTAAATATATCCCTTATGCTCGGAAATCTTTTGCTTTTGCAGGTCGGTTTTTTCGAAATCGATACCCTTGATTTCCCGGTTATTACCGACACACGGCGATAGAGCAGCATTGAAACCAGGTTTTCATGGCTGTTCGCTTCCACAACCGAGAAGGCCCGGCGATTTGTTCGCGTGGCGAATCTTTGCAACGCAACAAGCGGCCATTTGGCGCCTCTCAACACCCCAACTGGATCAATTTTGTGGATGTCCTCAGGCCAGAAGACCAGCCATCCTTCCGATACGCCGAACGGCTCCTCAACAACAACAGAGAATTGTTCCAGTGTTTTTCCATATTGCTCAGACACAACCACATAACCATCGATTGATCCTTCCTTGAGCATCTCGGTCGCTCTCTTAAGGGGAAAATTGATTAACTCGACGCAGATCCCCGCTCTTTCAACAATGGTTTTGAAGTTTTCGCCCAGATGTTTGAGCTTTGCAGAAACGGCTGACAGCGTATTCATCCTCAGACACTCCTGCGCCTGAGCTTCCCCTGCTTTTAAAGGGCCTGCAATGAGAACTAGAAACAGTATGAAATTTAAAGGTTTCATTGGGGGATGAAGCTTTCAAAATTTCGGTCCAAATTCTAATCTGGTTCGCATGATCTATAGGTCAATGCGATCAGCCCATGTTTTTAAATATATCTCGCGTTAGATGTCATAAGCTGTGATGAATGCGCAAAAAAATGAAAGATAATTAACAAAAACTTAATTCAAATGACCGACCCTAGAAAACTTGGATGCGAGTCAGTTGGATGTAGAAAAGTCGATTTTTTCACACATGTCTTATGCTACCGGTGGGTCGTTTCCTCAGTCCAACCACTCTCTTGAAGAAAAACTGGACCGGCATGTTGAATAAGATTTTGTTTCTGCAGTTATTTGCAGTTTTTTTGAGCAGTCTCTCTGTTGCCGATGAGCATGAACTGAAATTTGCCTGCACCCAGTTCCCGCCCTTTAAAATCCAGGACAGTGAAACGCCGGGAATTGATGTTGAGCGGATTTCAACAATCATTGATCGGCTGGGTCTGCAGGCTGAGTATACATTTTTCCCCTGGGCACGGGCTTATGAGGAAGTGAAGACAGGACGGCAGGATGCCCTTTGTGGGTGTTCCTATCAAAGAGAACGGACAGAGTTTTTTTATTTTTCCGATGAATTTGGCACTCATGCTCAAGGCTTTCTGACGTCTCCCGGATCAGCCATCAGTGACGATTTCGAGCAGGGAAAATCACTCGATGAATATTCCCTTGCTGTCGTGAGGGGGTATCAGCTCTCCAACGAGCTGGAAGGCCTTGTCCCAAATGTTGTTCGGGTGAAGGATGATCTGCAAGCGATCACCCTGTTTCAGCAGGGGCGCGTGGATGCCGTGTTCGGATATATTGATGTGATGAGGCATATTATCCAGAAGCATAATTTGGATATTCCTATTGATTTTCATACGATTGAGCGCAGACCCTATTACATCTGTTTCCATAAAAATGAGAAAAACCACGACTTGCTGCATCGCTTTAATGATGAGATCCGCCAATCAAAAGCAGATGGCAGCTTTGAGAAAATCAACAGAAAATATTTAGGCAATTAGGCGCCGAGCCAGCCCGGCTAATTCGTCGGCAGACAGCTTTCCTTGATACCTCTACGGTCAAGTAGGACGCACCCTTTATCGGTATATGAGCGATAAACTTTGCTGATTAGCGATGCATATCTAGATTGGTTCTTATGAAGGTATGTGTAGCCGTATAGAACCCCGAGATGCTTCGTGGCGAGGCCTAGCCGGTCAATATTCGATGACTGAGTTCCACTGACCGTCCCAATAATTGCCTGTATGCGATTTCGGGATAATAGGGAAAATAAATTCTCGTATGTCCTCCCTTCAACAAGGGTGTAAGACGAAGCTAACAGCGGAGGCGGATTTAGGTTTAGTAAACGTTGCGCCCACTTGTTGCCCCGAATGATCCCGACGCTTTTGATTTCTACGTCCTGATGGGGCCAAAACACGATCTGGGTGTCGGTTCTCCCAAAAGGAACCTCTACCTGAACGGTGAAGTTCTCAATGATCGGTTCAAATTCTTCCGATAGGACAACAAAGCCATCAATCTCTCGATCTCTTAGCATTTCGATTGACCTTTCCCAGGGGATGTTCAGGATCTCAACGCATATCCCGGAATTGTCCATGAGGGCTTTGAAATTCCGCCCTATATACTCAAGATCCTCGGAGATGGCGCCAAGGGCATTCATTTTCAGGCATGTGGTTTTAGGGGGCTCCGCGGCAAAAGCTGTGCTCGAAATGCCAGTCATGATCAACACTTGGAAAAGAAGTGAACGCAGGTACATGCGAAGCCGGCTCCCAGATTATCCCCCGCTTCATAAGGTATGGCGAATATGTCTGTATGGCCAACAGGAAACGACATTCCTGAGCTTAAAAATGCAGAATTAGGGTTTAATAATATTATTAATTGCACATTCTTAAATAAAATTCTTGAAATGCGGGTTTGGCCCTCCCATATGGCCATTCCTGTGCAGAAAGGGCTTCCTCTGAGTTTACGTCTCTTTGGGTTTCCTGTGATCAGGGCGTCGGGCACAAGTGACCGACTTTACAATGCGCCTGATCCAAATCTTCGACACGTGCAAAACCACTTTAAAAATTCAGTAAACTTGCCGGTGATGCATGCGTACCAATTTTGATACCGAGTAACCTGTTAGTACAGAAGTAACCGCATCACCGGTCTTTTTCCGGTTGCGTACAGAAACACGCTCATTGGGGGATGAGACACCATGCAGAAATACACGCCGTAAAGCGGCTAAGGGACTGATCCAAAACATAAAATCAAACCAACCCGATCAGCCTGCCAACCCAACATCTATCGACACCACCCACCCGGCACGAATTCTGTGTTTGCGGGCCTTTTGGGGTGTTTTAAGGTGTATAAAGTTTTACTCATTTTTGGGGTATTGATTAATCAATATTAAACCAAATAGCTGTAGCTATGCGCCATTAATAGGGGTGAAAAGATGCGATTAATACTTGCTTTGGTAATTACATTTTGTGCTTTGGTATCATATGCTCAGGCGGGACATTGGGGATCTGCTACAGAAGACAAACTGGAAGCCAGTCAGCCGGAATTGTTTAAGGACTTCCGCAAAGCTCGTGAATTAATCGATAATTTTGATGGAATTCGAAAGCCCTTATTGGTTGCCAAGGAACTGCTGGATAAAACGATTGAGCAGGATATAAATTTCGCACCTGCTTATGTCGAATATGCCCGACTTTATTATAAAGGGGGGCATATCCTTGGGGGCGTATTCAAGTCTCAAACAAGGAGTATGGCTAGAGCTGCCATTGAGAGGGCAATTGAAGTTGAGCCTGACTATGAGGATGCTTATGTCCTGCTTGGCTATCAGCTATATCAGGAAGGTGCAAATGAGGAAGCATTAACTGTTCTTGATCATGCTGAAGAACTGGGCAGCAAGAGTCCCTGGTTGCATCTAAATAGAATGCTAGTTTATCAGTTTACCGGTCAGCGGGACGAGGCATTTAAACATCTTCTGAAGGTGATTGAGAAAAAGCCAAATAATGAGAACGCTTATTCCTTCGCGTTGGAGAAAATGGCGCGTTTTTATGTCAACAGAGAAAATTTTTCGGAAGCAGATCAGTGGTATGAGCGCCTTTTGCAACTGCAGCCAATTGCATGGAACTATAGTAAAATAGCCTACTATCAGCTCATGCATAAACGGGATGTGGATGCAGCAATAAGCTATGGGGAACAAGCTCTTGAAAAAATGGATTATTACGAGGCGCGGAGAATTCTTGCTGCCGCCTATTTTGTCAAATGGTCCCAGGTGACAAAAAAAGGGCGACTAGAAGAAGCCATGAGCTATTTTGCTAGGGGGTTCGAGCTTTTTCCCAACCTGGTCAAGATAATTGATGTCTATCAGAGTGAAGATGCCATGAAGGATACTCTGGCCCGGTTGCGGGTTTATGTACGCTATGCCGTCTCCAAAAGCCTGCAAATCATGCGTGAAGAAGGTGTTCAAATTCCAGGATAATGATTTAGGCGGGTTATCCGTCTTCAGGTTTTCATCTTTACATAACCCCGGTTGTGGCTGGGGCTGATCACGAGTGTGCCGACGGAGACGCGTTTGGGAAGGTTGGCAAGGAAGAGAATGGTTTCACCCAGATCTTCCTCCTGCAGCATTTTTTCCCGATCTTCCGGAGAGGGTGGGACGGGGCGTTTATCCAGGATTGGGGTGTTCACCTCTCCCGGACAGAGGGCAGTGGCGCGAATGCCGTGATCCCCTTCCTCCATATTCAGGCTTTCACTAAAGGCGACGACGCCATGCTTCGCGGCGGTGTACGCCGGACCGGTCAGGATGGATGGGCGCACGCCCGCAACAGAGGAGACATTGATAATAAGCCCATCGGCCTGTTTTCGCATCAGCGGCAGGACCGCCTGGCAGCAATAAAAACTGCCATTGAGGTTGGCGGAAATGACGCTGTCAAATCCATCCGGGGTCACCCGCTCCCAGCTTCGATCGGGGATATTCAGGCCAGCGCTGTTCACCAGGATATCAAGCTTGCCATGCGCTGCCTCGATCTTGTCCGCTGCTTTTTTGACGGCGTCTGCGTCCGTCACATCGAGGGGCAGGATCTCCGCTGATCCGCCCGCTGACGCGATCTTTTGGGAGATGTCTTCAAGTGGTTCCACCCGCCGGCCAGACAGAATGACATGTGCGCCTGCCGCCGCCAACTTCAGCGCGCCCGCCGATCCAATCCCGGTGCCAGCCCCTGTTACCCATGTAATTTTTCCGGAAAGTGTCATGTCCCTGCTCCTCATTATTGGTTTTATTTTAGCGCCCTGAGGGAAAGCATAGGATGGAATGGCAGGCTTGTCGAATGGCAGAAGCGGTGCCATCTCAAGTCTAGAGGTTCAGCTTTGTAGAATTAGTCACAGTGGATTGAGGGCGGATCTGATAGGGTATCTATCAGACGTGTCGCATTTAACGGGCGGATGGAAATATATGCGGGTGTTTAAGGGGCGTGAGGGGATTGGATCAGAGATTGAGCAAACCCTTCTTGGTGCGGAGCAGCAGGGTCTGAAGCTGGCCATTAAAGGGCGGCTGATCGCGCTGGTGGTTGTTGGGCTTTGGATGGTGCCATCGCGCGGTGCTGATCGGGCCGCGGATATTATTCTAGCGCTGGTGGTTCTGGTGGCGCTGGGGCTTTTGCATTTCTTCCTCATTGGCTCGCGCTGGGACCGGAAATGGGTGAAATATGTCTTCATCACGGTGGATCTGGCGCTCCTTTCTGGTGCCATGGCCCTTGTCCCGCCGGAGCCGGGCCTTGACCTGCCGCAGATCTTCATCTTCCGCTTTGATGTGTTTCACTACTACTATGTGATCATTGCCGTGGCGG
Organism: Sneathiella limimaris; assembly: GCF_012932565.1. NCBI lineage: Bacteria > Pseudomonadati > Pseudomonadota > Alphaproteobacteria > Sneathiellales > Sneathiellaceae > Sneathiella > Sneathiella limimaris. The sequence continues at coordinate 1,217,106 of NZ_JABBYJ010000001.1, forward strand.
CGTTCAGCTTCTCCCCCGGGTTGGTGCTTTATTCAGGCGTTCTGGGGGCAATCGGGTGGCTCAGTGCCTTTTTATGGGTGCGAAGCGGGATTGAAAAACCGCTGGAGTGGGGGGATGCGCTGACGGAAGGGAGCAGCGACTATTTCTCGAAAATCATTTTGCATCCGGATTTTGTGGCGACCGGCAGCCGGGTGCAGGAGGCCATCATTTATCTGATGGTGGCGCTGCTGGTTGCAGTTGTCATGTACCGGGCCCGGCTGACGGTTCGCCGCCGATTTGAGGCGGAGCAGGATGTGGCGACGGTGACCAATCTTTTCGGCCGGTATGTGCCCGAAGCCGTTGCCCAGACCATGATCGAGGATAAAGGCGCCCTTGATCCGATTGAACGGCAGGCAACCGTGATGTTTGTCGATGTCGAAGGGTTTACGAGCCTGACCGAGGCAAAAGGACCTGGCGCCACAGTTGATATCCTCAATGCCTATTTCGATGCAGCGACAGAGATTATCAGTCGCCACGGGGGTATTGTGACCCAGTTTCAGGGAGACGGTATTCTGGCGGTTTTCAACGTCCCGATTGCGGTGGAGGATCATGTTGGTCACGCCTATCAAGCGGCGTCAGAGCTATTGGCGCTGGTCGAAAGCCGGGACTTTGCCGGGACCCGGTTTAACATCCGGATCGGGCTGACAACGGGCCCCGTTTTTGCCGGTAATATTGGCGGCGGCGGTCGTCAAAGTTATACGGTTTATGGGGATACGGTAAATCTGGCCTCCCGCCTTGAGGTATTGAATAAAACTCAAGGAACCCGCTTGCTCATCTCTCATTTTGCGGCGGCTCACCTGCCATCAGCAGTGTTAAGGTCCCTCGGCGCGGTGGAGATCCGGGGCGTTGCTGAACCGGTTGAGATTTATACCCATAAGACAGACGGCGAAGGTTAGTTCGGCTTTTCATCCAGATTGATTTTGGGAACACCGCGCAGCATCAGAAGGGTATTCCGCCCGGCCCGGAGAATTGGATAGCTGATCCGGCTGACAGTTGCGGATTTAAAAAGCCAGGCATTGAGCCGATTAAACCAGCCGTGAGCGCTACCGAGGAGCGCCATCATCTGTAGCGCATCGGCTCCGTGATAGAGCCGCCCGCCATATTTCAGAATCATGCCTTCATCCAGATCGAGATTTGCCTTTCGGATTTCCTTAAGCAGGGGATGGTCCGGGTCGCTCCGTCCATCCAGCAGGTGAAGCGATCCTGCGGCCTGCCGGATTTGCAGTGCCATCGCCGCCCGGGTGCATAATGGGCATCCCCCATCATAGACAAACCAAACCCCGTCTTCAGAGGCGGCGGTTTGGTTGGGTATAATTTCCTGTTGTAGGGGCTGCGGGGCCACGGCATCCACTTTGCTTATGATCGATCTCGTAATCATAAGCTTCCCGCGGATGCCTGCAACTTTTAGCTGATGACGCCCTTGGTTTTTAAGGAATTAATCTCATCCGTGGTATACCCCAGAAGATCGCTTAGAACCGTGTTTGTATTTTCCCCAAGCTTCGGCGGCGGGGTTGGTTCAGGCGGTGTGTGACCAACAAACTTGACCGGGTTGGAGACCATTTTAAGCGGACCGATTTCAGGGTGGGTGACCGTCTGGATCATGCCCCGCGCGGCCGTGTTTGGATGATCCAATGCCTCAGCAATACTGAGGATAGGGGCATGGGGAACGTCAAATTCCTCCATCTTTTGGGTCCAGGCGGCAGTGGTGTCGGTCTTGAAAATCTCGGTAATCAGGGCCTCCAGCCCTTCGCGATTGGCAAGGCGATCCTCATATGCGGCATAGCGCGGATCTTCCAGCAAATCAGCACGGCCCATGGCATTAGCAAAATTGCGCCAGAACCCCTCGGTCAGGCAGGCGACGATGATATGGCCATCTGCGGTTTCAATGGCCCCATAAGGTACAATATTGGGATGACGGGTGCCATAAGGCTCTGGTGTTTTGCCCGTGACAAAATACAGCTGGGAGAGATATCCCAGCATGCCGAGCAGGCTATCGAGCATGGAGATATCCACCTTTCGCCCGACTTTCTTCGTGGTGGCTTCATGCAGGGCGGCCAGGATGCCAAAGACCCCAAAAATACCGCCGGACATATCCCCCAACGGAACGCCGAGCTTGGTTGGGCTTTGATCCGGTTCTCGATTAACGCTCATGATCCCAGAGAGGGCCTGGGCGACGATGTCAAAGGAGGGCTTGTCCTTCAATGGCCCCTCCGCCCCAAAACCGGATATGGCACAATAGACGAGGGCAGGATTATCTTTTTTCAATTCCTCGTACCCGAGGCCGAGTTTGTCCATCACGCCGGGTCGAAAATTTTCAATCACCACATCGGATGTTGCGGCAAGATCCTTGGCAATCTTGGCCCCTTCCGGGGTTTTCAAATCCAGCGTGATGCTTGATTTATTGCGATTAAGGGCAATGAAATAATGACTGAGGTCGCCCACATATGGCGGGAAGTTCCGTGTCTCATCTCCTTTTTCAAGGCTTTCAATCTTGATGACCTCCGCCCCAAGATCCCCAAGGATCATGGTCGCATAGGGACCGGAGAGCACTCGCGTAAAATCGAGGACCCGCACCCCATCAAGGGGCCCCTTATCTGTTATCATTTTCACACCTCCCTTATTATCGGTTTTAGGCAGGATCTGGGTTTCTCTGTCCCTTTATTGATCCTTCGTTTCAGGCTGTCACCTGCTTGGCATTTACATATTGATACTGTTTGTCGTCTCCCTCGCAGCGATCAGCAGTTGTTCGGCTATTGGCTCTAGCCCCATTGATTTCACCTGCTCCGACACCCCGACAGTGACGATGCAATTTGTCATCGCGCCAGCCTTGTTGAAGACCGGGGCGGAGAGAATGGTCACACCCCGGATATAATCGCCTGTATCGATACCGTATCCCCGTTTTTTGGTTTCTTCGATCTGGGAGATCCAGTCTTCATACGTGGGTGGGTTGTCCCAGCTCAAGGCGTCGAACTGACGCTTTAGATCCCGGCGAGAGAGATTGTTAAACGCGGCATGGCAACGGCCTGTCGCACTGATCAGGCCGGGGAACCGACTGCCCACATCCACCTGCAGGCGAAAGGGCAGGCGGGAGCGGGCAATAGCCACGACGACCATATGCTTCACACCGGTCACCTGAACCCCAATAGAGGTCATGCCAAAGTCGTTGGAGAGATTATCCAAATGAGTCTGGACCACATGATTGAACACGTTCTTCATGAGCACGGTGCGGGCAAGCGGCAGGACCCCAATTCCGAGGCTGTAGCGTTTGGTCTCTTCCTCAACCACAACCAGTTCTTCTTCGACCAGGGTACGCAAAATATGCAGGCAGGTACTGGGAATCAAATCCGTGTCCCGAGCAATCTGATTCACCCCTAATGGCTCATCCGACTGAGCCAGATGACGTAAAATGGCAATGCCTCTTGTGAGGGCGGGGACCTGTCTGATTCTGGCTTGAGAGCCGCTGTTTTCCTTGGCTTTTGGGGGCATTAAGAACTCCTGATTTTATTGTCTATGTACAATAATAGAATCATATTGACAATACAATTCATTTTCGTCTGACTAGAGAAAAATAAGAAGAGTGCGATTGATTGGGAGAGACGATAGCGATGCTGACTGAATTCACGTCCTATGCGGATGCACAAAAACATTATTCGAAAGAGGGCTTGTGGGAGCTGTTTGACGGTGACCGGGAGCGGATCAATATTGCCCATGAATGTATCGATAGACATGCAGTCGGGGATCGCATCGCGCTGAATATTGTCTCCACCGAAATGGACACGGTTTCCCTGAGCTTTCAGGAAATTTCGGAGCTGTCCTCCAAATTCGCTCATGCCTTGGTTGCCAAAGGGGTCAAGCCGGGCGAGCGGGTGGCGATCATGTTGGAGCCGTCACTGGAATATTACGTGGGTCTGTTCGGGGCCATGAAGATGGGTGCGATTGCTGTTCCCATGTTTACCCTGTTCGGTCCGGATGGCATTGCTCTTCGGGTTGAGGATTGCAGCCCTTCTCTAATGCTGACCAATTCGGAAAAAGCAGCGCTCTGTCCAGATCGTGCGGATATGGAAATTGTTGTCGCCGATGCTGATTGGCTGGCAAGCCTTGAGGGATACCCCGCTCAGTATGACTGTAAGACAGCAGGAAGTGATCTAGCCGTGTTTCAATATACGTCCGGAACCACTCGCCAATTACCGGATGCCGTTCGTCATACCCATCGCTCTATCGTCACGCTGATGAATGCCGCTCTTTATGCGACGGGATTACGGCCGGGCGACGTATTTTTCTGTCCGTCCTCCCCCGCCTGGGGTCATGGGCTCTGGCATGGAACGCTGGCGCCCTTGGCCTTGGGCATTACCACGGGGACCTTTTGCGGGAAGTTCGATGGCGGCAGGCTGCTGGAGGTTCTGGAGGAGCTGAAGGTGACCAACCTGTCTGCTGCGGCAACCCACTACCGCCTGGCCAAGAATTCTGGAAAGGCTGGTGAACATCAGTATTCCCTTGAGAAACTCTCCTTCACCGGGGAGCCGATCGATGAGGATACAGCCGAGTTCCTGGAAGAGGTTTTCGGATTACCGGTCTGCAGCATGTACGGCACGACCGAGGTTGGGGTGATCCTCGCCAATTATCCGGGAGCCCCGGATTTTGAAGTGCGCAGCGGATCGCTGGGTAAAGCCGTTCCGGGTGTCGAGGTCGAGGTGCACCGGGCTGATGGCAGCGAATGTGCGCCAGACGAAATGGGCGAGCTGGTCGTTCTCCGGCAGGGGAAATGGTACCAGACCAAAGATCTCGGGCGGCGGGATGCTGACGGCTATTTCTATCACGGAGGCCGGGCGGATGATGTGATCATCTCTGCCGGGTGGACAATGAGTGCCGTGGAAATCGAGGATGCGATCCTCAAACATGAGGATGTACTGGAAGCAGCGGTTATCGGGGTGCCCGATGAGTTGCGGGGCCAGGTGGTTAAGGCCTTCGTCGTGTCGAAAAGAGCCGGCGATGATCAGTTCACAAAAGAAATTCAGGATCTGGTTCGCGGGCGCCTCAGCCAGCATGAATATCCACGCCTGATCAGCTTTGTACAAGATCTGCCCAAAACCCCTGCTGGGAAAATTCACCGAAAAATCCTGCGCGACCGGGAAGCTGCCGCGTGAGGACCTTCATCAACCAACATTGACAGAATAAGAAAATTTAGACTGGAGAAAACGACATGAATGCAGAATCCAAAACACTCTTTCCCAAGATCACCGAAAAAGGGCTAGAGGACCTGCGTAAACGGATCGGCGTCAAGATTGAGAAAACAGTGGAGCCCTGGTGTTATGAGGCGACGCGGGACAATATCCGCCATTACGCCCATGGTATTGGGGATGATAATCCGCTCTGGTGTGATCCTGAATATGCCAAAACCACCAAATATGGCGATGTGATCGCACTGCCAAGCTTCCTGTTTGCAACAAGCCGGATTGTCTCTGGTTATGTGGGCGGGATGCCAGGCGTGCACGCCATGTGGTCCGGAGCTGATTGGACATGGCATAAACCGGTTATGCGCAATGATGAGATCCGGACCGAAGCCTGGCTGAAAGATCTTGTAGAGCATGAAACCCGTTTTGCCGGAAAATCCATCCAGCAGATCTATCACGTGAATTTCTATAACCAGAAGGATGAGCTGTTGGCGGAGGCGGATAGCTGGTGCTTCCGGACTGACCGGGATATTGCGCGCGAACAAGGCACAAAATATACAGAAGTGAAAGCCCGTGAGCCAAAGGTCTACACCGATGAGGAACTGGTGGATTTCTATCGTCATTATGCCAAGGAAGAAATTCGCGGCAGCGAAACCCGTTACTGGGATGATGTAAGCGATGGGGAAGATCTGCAAACCATCGTTAAGGGCCCCATGACAGTGACAGGCTTTATTGCCTATGCCCAAGGCTGGGGCGGGCTCTATATTCGCGCCAACAAATTGAACTGGCAGCAGATCCACGCCCATCCGGGACTTGGCATCAAGAACGCGCAAGGTATCCCCGATTGTCCGGAGCGGGTTCACTGGGAAGAAGAGTTTGCCCTGAAAGTGGGCGCGCCGGGTGCCTATGACTATGGGCCGGAAAGGTGCTCCTGGCTGACCCATCAGCTCACCAACTGGATGGGTGATGATGGTTTCTTGCGGAAAGCCAGTTGCCAGGTGCGGCGTCATAACCCGGCTGGCGACCTTTTGTTCATCAAGAGCCATGTGGTGAAAAAGTATGAGGAAAATGGCCAATATCTGGTGGAGATCGCACAAGAAGCGACAAATCAGGATGGCGAGCTGTCCGCGTTTGGAACAGGGATTGTTGAACTGCCAAAACGCTAAGCTAAAGAGACATGTGACAGACCCTCTCTGCATGTTGGTCTGTCCCTGTGGAGAAGAGGTCGGCCGCAGCCCGGCCTCTTTTTTTGAGACAGCAGATGCTCTACACGGCATTGTGATTTGATCCATCGGCCTAATCCGGGGACCCTTTGGAAGTGTGTGATGGGAGGTATGGATGCGCGGACTTTACCTACTTTTTCTTCTCCTTCTGGCAAGCCCCGCGGCGGCGAACCCGGAGCAGTGGCAACTGGATCTGCTGAAACGGGAGTTTCCCAAGGCGGATTTTTCAAAACAGGCAGTTCCTTTGTCGGAGATCCAGTCAGGCGGTCCGCCGCGCGATGGCATTCCCGCGATTGATAATCCGGTTTTTCGCCCGGCAAGCGAATTGGATCTTGTGGCGACAGAACCAGTTATCGGGGTGGAAATTGGCGGCGCCTATAAAGCTTACCCGCTTCGGGTACTGATGTGGCATGAGATCGCCAATGATACGCTGGGTGATGTGCCGATTACGGTGACTTACTGTCCGCTTTGCAATGCGGCGATTACATTTCGGCGGGAGATGGGCTCCCGGCTGCTGGATTTTGGGACCACGGGGCGGCTTCGAAATTCTGACCTGATTATGTATGACCGGCAGACAGAAAGCTTCTTTCAACAGGCAACCGGCCGCGCGATCATTGGCACATTGATGGGCGAAAAACTGAAGATGATCCCCTCCCGTCTGGAGAGCTTTGCGGATTTCAAGGCTCGTGCAGGTTCGGATGCCCCGGTTCTGGTGCCCAACAATCCGGACCTTCGAGATTACGGGACCAACCCTTACGAGGGATATGATGAAGCGCGCCCGTTCCTTTACCGCGGGGAGATGCCAGAGGGGATTAATCCGCTGGAGCGGGTGGTCACGACAGAGGCGCGAGAGATTGCCTATTCCCTGAGCCTGTTGCGAGAAAAGGGGGAAATAGAGGCACCTGATGGAACCCGTTTCAGCTGGTCACCCGGTCAAAGCACCGCACTTGGCCACCGATCCATCAGTGAAGGAAAAGATATCGGCAACGTCACCGCTACGCGGGGTGGAAAAGACGTGGTTTATTTCGTCGAGTTCGCCTTCGTCTTTCATGCGTTCTCAGACGGACAGGAAATCGTGAAGTAGCGACGGGCAGCTAGTTTCCGTGTGTTTTTTGATCCAGTTGGCCAGCTTATTATCGAGGTCAGTGATTGTGGCTTTGACTTTTTGATCCTTGATTTGAGGTTTGACCCGCGCGAGATCGTTTCGGATCCACTCCATCTGATCGCTTCGGGACAGGTAACCATGTCCCTGCTGGATGTCGCTTGAGACCTTGCCTTCCAATTCTTTGAGCAGGTCAATCGCGATCGGGCTTTCCTCCAGTTGGTCAAAGGCTAAAGCCAAATCTGCATAAACCGAATAGCCGACCCCGCTCCGGTTAGCGACTTTCAGTTGATCCTTATAGCGTATCGCTTCCCGATATTTGCCAATCCTGAGCTGTTCCTCAATATATCGCATGATGGCAATGACGTTATCCGGGTCAATTTCGATCGCCTCGAGATATTGTTTGTTATCAATAAGTGTCTTAACTCTTTCCTGTTCTTTGAGCTTTTCAATATTGTTTTGGGAGACGTTAGGAACTGAGGAAATTGTGTTGATCACTTGGTTGCGGAAATTGACGTTCGTCTCATTAGCAGTCTGCACTTCCTGCTGCAGAGAGGCTATTTTCTTATTGAGGGTCGCCTCAATCTTGCCATCGGGGGCTATGGAGATCTCGATCGTGCTCCAGATCCCGATGCCGACCAGGATGGTGCCAACGACACTCATGACAGAGCCGCCAACCCCAAACAGATGTTTCTTGACGTAGACAATGCAGACGCAGATCAGCAGCCCACTGCCGAGCAACATGCCGACAATAGCCGTTGCGGCGGCAAGGTAGTGTTGTATAAGTGCTTGCTCGTTTCCATCCATTTCACTTCCCCCAAAGCGTTCAAGCAGTGGCCATCTGGGGCCATACGTAACATTAGAATTGTATTTACTACGGTATTTGTGATCGTTTGGCTAGTAGTCGCCGTGAACTACCCCGTTTAGCTGACCTGACAAGCAAGGTCGGTGGCGTTATACTGGCCACTGATCACGAACAGCAGTCGCGGGGGCAGCATCAATGGCGGTTTCACGATCACTTATCAGTTTGAAGGATAACCTTACTAGCCTGGTGGCCGGGCGGCTGTGGCTGCAGGTGATCATTGCCATGATTGCGGGAGTTGGCTTTGGTGTGCTGATCGGTCCGGCAACCGGCCTCTTTGAAAAAGACATGGCTGAGACCATCGCCGGATGGGTCGCGCTGCCGGGACGGGTGTTCCTCCTCGCCATTCAGTTTGTCATCATCCCGCTGATCGTGGCCTCGGTCATTCGGGGGATCGCGGCGGGCGAGGCGACGGAAAATATCGGCAAGCTGGGGGTTGCCTCCATCGCGTTTTTTGTCTTTACCACCATCATTGCTGTGAGCCTTGGGATCGGGGCTGCACTCCTGATCCAGCCAGGTGCTTATATCGACAGCGGACAGCTCAAAGCCATCATCCCTGAAAATATGCCGAGCGTCGAGGGTGCTGCGGCGGGCCTGCCGACACTCAAGGAGCTGCCCGGCCTTCTGACCGGGCTATTCCCTAAAGACCCCCTTGCCACTTTCGTCAGCGGCAACATGCTGCAGACGGTGATCAGCGCGGTTATCATTGGCGTTGCCCTTGTCGCCATGCCCGCAAGCCAACGCAAGCCGATCCTTGATCTTCTGGGCTCCATCCAGTCGGTTTGCATGGTGATTATCGGTTGGGTACTGAAGTTTGTGCCCTACGCTGTCTTTGGCTTGATCGCCAGCATCAGTGCACGGGTCGGGATCTCCACCCTGTTGGCGACAGCGGTCTATGTGGGGGCGGTGCTGGCCGGGCTGATCGGCTTACTGATCGTTTATCTCCTCCTCCTCTATCTCATTGGGCGCAAAGGGCCGATTGAGTTTTTGCAAAACACGCGGGAGGTGATCCTGCTGGCCCTTTCAACCTCCTCCTCGGCGGCAGTGATGCCGCTGACCCTCAGCACAACAGAGGAAAAGCTTGGCGTGCGGACAGGCATTTCCCGCTTTGTTATTCCGCTCGGCACAACCATCAACATGGGCGGAACCGCCCTTTATCAAGGCGGGGCAACCCTGTTCCTTGCGCAGGTTTTTCAGGTGGATATTGGCCTTTCAGGTATGGTGCTGGTGGTGGTGATGGCAACCGGCGCCTCCATCGGTTCGCCAGGTACACCGGGGGTCGGCATCGTCATTCTGGCCACCATTTTGGAAAGTGTTGGCATCCCCGCCGCCGGCATTGCCCTGATCATGGGGGTCGATCGGATCATCGACATGTGCCGAACCTCGGTCAATGTGATCGGTGACATGGCCGCCGCCGTGGTGCTGGACCGGATGATCAGCGATCCTGAGGGAGAGGGCGCAGAGGCGGTGGCAAAGACCTCAGTCGTTTCTGAGGAGACCGGTTGACATAAGAAGACTATAAAAAATCTCCAATCCAGGTATATTAAGAAAATGGATTATAGCTGGGGAGGTGGATTTGACGGCAAACACTAAATGGCAACTAACGGGGAATGCAGCTGAGTTATATGAGCAGTTTCTCGTACCCACCATCTTTATTCCATGGGCTCAGCATGTTCTGGCGCGGGTAACTCCGGCATTCGGGGAACATGTTCTGGACGTGGCGTGCGGGACGGGCATTGTTGCGCGCATGACCGCCGCCCGCGTGGGCCCTTCAGGCCATGTTTCAGGCGTTGATCTAAATCCGGGTATGCTGGAGGTTGCCCGGTCGATCGTTTCCGATGGGTCCATCAACTGGGTGCAGGCAGATGTCGCCGATATCCCGCTCGGAGATAACGAATTTGATAAGGCTTATTGTCAGCAGGGGCTGCAGTTTTTTCCAGATAAGGTTGCCGCGCTAACAGAAATAGCGCGTCTTTTAAAGCCGGGCGGCACCTGTGTGGCTGTTGTTGCTGGCCCTTTGGATCAAAATCCATTGATGAAAAGTCAGGTTCAAGCCCTTGAGAAGACCATCAGCGCCGAGGCCGCAAACGGGATCCGTGCCGTCTGTGGGTTGCCGGATGCCGGGACCATTGCCGGACTTTTCGAGGAAGCTGGATATCAGGATATTCAAGCGTCCACAGAAGATCTGACCCTATTTTATCCTGATGGGCATGAATTTGTCCGCAATGGGATCATGTCGACGCCACTGGCCGCCCTGATCGCGGATTGGGATCTGGAAAAGAAGGACGGCCTGATTTCAGAGATACTCAGCGGTTTTGGTTCTTATTTTGATGGAAAATCCCTGATTTTTCCGCACGTATCCAACGTCGTCATCGCAAAAGCCGCGTGAAGAGTTGACGGCGATATTCAGATGGGGAATGTGGTTTGGACATTAACGGCGCAATAGCTTTTGTGACAGGGGCCTCCGGTGGTTTGGGTTACCACATTGCTGAGGCACTCGCGAAGGAAGGCGTGCAACTGGCACTGGGCTATCTTCATGGGCAGGATCGTGTCGAGATAATCAGAGACAAGATGCAACAGCGGGGGGTAAAGGCCGTCCCTATCAAGCTGGATCTTCAGGATGCCCCCTCAATTGACGCTGCGATCGAGGCGACCCTGCAGACGTTTGGGGGACTTGATTTGCTGATCAATAATGCGGGTGTGGCCTCTGCCGGACATCATCTGCCAGCGGGTGACCTTGATGCACTCACCCCGGAGATTTGGGACCAATTGATGAGGATAAATGTTCGGGGGCCCTATCTTGTCTCCCGGGCGGCGGCGCCTCATCTCAAACGATCAAAATGGGGTCGGGTGATCAATATCGGCTCGACCATCAGCGAAGGGCAATCGCATGCAGATGCTGCCTATGCGCCGAGCAAAGGATCGGTTATCCCGTTGACCCGCTATCTGGCAGCGGCTCTAGCCCCGGATGTAACTGTGAACTGCATTGCCCCCGGATTAATGGAGGGCACCCAGATGAGCGGCGGCGCCCCGGGCGAGTATATTGAAACATGGCAGGGGAAGGCCCTGCTAAAGCGCACGACCAGCCTTGAGGATGTCGCCAATCAGGCCGTCACGTTCTGTAAAAGCGAAAGCGTCACGGGACAGACCTTGATCATGGATGGTGGCATTCATTTTTCCTGAGTGCGATCTGTTTCGAACCTTTTTTGAATGACAACTCCCCTCCACCCTATAGACCTCCAACATTTGGGGAGAAGGCCCGGTGGCAGGGCGAAGACCTCGGTCGTTTCCGAGGAGATCGGTTGACATAACCAGGCTGTCATAATGGCTAAAAGGATCCGATTATTCAGTATACTTGTTTCGTATCCTGTACAACGTTCCATCCCTTTCCATATCTTTCAGGGCTTTTTCCAGAGGCAGATACCCTTGAGTTTTATAGAAATTGGAGAATTTGGAGAGAGCAATAAACGATGGCCGACCCTCTAGTATGAGGGATGATTTTTTGATGGATTGTGAATATTTTTTTTCAAGATATTTCCCCAAAAGGGAAGGAACTATTACAGCATCTATTCTTCCTTTTCCGAGCATTCTGAATAACCCGGAATAGTTGGTGGCCTTGAGTTTGGTAAAATGGCGGGCCGTATCAAATTGTTGCGTATAGGTTGATCCTCTCAGGACGCCTACCGTTTTTCCGGTCAAGCCCTCAAGTGACTGTATGTCGGTGGCGTCTTTTTGAACATAGAAGGACTTGTCTTCTCTTGGTAAAGCGGTTTCAAGAAAATACATATATTGCTTGCGCTTTTCAGTTTTGTTAGGCCCAAGCATTAAGTCGACATCTCCCCTTTCGAGTAGGAAAAGTGCTCGCCTGAAAGGGACATTGATAAAATTCGTCTCTATGGAAGAGCGTTTACAGGCTTCCCTGATGATATCCACATAATAGCCAGAGTAATTGGTTTCAGAGCCAAGCTTTTCAACTATCCTGTAAGGCGGAGAGTGATTGACTGCGATCGTTATTTTAAGAGGGGTAGCACCTGCCGAAAAGGTCGCGAGACATAAAAGACATAAAACGGTACTCAACAGGCGCAATAGGGGGGGGAGCAAAAGGAACTCCTTAAATTTTTGATCCGAAACCTAGATAGATTTAGCTGGATTTGGAAAGTCTGAATGGCAGGCCTGTGGCTTGGAAACTGTAAATGAAGGTTGTTATCTCAGCAAATAGGGTGGAATTTCTTCATTTTTCGTTACTTTTTTCCAACAATATACACTGTTGCCATAGCGAGACAAATAAAGTTTCCAAAGCTGGCGCACCGCTCAGAGGCCTGGCAGTGAACCACATGGCCGCTGTTTTGACAGATTGGTGATCGGGGGACAGGCAATAAATCGCAGGATATATGCGGATTGCAAGAATTTCTAATATTCAAATTCCAGCCTGAAATCTCTTGTCTGAACGGTTTGAAAACCGTTTGACGGATCGTGCATGGCATCGCGCTCTATCGTTTCAGCCCCGCGCCAATAGACCTCCATCTTCTCTTCGCTTATACTCGCGGTAACTTAATCAAGACCAACATTTGGGGGAGAACCCATGGGGCCGATTTCAAACAGTTATATCTCGCAGCGCCTGAAGCTTCATTATGTGGATTGGGGGAATGAGGGGGCGCCGCCCCTGTTGCTGATCCACGGCGGGCGGGATCATTGCCGCAACTGGGACTGGGTTGCCGAGGAGCTCCGCCATGACTGGCATGTGATCGCACCGGATTTGCGCGGGCACGGGGATAGCAGCTGGACCAATGATGGTAATTACCCCATGCAAAGCTATGTCTATGACATCGCCCAACTTGTTCATCAGAAGGAGCTGAGCCCGGTCACCATTGTTGCCCATTCCATGGGTGGTAACGTGGCGCTTCGCTATACGGGGCTCTATCCGGAAACAGTTCGCAAACTCGTGGCGATTGAGGGACTTGGCATGTCACCAAAAGTACAGGCGGAGACGGCTGCCAAACCGGTTGCCGAGCGGTGGCGCGAATGGATCGATAAAAAGCGGGCCGCCAGCACTAAATCCCACCGAAAATATGAGACCTTCGCCGATGCGCTGGCCCGCATGAAGGCGGAGAATAAGCACCTGTCGGATGAACAGGCCCTGCATCTCACCGTGCATGCGGTGAACCAGAATGAGGATGGAACCTTTAGCTGGAAGTTTGATCCGGCCATGCGCGCCTGGTGGCCGTTTGATACAGAGCCCAAGGAAGTTCAGGAGCTGTGGTCAGAGATTACCTGCCCGACCCTGCTGCTTTATGGGGCGGATAGCTGGGCGTCCAACCCCGTGGAGGATGGGCGGATCGCGCATTTCAAGACGGCCACGGTCAAGACCTATGAGGAGGCCGGGCACTGGCTACATCACGATCAGTTTGATCGCTTCATGACAGAGCTTCGGGACTTTCTCTAAGGTTTAGTCGTCCGTCATCAGGCTGCCGGAGGGGTGGGATTGCCCCTCTGGCAGGTCACCAGACATGACCTGCTTGTAGGCGTGCCAGGTTGCATGACCAATGAGCGGCAGGGTAATGGCAAGGCCGATGCCTGCGGTGGCAAGTCCGATTCCTGTGAAAATGACAATCATGGCCGCCCACAGGATCATGGCATTCTTGTTGCGCACAATCGCATAGGCGCTGGTGATAATGGAGGGCAGGAGCACGGATTTGCGGTCGACCATCATGGGCATGGAAAAGGCGCCTGCGACGAAGATAACCGCCGCAAAAACGGCGCCAACCAGTGCAATGGAAATGCCGAAATAAATCCCGTCCATGCTCAGGGCCCGCTCCAGAATGACCATCCAGTCCGGCATCACGCCTTTGAAGTTGAGGGCGAAAACCGTGAAGGAAATGCGGATCCAGATCTGGAAGATAAAGGCCATGGCCATGCCGAAGCCAAAGATACCCAGCTTGTTGTATCGGGCGGCGGTAACAGCTCCCCAGAAGGTGGCTTTCTCCCCCGCTGCGTGGGCGCGGCTAATTTCGTAGAAACCGATCCCGACGGCAGGCCCGACCAGCAGAAATCCGGTAAGGCCCGGCAGGATCAGGTAAGGCCAGCCCATAAAATAGAAGCCGAAGGAGAGAATGATCCCGGCAATGATGAAAAGAGCCGCATAGGAGACGCTGACAAAGGTATTCGCCTTCAAATCCGACCAGCCAGCAGCAAGCCACCGCCACACATCTTCGGTCGTGACATCGCTGACGAGGCGCATGTCCTCCACCAGCAGGTTGGCCTTGCTTGGACCGCGAGTGGTCCGGGCATTTGGACTGCTTTCATCCCCGTTTGTCATTGATCCCTCCCAAGCTCAATTCTTTTGTCCATCAGATTAAAATCACTGATTGAATTAGTAAAGCGATCTGATGAAGAGAAGGCGGTTGGTCTCCGCTTTTTTGCGTGCGGATTGATCTGCAATACCGAAAAGTCCTGATCTTTAGTTGCATTATTTCGAAAATGCCTAATATTATCTGCAAAAGGTCAAGCGGCACTAACAGAAGTGGTACGGCGAATTTGCGGTCTGGGATAGTTGCTTTCATATTTTTTTGCCTTGTCTTCATCCGGCCAGCGCAGTCTGAAGAAGCAGCGGTTTTTGTCTGCAATGAATTTCCCCCCTACAAAATGGAGAATAGTCCGTCAGGCCTGCCCGGTTTTGATGTGGAATTCCTGAGGGAAGCTTTTGACCGCGTCGGCATTCCCTTGGAAATTCAATATATGCCCTGGAAGCGGGCCCTGGATACAGCCAAAAAAGGTGAGGTAAGCGGGGTGTGCAGTTGCTCCTACACCAAGGAGCGAGAGGCCTATTTATTGTTCTCTGAGCCATTGGGAAAAGCCTCGTCTGGATTGTTCAGTCTGGCGTCACAAAATTTCGAGGAAGTCCAGGGGCTTGAAGAGGTGGGCAAAAGATCCGTTGGGGCAATCAATGGATATAATCTGATCAAAAAACTGGAGGCGGCAAAAGTTCAGCGGACGTTTGAGCTTTCCAGTGAGAAGCAGGGGCTTCAGATGCTGCTAAAGGGCCGGATCGATTTTTATTACAGTTATGAGGCGCCTGCCCGCTATTACCTCTCACAGCTACAGGACGCGCAGAAGGTTAAGTATCAGGAGCTTTCCTCGACGGACTATTATTCCTGCTTCAGTAAGCCAGCGCCAGGTTCGGCTGAGCTTCTCAAAAAGTTCAACAGAGGGCTTGCTGAAATCAAGGCCGATGGGACCTATGACGCAATTCTCAAGAAGTACAGATAAGCAAACGCCGGACGGCATATTGCTTTTGTCTTAAATAAGTATATCTTCACATACTGGGCTAATTGTACTTTCAGTGCGTTTTTTGCGGGATTAATAACGGATGCCATCTGGAATTTTTAATGTCGATCCTCGGGATCTGAACAAGGTTCTGGCGCGGCTGTTGTTCGTTATTGGTGTCGTCGCGTTAGGCTGGTTGAGCCCAGCTTTAGCGAGCGAGCCGTTGAAAATCAGTATCGCCGCAGGCTCCCCTTTTCATAAATCCGGCCAGACAGGCTTTGTTGATCTTGTTCTGAAGGAAGCTTTCGAACGGATTGGCGTAGAGGTGGATGTCGTCAAATATCCGGCAGAGCGGGCCATTCATGGCGCAAATAACGGCGATTTTGATGGGGATGGCTACCGGGTTGCGGGTCTCGAGCGAATTTATCCCAATTTGATCCGGGTGCCGGAAAAAATATTTGATATGCGCTTTGGCGCCTTTAGTCGTGACGAGACCGTCCCGACCGAGGACTGGGATAGCTTAACCCCCTATTCAATCGGGCTGATAATCGGCTGGAAGATTTTCGAGTTGAATGTGAAATCCGAAAGGGTCACCAAGGTCAAGAATGTGGACCAGCTTTTCTCCTTGCTGTCAAAAGGCCGGGTAGAGGTTGCCCTCTATGATCAGTGGCAGGGTCTGGCCTATCTTCAGGAAAACCAAATTAGCGGCTTTAAGGTGCTGGACCCGCTGCTGGCCACAAAAGACATGTATCTTTATCTCCATAAAAAGCACGCAGACAAGGTGCCGCTGGTTGCCAATGCACTTCGGGAGATGAAGGCGGATGGCACTTTGCAAAAGTATATTGATCAGATCATGTCACCGCTGTTGATGTAGGGCTGATCCCGCTTGAGCTGCAAGCGCCACCTGGATGGCGCTTTTTTTGTCTATTAGACCTATTGAGTTAATCTTCACCTGCGCTAGACTGGTTTCGGTGTTAGGGGCGCACCCAAGCAAAATAGAAAATAAGAAGAGAATAAAAAGAATGGATTTTGATACAGTTGTGCGCGGGCGGCGATCAACCCGTGGTTTTAAGCCTGATCCCATCCCAAAAGAAACTCTGCTGGAAATCATAGAACTGGCCTCACGCGCGCCGTCTTCCATGAACACCCAGCCATGGCACCTGCATGTGATCAGCGGGGAGCCGCTGGATCGTATTCGCGAGGGCAATACCAAAAATAATCTGGCGGGTGTTCCGCCATCTCGTGAGTTCCGGGTGGAAGGTAAATACGAAGGTGTTCATCGGCAACGGCAGGTGGATATTGCCATCCAACTGTTTGAGGCCATGGGGATCGAACGTCATGATAAGGAAAAACGTCAGGATTGGGTGCTTCGGGGCTTTCGCCAGTTTGACGCACCCGTGTCGGTCATTGTTGCCTATGACAAGGAATTGCAGGGCGATATCCGGCATTTTGACCTTGGTGCGATTACCTATGGACTGGTGCTTGCCGCCTGGAGCCGGGGAATTGGCGCTGTCATTAACAGTCAGGGTATCATGCAATCCCCTGTCGTCCGTGAGAATGCCGGTATTCCGGAAAATCACGTGATCCAGACGGCGGTGGCCATGGGCTATCCTGATGACAGTTTTCCCGCCAATGCGGTTGTCTCAACCCGCCGCCCTGCAGAAGAGGTCGCGACCTTTATTGGCTTTGAAGGATAATATTAAGGGATAATAAAGAGAGTTAATGTAGTTCTGTAACGCTTTATGGTTGTTCTCAGGTGTGAAAATGACATGGGATGATTATGGAATTACCTTGATGTTGGGTGAGACGTTTTTCGTGCTGTCTTACTCAAACATCACTCTCTTTGTGCTCGTTTTTGCGGGCGTCTTGGGAGGCTACTTCCTCTTCGTTCACTTTTTCCACAAAGGTAAAGGGGCAGCTTGCTCGTGGCGCCATTTGCCAAATCGAAAAACAAAGGCGCTTAGAAAATGGCAGTGCAAAAAGTGCGGCATTGAGGCTTACTCAACGGACAAGCGCCCTCCAAAAGAATGTAAGAAGGGGTTGAAGCCGGTCGTGTATTAAGGCCCTGGAAAATTTGACTTTTGTCAATTTTTGCCTGCCCTGTCCAAGGATTTGAAGAAATCGATGATCAAGTCATTGGCATCAATATCTTTGGAGGTGCGACCGATTACGCGCTCGGGAAGATACTGCTTTTTCCTGGGCCAGGCATGACCGCCTCCGTTAATCCGATATAACCGAAGGGGGGCGCCTGGTGCACAGTCTGGCCAGTCCAGACGCTCGGTCAATGTTCCGTCGGTTGCGTCAAGATCCGGTAGTTGTGTGACTTTGGGAAAGCTTGCGCAGGTGTTGTGCATGCGCCAGAAGTCGAGTGTCTCGGCAGTTGATGTGACCGTTCCGCGAGATCCCCATTGAGGCGCAATTGGACCGCCATCAAAGGGCATCAGTGGATCCTCGGTCCCATTTATGTAGAGAATTCCGAGCGGTTTGGAAGGGCGGCAGCTTTTTATGAGTTCTGGTGTGAGTTGGGCCGTTACAATTGCCGCCCCGGCGAAGCGCGCTGCTTGCTCGCAGATCAGGCGCTGGATCATATGGCCGCCATTCGACATGCCGGCAAGGAAGATTTGGGTTTCATCAAGAAACTGTATCTCTGCCATGGTCTCTTGAATAGCAGCAAGAATAAACCCCACATCGTCAACACCTTGATATTGGGGGCGGCCATCATTCCAGTGCCGGTTCACGCCAGAGGGATAAAGTCCGACAAAGCCCTCTCTCGCGGCGAGACGGTTAAACCCAGTGGATCGCATCATGGAACGGCCCGTCCCTCCGCCGCCATGCAGGAGAATAATAAGTTGTTTTGGTGTTCCAATTTGGTGGGCTGCAGGCGGGACATATCTCAGGTATTGGCGTTCAATACCCTCATGGACAAGTGTGTGTTCTGATAAACCGTCTGAGGCGTTTGCACTGGTTGAGATAAGGGTCCAAACTAGTAAAATTGCTAATCCCGATATCCGGGTCATGACCTGTTCCCTCTTGGAAACCCTGTGGTGGTGTGAGCCTTACCCTATCTTGTCCCGGGCTGCCAAGAAACAGCTTTTGAATGTCTTTCGCCTGTAAAGCTCAGCTATCTTGACATGCTGCTATGCAGAAATTGCAGATCAGTCTTGTAAAAAGGCCATGGAAAATTAGACTTTTGTTAATTGCGGATTCACTTTTGAAGCCGTATATGAGCGTCAAGAAATTCAAAGGCTCGATGTGTGGCCTTATTGAACTATCCGTATTTTGTAGATGTAGTGTGTAGGAGTGACGCCATGACCCCGTATTCAAGCAAGATTTTTTTGATCAATTCACAGCCACCTGTTTATGTGGATTCCAGCCTGAGCAACATGTTTCAGACTGCTCGGGATTATTTTCAGGCCCGCGCAACAATGCGCCAGCTGAACGAACTAACAGATCGCGAATTGACTGACATTGGCATTACACGCGCTGATATTCCTGCGGTTGCCAAAGGTGAATTCCACCGCTAATAACTGCGTGTTTCAACCGGCGCAAGTTTAAAAAGGCTCCCCGACACGGCGGAGCCTTTTTTCATGGTTGGCTGAGATTGCGATCAAGGTTGATGGTGAAAAAAACCGAACAGAGGACCAACCGCTGTTTCTCACGCAGGACGAAAGAGCATTTTCACCGCAAAATTAGATAAAAGTGATATGATGTGGCTGAGTCATTTGGCAACTGGGAGAGTTCAATGACGAAAACAGCTTTGATCACAGGTGCCTCGAGCGGAATAGGCCGTGGTACTGCTATTCGCCTTGCCCGTGATGGGTGGCATATTTTAGCCCATGGTCGTAACCTGGAGGCCCTTGAGGAGACCGTTCAAGACATTGAGAAGGCCGGTGGAAGTGGGTCCTTTTTCCAGGCTGAGATGGCCGATATGGCGTCGGTTGCCGCACTCGCCGATTGGGCGCAATCTGGCGAACGGCTGGATGCGGTTATTTATTGTGCGGCGAAATTCACTTATGGCCCTGTCTCAACCGAGCGTTTTGATGATTGGGACCTGACAATTGATCGGGTGTTGCGGGCAAGTATCCGCCTGACCGCCCATACGCTCCCTGCTATTAAGGCAAGCGAGGGGGCTTATGTGTATATCTGCGGGGCGACTTCATGGCTTGGATGGAAAAATCACGCTATTCACTGCGCCGTTAGGCATGCGCAGGCGGGATTTGCCAAGGCCTTGTTTGAGGATGTGCGAGAGGATGGCGTGCGTGTCACGCTGGTTCACCCCGGTTTTGTTGACACACCCGCCATTAGTTCGGACGGGAAGGATCGCGCTAAAATGATCCAGCAAGAAGACATTGCGGAAATGATCGCAACAGCCATCACCTTGCCGAACACTGCCTGCGTGACCGAGCTGACCTTGCGCCCGCAACGATCACCTTACGTTTGAACCAGTTCTCTCAGCTCAGCAGTTCCTGTAGTTGGAGCCAAAGCATTTCCGTGAGCGATCGAGGGCCCGGATCCGCTGTTCCGGTTTGAGCAGTTTTTCCAGTTCCCCATAATATTTACTGATCTTGCCTGTATCTTTACCGGCCTTGAGCCCTGTTTTTTCGGCGGTATAGAGCCACATCAGCGCATATTCTGGCTTCCAGTGTTTGGGATAATTGTCATACTGGCTGTGAATAAGGCCCATGTAATATTGTGACCAGGTATTCCCCTTGCGAGATGAGATCAGGAAGTTCTCCTCCGCCTTGTCCGCGTTGCCGAGCTTGGTGAGGTAGGTAAGTCCAGCATAATAGTAATAGATGTCTTTCCCCTCACGGGCCCATCTTTCAAACTTCTGTGCCCGTTCCAACTCGGATTGTGTGCTACTGGCTGGCGGGGCGGAAGGTCCTGAAGGTGCGGACGGGGCGGAAAGTGAGGCATAGTATTTCTTCAGCGCATCCTTGGACTTTTGATGGCCCTTGTTTGCCGCTTTTTGATACCATCCTTTTGCCTCAGACTTTCTATTGTTACCTGCATTTCCCTTCCGGTAAAATTCCGCGAGGTAATACATGCCGATCAAATTTCCCTTGTTCGCAGCTTTTTGATAGAGCTGCTCGGCTTTTGCAAAATCCCGCTTCAGATGGGATCCAATTTCATAATGCGCCGCAAGATACAGCATGGAACCGATATGCCCATTTGCGATCGCTTTTTGCAGCAGTTTGGCGGCTTCACTGCCCGATTGATTGACATCGAAGCCATGAATATATTTTTTCGCCAGCACATAAAGTGCGTCGTTGCGCCCCGTTTTGGAGGCTTTGACCAGCCAGTCATGTTGGGGTTGGCCGCGCTTTGCCTTTTTCAAATCATTATAATAGTTTTCCGCGTAGGCATAGCGCCCGGATACGAAGTTCCGGTCTGCGGAAGTTTTGAAGTTGTTAAGTGCCAGGCCCTGATTGGCTTTGGTGCCCAGACCATAGAGATAAAGATAGCCAATGTAATAGGCGGCCTCTCCCGATCCCAGTTTTTTTGATGCCTGAAAAAGTGGCATAGCTTTTTTGTAGTCGCGAGAAACACCCTCGCCGAAATAATAGGCCTTGCCGAGTTCTGAAAGGCCTATCACATCTCGCCCTTCTGCCGATTTACGAAACAGGCTGATGGCCTTTTTCAGATCTTTTTTAACCCCGTTACCAAACCGGTACATGACACCCAGGCTGGCCATCGCGGAGGCATGACCCTTATCGGCGGCGCGGGTGAAATAGTAGGCGGCTTCCTCGTTTCGAATACCGCCAGCGTGACCGCCTCGATAGTGATAGCCAAGCGCATTGAGGATATTGGGATCCTCCTGATCAGCTGCTTTGAGGATTTGCTCTGCCCGTTTTGCATCCCGCGGGACGCCTTTGCCCCAGCGGTAGGCTTCGGATAACAGAACACTGCCGAGACCAAAATTTTGTTGGTGGAGCCGTTCGGCGAGATCCAGAGCCCCTGGGTTTTGGCGGGAGCCGGTATATTCCTCGATCTTATACTTTGCCCGGGCTAACGCAAAAGTTACCGAGGGACTTTGCGTGGGTTCAACGCCATGCTTGCAATAGCCAGTCGCAGGTTTCTCATCAACCCGGGAGAGGATCCGGCCGTCATTATAAGGTGCGCGGAGTTTTTTAACCGCTGGATCTTCGGGGTGGCCGGCATAGGCAAGGCACATGAAGTCCATATGGGCTTCGCGCATAATTTCCTGCTCTGTTGGGTCTGTGTATAAGCGGTACGTGTAGCTTGCAGGATCCTTCATGATCCAGTCGGCACCTCTTATCCCGACCCAATATCGGGCGTAGGCTTTTAATCCGTCAACAGTTTTGGGGGAAACACCCTTATCATAGACGCTAGGTATCTTTCGTTTAAATGCCTCATCACGTTCTTTTGGTGAGAGCTTCATTTCATTGACATAGAAGCGGTCATTCTGATGATGGACGATGTAATAATAGTATTGTTTCGAACTATTTTTAAATTGTGCAAGATAGATCCCGTCGGGTTTGAAAAGCGGTACAAACCGAACCGCTTTTGGGTTGAGTTCTGATCCAAAATGAGCGGCGGTTAGTCGCGGGCCAACTTCATAAAAGGTGTATTCTTTTGATCCCGGCTCAACATCGAATTGGACATTTTGCTGAAGCTTGATAGGGCCATCAATCAACTGAAGTAAAGACTTCTGATCGGGTAGTCCCGGATTGCTCGTTGCGTTCAAAACCGGTTTTTCTGAAACCACAAAACAGCCACCTAACAAGAACAGCAGCATCAGCGGCAAGACGCGAACAATATTTCCAACCATAAACCCCACCCCAAGAATGAATATTACCCCAACATTTTCTAATTTTAACTGGGCTGACCACAAAATCAACCGGGGCGGGAGATAAAAAATACTTGCGAGATCTTTCGCTATTTACTACCAAAATGCAGCGTAAAAGCGCGGGTTGACCGAAACCCCAGATCGCTATTTTGGCGTGATGTTTGTTAAAGCTGAAAGTCGCAGTTTTGGTTTTAATGGCAGAGGCTGGAATGGCTTAGGGCGTGACCGGTGTTCCGTTATACCTGTTGAGCGACACGCTGAGGCGGGTAACGGAATTAGATTGGAACGATTGAAGTATGGTATTAAATTGACTTGGTACCCACAAAAGGTACATTCAAGAAAATATTTAGGACTAATTGGGAGGCACAAATGAAAAAGCTACTTATGGCCGCGACAGCGATGGCCCTAATGAGCACGTCTGTACAGGCGGAAGATATCAAGTTGGGCGTAATCTTCGGATATACGGGACCCATTGAATCTCTGACCCCAGACATGGCTGCTGGCGCAGAGCTGGCAATTGAAGAAGTTAATGCAAGCGGCGCCTTGTTGGGTGGATCGAAGGTTTCATCCGTTCGTGCAGATACGACTTGTACAGATGCTGCTGCTGCGACAGCTGCGACAGAGCGTCTTGTCACATCCGATAAAATCAATGCAATTGTTGGCGGTGACTGTTCCGGCGTGACCACAGCAATGCTGCAGAATGTTGCGTTGCCAAATGGCGTCGTGATGATTTCACCTTCTGCAACATCTCCAGCCCTCACGAGTGTTGAAGATAACGGACTATTCTTCCGTACAGCGCCATCTGATGCCCGTCAGGGTCAGGTTCTGGCTGAAATCCTGAAGGATCGTGGTGTGAACTCTGCGGCGCTGACCTATACCAATAATGACTATGGTAAGGGCCTGGCAGAAAGCATCAAATCCAACTTTGAAAAAATGGGTGGTAAAGTCACAATCACTGCTGCGCACGAAGATGGCAAAGCTGACTACACTGCTGAAGTTGGTGCACTTGCATCAGCGGGCGGTGATGTTTTGATCGTTGCTGGTTACTTGGACCAAGGCGGTAAAGGTATTATTCAGGCAGCGCTGGATACAGGTGCGTTTGATACATTCGTTCTGCCAGACGGCATGATCGGTGACAGCCTTCCATTGGCAATCGGCTCAGACCTGGACGGCTCTTTCGGTACCGTTCCTGGAACAGATAGCCCAGGTGCTGGTAAATTCTCTGAAATGGCAAAAGCTGCTGGCTTCAAGGCAGGTCCATTTGCTTCAGAATCCTATGACGCAGCAGCACTTATTCTGTTGTCCATGCAGGCTGCAAAATCAAGTGACAGCAACGTTTTCAAAGACAAAGTCATGTCAGTTGCAAACGCGCCTGGTGAAAAAATCTATCCAGGTGAACTGGCGAAAGCACTTAAAATTATCGCTGAAGGCGGCGATGTTGACTATGTTGGTGCCTCTGCGGTTGAGCTGATTGGCCCAGGTGAAAGTGCCGGTAACTATCGTGAAATCGAAGTTGCAAATGGCAAGAACACAACGGCCAAATTCCGCTAATTTCATATAGCAGAATGACTTGAAGATATTGGGAAGTGATCACGGATTCCGAGGTCACTTCCCTTTTTGTTAAAGTAGTTGTTGATGATTAGAATTGAAAATCTCCATATGCAATTTGGCGGCATTCATGCCGTTGACGGTGTCTCCTTGAGCATCGAGGAGGGCAGCATAACGGGGCTGATTGGTCCCAATGGTGCTGGCAAAACCACGTTATTTAATTGCATTGCAGGAGCCTATACCCCTACCAGTGGCAAAATCTTTCTGGACGGGGAAGAAATTACTGGTCTCAAGCCACACGAGCTGTTTGCAAAAGGCCTGCTAAGGACATTTCAGATTGCCCAGGAATTTTCCACGCTGACGGTGCGGGAAAACCTGATGATGGTGCCGGGAGACCAAAGCGGTGAGAGCCTCATCGACACCTGGCTTCGCCCGGGCAAAGTCCGTGAAGAAGAAGAGCAGATCCGGGAAAAAGCCGACAGTGTTATTGAGTTTCTAGAAATTTCCCATGTCGCGGACGAACTGGCCGGGAACCTGTCCGGGGGCCAAAAAAAGCTGCTGGAGCTTGGGCGAACTATGATGGTTGATGCCAAAATCGTCTTTTTGGATGAGGTTGGCGCCGGCGTAAATCGGACGCTGCTGAACACCCTTGGCGATGCGATCCAGCGACTGAATAAGGAGCATGGATATACCTTCTGCATGATCGAGCACGATATGGACTTCGTCGGTCGCCTGTGTGATCCGGTGATCGTGATGGCCGAGGGTCAGTTGTTGGCAGAGGGCACGATCGAAGAGATAAAATCCAATGAGCAAGTTATCGAGGCCTATCTTGGAACAGGGCTCAAGAACAAGCCGGAGGCCCAGTCATGAGTTATCTTACAGGTAATCATATGACCGGCGGTTATGGCAGCGCAGATATTCTGCATGACTGCACCATATCGGTTGATCTTGAGGAAATTGCAGTCATTGTTGGACCTAATGGCGCTGGAAAATCAACAGCGATGAAGGCCATTTTTGGCATGCTGGACCTGAGGGAAGGCTCAGTGATGCTGGATGGTGAAGATATCACCAAGCTTAGCCCGCAAGACCGTGTGGCCAAAGGGATGAGCTTTGTGCCGCAAACCAACAATGTGTTTACCTCCATGACGGTGGAGGAAAATCTGGAGATGGGCGCTTTTATCCGGGAGGATGATTTTTCGGATACTATGGAGCAGGTCTATGAGCTGTTTCCGATCCTAAAGGAAAAGCGGCATCAGCCGGCCGGAGAATTGTCAGGCGGGCAGCGGCAACAGGTCGCCGTTGGGCGCGCCTTGATGACCCAGCCCAAGTTGCTGATGCTGGATGAGCCGACGGCGGGTGTCTCCCCCATTGTGATGGATGAATTATTTGACCGGATTATTGAAGTGGCCAAAGCCGGTATTGCGATCCTGATGGTTGAGCAAAATGCGCGGCAAGCCCTTAATATTGCCGATAAAGGATATGTGCTGGTTCAGGGGCGGAATGCCTATACTGATACCGGAGAGGCGCTGCTGGCGGATCCAGAAGTCCGTAGAGCGTTTCTGGGAGGATAGGTGCGTGGTTGATCTATTGAACGCTTTTGCGTTGCTTTCCAATTTTGTGATCGTTCCCGCCTTGGCGTATGGCAGCCAGCTTGCACTTGGTGCGCTTGGCGTTACGCTGATTTATGGGATTTTGCGATTTTCCAACTTCGCCCATGGCGATACCATGGCTTTTGGAACGATGGTCACGATCTTTGTGACCTGGGGCCTGCAGGCGGTCGGTGTTTCCATTTCCCCATTGCCAACGGCCTTGCTGGCGCTTCCGGTTGGGATCGTTGCGACCATACTGATGTGTCTGTTCTTCGATAGAACCGTATACAAGTTTTACCGCAAAAGCCGGGCGGTCCCGGTGGTTTTCCTGATCGCATCCGTTGGCGTGATGTTTGTGCTAAACGGTGTTGTCCGGTTTATCATCGGTCCGGGTGATCAACGGTTTGCGGATGGGGAGCGCTTTATTATCAAGGCTCGGGCATTCAAGGAAATGACGGGTCTGAGCGAAGGCATTGCCTTCAAGACTAGTCAGGGGCTGACTATCGTCACTGCGGTTATCGTCGTTGCGGCTCTCTTCTGGTTTTTGAATAAAACCCGCGCCGGAAAATCCATGCGGGCCTATTCAGACAACGAGGATCTGGCTCGTTTGTCCGGGATCAACCCGGAACGGGTGGTGATGATTACCTGGGCAGTTGCGGCAACACTCGCGACCATCGCCGGCGTATTGTACGGGTTGGACAAAAGCTTCAAACCGTTTACCTATTTCCAGCTCTTGCTGCCTATTTTTGCCTCCGCCATTGTGGGGGGGCTTGGCAGTCCAGTTGGTGCCATCGCAGGCGGATTTGTCATCGCGTTTTCCGAGGTCGTCGTGGCCTATGCCTATAAGCGGTTCCTGACCTATCTGGTGCCCGATGAATGGGCGCCTGATGGCCTGGTCCAACTCCTGTCCACCGACTATAAATTTGCCGTGTCATTCGTAATCTTGGTGTTGGTATTGCTGATCCGACCGACGGGTATCTTTAAAGGAAAAGGCGCATGACCAGTAGCACACGAAACATAGGACTTTTTGCAGCAATGGCGGCTGCTCTGGTCGCCGTGGGTGTATTCCAGAGCTGGCCACTGGCATTGACAATCCTGAACCTTTGCCTGATTTCAGCCATCATGTCGCTGGGTGTGAATATCCAGTGGGGTTATGCCGGACTGTTTAATGTGGGTGTTATGGGCTTTACCGCGCTTGGTGGTCTGGCAGGGGTGTTAATTTCCATGCCTCCGGTAACGGCGGCTATTGAGGCCGGCGGAGCGGGGATCCTTCTCTCGCTTCTTTTGATGCTGGTCACTGTTGTGGCCGCGGTTTTTGTCTATCGGCGAATGCCGAAAGGTAAGCCGCGCACCTTTGCCTTGATCGCAATTATTGGCGGGGGCTATTTCCTGACTCGGTATTTCTTTTATCCAGCCGTTGAAGCGATCGAGGGAGTTGATTCAGCCCGGACCGGGTATCTTGGCGGGCTCGGATTGCCGATCCTGTTTTCCTGGATCATTGGGGGCTTGTTTGCGGCTGCAGCCGCTTGGCTTGTTGGGAAAATCTCTTTAGGTCTTCGCTCGGATTATCTTGCGATTGCGACCCTGGGCATTTCCGAGATCATTATTGCTATTCTGAAAAATGAGGATTGGCTGACCCGCGGCGTCAAGAATGTGACCGGCCTTCCGCGCCCGGTTCCCTACGAAATTGATCTGCAGCAGGCCCAGTGGTTTCTGGACTGGGCCAACACATTGAACCTGACACCGGAGGATTTCTCGTCCATCTTTGTGAAGCTCTGCTATGCGGGACTGTTTGTCGTCGTCTTGCTGATCTTGCTGTGGTTGTCGGAGCGGGCGCTCAACTCCCCGTGGGGCCGGATGATGCGCGCTATTCGGGATAATGAACTGTCTGCCGCAGCGATGGGAAAGAATATCACCGGACGCCATTTGCAGGTCTTCGTGCTCGGCTCTGCTGTGATCGGGATCGCCGGTGCCATGTTGACAACCCTGGATGGGCAATTCACCCCAGCCTCCTACCAGCCGCTGCGCTTTACCTTCATCATCTGGGTGATGGTGATCGTTGGTGGATCTGGAAATAACTTTGGGGCGATTTTGGGTGGGTTCCTCATTTGGTTTGTCTGGGTTGAGGCAGAACCTTTTGGGCATTGGTTGATGGATCTATTGACCTCAGGTATGGCCGAGGACAATGGACTTCGCCTTCACCTTCTGGAAAGTGCAGCGCACATGCGACTGATGACCATGGGGGTCATTCTGCTGATCGTGCTCCGCTTCAGCCCGCGCGGTCTTATTCCAGAGAAATGAACCTAGCGGAAGCTGAAATCTAAAATCAGACGGCCCGGTATTTCCGGGCCGTTTTTTTGTATGGGCGTTCATGGATAGGTTAAGTTTTCAAAAGCCCGTTGAAATGTCGCGCATTATTACTTTGTGATAATTGTAACGTTTGACTAAGAAATAAAATGATGCAGGGTGTGGTTCAGGCTATTTTGAAACAACGAACCAAAACACTGAGGTGATCCCTGCCTCAATACCCGGGAGAAAATAAATGACAACAACTGGTAAACAGCTTTTCACGACCCTTGAGGCGGACGGTACCCTCACCGTTGCTATTGAGGATGTAACCTTTCCAGATCCTGTTGGGAACCAAGTGCTGGTGAAGATGGAGGCTGCGCCCATAAATCCGTCGGACCTCGCCATTTTAACCGGGGCAGCTGACCTCGATAATGCCGAATATTCCCCAGGTAAATTTGTTGCCAAGATGCCTGAACCCTTTAACACGGGCTCAAAAGCTCGCCATGGCATGAAATTGCCTGCCGGGAACGAAGGCGCGGGGACTGTTGTCGCTGCCGGTGATAGTGACATGGCAAAAGCATTGGTGGGTCAGCGGGTTGCCTGCGTTCCCGGGAATGCCTATAGCCAATATTGTCTTGCTGATGCGGCTATGTGTCTGCCGCTCGGCGACCATTCGGCTAAAGACGGGGCAAGTGCTTTTGTCAATCCGATGACCGCCCTTGGGTTCGCGGAAAACGCAAAGATGGATAAACAGGACGCGATCTTGCACACTGTTGGCGCCTCTAACCTTGGCCAGATGTTGACCCGTATCTGCAAGGAAGACGGTCTTGGGCTGGTCAATATTGTTCGCAAAGACAGTCAGGCCGAATTGCTGAAAAATCTGGGATCCACCCATGTGGTCAATTCTTCGGATGACAACTTTATGGCTCAGCTAGTCTCAGCTATTGACGATACCGAAGCCTTCTATGGGTTTGATCCGATCAGCGGCGGAAACCTGGTTGATACTGTTTTCAAGGCGATGGAGCAGGTCGCCGTCTCAAAGATGACAGAATATTCCCGTTATGGCTCCAACCAGAAAAAGCAGATGTTCATCTATGGGCGGTTGGATCTTGGTCAAACAGTCTTGTCACCAAGTTACGGGTTCGGTTGGGTGTTATCAGGCTGGCTGCTAACGCCTTTCTTGCAACAGGCAGGTATGGAAACTGTGGGCCGGATGCGCCAGCGTGTTCTGAATAACCTGACGACCACTTTCGCCAGCCACTATAAAACAAGCGTCAGTCTCGAGGAGATGCTGACAAAAGAAGCGGTAACCGATTATCGGTTGATGAAAACGGGTGAAAAATATCTCGTTGAGCCGTGGAAGTAATCACTCATTAGGGCTCTGGCCGCACGATTGACTGCCTAAGTTTACCGTGCGGCAAGACCCTGAAAGTCCCTCTGCAAATAGTCACTTAAACTCGTGCCGTAAGGGGGATAGCACCTTGCCAACGGCATTGGTGAGTTGTTTGGGAGCGTGTTTAGCGCGAAGTAGTTTTCGCCAATCAGATGATAGAATGACATCTGTCAAGAATGCGCCACCTCCTGGATAGACTGAGAATTTTGTGAAACCGATATCCATTTCAAATAAAGAAGCCCGCCAGCTTTGGCTTTCATCGCAAGGGTTAGGCGATGCTCCTACCGGCCCGTTAGATGTACTGGGGATGATAAAGAAACTCGGTTTCGTACAGCTTGATACGATACAAGTCGTTTCGCGCGCGCATCATCATATTCTTTGGAGTCGCAATCAACACTATCGTGAACCCATGCTTGATCAATTGCTTGGACAAGACCGGTCTATTTTTGAGCACTTCACCCATGATGCATCCGTTATTCCGATGGACTATCTTCCGATGTGGCAGCGTCAGTTTCGACGGAAAAAGGAGCAGATGGATCGCCCAGGATGGTTTAAAAATCCACCTGATAAAGCTATACGCAAGGCCGTATTGGAGCGCATTCGCAATGAGGGACCATTGTCGACCCACGCCTTTGATACGAAAGTTGTCGGCGAGAAGAAGATGTGGTCACGTCCACCGCATAAACTTGCACTGGACTACATGTGGTACAGCGGTGAACTTGCGACTTGCCACAGAGTGAATTTCACCAAATTCTATGATCTGGCGGAACGTGTTTTCCCTGAGGAATTGCGCAATACCAAAATGAGTGATGAAGAGCAGATTGACTGGTTATGTCGCGCTGCCTTGGATCGAATGGGCTTTGGGACTGTTGGTGAAATTCAAAGATATTGGGATGCGTTAACCGCCAAAGAAGTGCGCGATTGGATCGCTTCTTCGACTTCAACCCTCCAAACTGTTGAAATTGAAACGGCGCAAAGAAGCAGGGTTACTGTGTTTGCACTTGCAGGAATAGAAGAAAGACTAGCTGGTTTAAAGCCCGCCACTAGTCGGCTTCGTATTCTCAATCCTTTTGATCCAGTTATTCGTGATCGGGATCGCTTATCTCGTTTGTTTGGTTTTGAGTATCGGGTGGAAATGTTTGTGCCAGCGGCTAAACGCATTTGGGGATACTATGTGTATCCAATCCTGGAAGGCCACCGGTTTGTTGGTCGCATAGAAATTAAGGCGGATCGCAAAAATTCCTTACTAAACGTGATCAGCTTTTGGCCTGAAAAAGGATGCCAATGGCCCGTCAGCCGTTACCAAAAACTGACAGCGGAGTTGGAACGTATGAAGAAATTTGTCGGAGTTAATGACGTTGTCTGGGATGTGTGAGCGCAAGACATAAAGGTAAGCAACTCGCTAGTATAAACAAATGGAGGGCTTGGAAGATGCTCAAGTAGACAAGACCCATAATTTCAAACAAATCAAGACTCACACAATGTCTTAAAATAGACAACGTATATACATCTTACATATTCAGGTTGTTAAACCGCTCTGAATTCAACTGCATGAGTGGATAAAGCGCGAGTGCGTAAAAGCTCACCACAGCGACTGGAAACATTCAGTTTTTCTGGAAAAAAGTGGTGCCCAGGGGCGGATTCGAACCACCGACACGCGGATTTTCAGTCCGCTGCTCTACCAACTGAGCTACCTGGGCATCCGGGGCGCCTGAGCGCCTGAAGGAAGCTGGGTTATAGAAGAAAATTTCAGGACTGTCCATCCCCCTTGATGCAAAAAAGTCAAAAAACTGCGGCGCCCTGATTTTGCTTGGTTTTTTGCGACTTTTCTATCGCTTGCAAGAGGCCTTATGCCCCTAATTCACGATACATTCGGCAAGAGAGTTGGTTAATATCCTTCATCTTCGTCATTGCTTGGCAGTGCTTCTTCTGCCGGGATGCGATAGCTTTCATTGAACCATTTCCCAAGATCCAGCTGCTGACACCGTTCTGAACAGAAGGGACGGTACTTTTCTGTTGCGGGCTTCTGGCATTGGGGGCATTTGCTGGCGCGGATGCGCGTCGTCATGGAACTTCCTTTATCTGATTTATGCAGGGCTGATGTCATAGTCCCAGGGGCCTGTCTCTTTTGCGGCAACCCCAGTTATATGACACCCAAGATGAGAGGATATCTCACTTGACGTTATTTTCCAAAATCGTTGCCAGGCCGGGCCGTAAGTAAATGTGAGACGGGCTCCTTGTCCAGCGTCCAGCTGCTGGCGGAAATCCGTCACTAACTTACTGGCGCGGCGAAGGCTGACCTCTGGTGCGCCCGGCACAGCCGGTAGCGAGAGGAGGTGGGCAAGAGACGGGCGGGTCCGCTGGCGGGTCATTTCGAAGAGGCCAAGGGAGGTAAATCCAATTAAGCGAACCGTCGCCGGATCATCGACGATATAGCGGCTAAGGGCATCGTTAAGGGCCTGACGGGCTTCTTTTTCCTGCAGGCGGAGAAAATCAATAATTAGAATTCCCGACAGATTGCGAAGACGGATTTGGCGGGCAATTTCCTTTGCGGCCACAAGATTGAGGGAAAGCGGCCCTTCCGTTGCGCCGCCGCCCATATCAGACGTTCCTGAGTTGACATCGATGGCGACGAGCGCCTCGGTCTGTTCAACAGTGATGTTTCCCCCGCCCGTCAACGCTATCTGTTTTTCCGTCAGGCTGGTGAGTGTATCCTCCAGTCCGTGATGCGCAAGAAGGCTTTCCCGCCGCGCCCAAATCTCGGAGGGAGTGTCTTCGCCGTATAGAGATTTTGCTGCAGCAATCAGTTTAGGATCATTGCTGAGGACTTCCAACTCCTCTCCTGGTGGCAGATGCTGCGCCAAGCTAGCTGCCTGAGGCGGAGGTGTGTAAAGCGTGACGGTTTTCTTTGCTGTCCCTTCGCGTGATTTAATGTCCTGCCACTGGTCGTGCAGCGCTTTTGCTGCGGCGAACGTCACCTCCAGTGGTTCTGCCTCGGCCCTGCTTCGGGGCCTGAACTCACCCGGCAGATCCGAAACCCGTTTGGTCAGCGCCGCTTTTTTATCTGCATCCTTCCATTTGCCCGGAAAGATGATGCCGCTGCCCAGAGGGCGATAGATCAGGGTTGGGGTTTGCAGTTCCAGAAATGTGGTCAATTCCGCAGGTTTGCCGTCAACCGGGTCCTTCTGGATCTGGACCAATAGGCGCTGACCTTCTGTGAAGAAATCGCGAAGGGAACTGGATTTATCGCCCCTTATGGCTTTGCGGGGAAGCAAGCCTGACTGGTTTTGACCAAGATCCACAAAGGCAGCATTGAGCGCATCATCCAGCTTCAGAATGCGCCCCTTGATGATCTGACCTTTGCGGCTTTGGTGATGGGCGGGTTCCAGTAAGTAGTCAATAAGCGTGTCGCCCTGCAGGAGGCAGGCACGGGTTTGAAAGAGATCTCGCTCGATCAGTAGGGAATAGGTCATTCTTGGACTGTAGAGGGCTGAAGTGCCCGTTGCCAAAGAGGAAAGCCGTTCCCGCTGAGGAGTGCCCCGGTTTCCTGCAGGGGCAGTCCAACTACGTTGCTGTAGGAGCCTTGGATCTGACGAATGAAAAGGCTGCCAAGTCCTTGAATGGCGTATGCGCCTGCTTTGCCCTGCCATTCCCCACTTTTCAGGTAACAGTCGATTTCAAACGAGTCCAGAGGCTTGAATTTAACGGCTGAGGTTACAGACTTGGTAATCTGCTGACCATCGGGTGTGATGAGGGAAAGCCCTGTATGAACCTTGTGAGCCCGGCCAGATAGCAGGGAAAGGAAGCCTTTTGCTTCTGCCTCGTTAGCCGCTTTACCCAGAATGCGACGGCCAACCGCAACCACTGTATCAGCGGCGAGCAGATAGGCCCCTTTGTGGCGTTCCATGACCGCAGCCGCTTTTTCGCGGGCTAACCGCTCCGCATAAGGGCGTGGCTGTTCGTCCCCGCCTGGCGTTTCATCAATATCGGCGGGGTCAATCTGGTCGGGAGTGATCCCGATCTGAAGAAGAAGTTCCTTGCGGCGCGGTGAAGCGGAGGCAAGGATCAATAAGGGGGAGCGGTTAGTGTCTGTCATCAGGTCCGGTTTTTGGCGCGACAGGACGGCCCGAGGGAGCAGAGCTCAAGTAAGGCCGACCACTCCACACAACTTACTTGAAGCGGAAAGTGATACGGCCTTTAGTCAGGTCGTAAGGTGTCATTTCAACGGTGACGCGATCACCCTGCAATACGCGAATACGGTGTTTGCGCATTTTACCGGCTGTGTGTGCCAGCACTTCGTGGTCGTTTTCCAGTTTGACGCGGAACATTGCGTTCGGAAGAAGTTCCGTAACAGTTCCCTCAAATTCAAGCAGTTCTTCTTTAGCCATAGATTACCTTGTTAAGCTGTTCAAAAAGTGAATGCAAAATGCGATTGCCTGCGGGAAATTGCAAGCCCTAGTTTGTGAATTCTCACAATTTAGCCCCTAAAACAGGCATTTAGGTCGCAGTTATCACACCTATTATACCATAAATAGCGGTTTTTTTAAATTTTTGGCCTAAACGTTCGGATGTGGCAGGGTTGAGAAGCGGCTGCGGATCCGTTGATAGAGATCATCACGGACTTGCCGGTAGGCGTTTAAGCGCATTTCCCGGCTGCCTTCCACCTCTGATGGGTCCGGTGTGATCCAGTATTCCACATCACAGGCCATGGTGCGGGTCATTTCCTCTGCTGCAGCCTGGGCAGGTTTAGACAGGCAGATAATGAGATCGAAGGAGTTGTCTTCCAGCTCATCAAAATTTTTCGCCAAGTGGTTTTCCACATCAAGGCCGATTTCATCCATAACCTCGATAGCAAAACCATCGATCTCCCGAGCCCTGACACCCGCACTGTCCACATAGATCCGATTGCCATAAAGGCTGCGCATGATTTCCTCAGCCATGGGGGAGCGGATACTGTTATGAGTGCAGGCGAATAGCACACTGGTTGGCGCAAAAGTCGATTCCATCGATCACTCGCCCCTGTGTATGAGTGATCTGCTGCGGTTGCTGCAGTTTGTCACGATCTCAGCCCCGGATATGCAACACACAAATCAGGGTGAAAAGTCTTCGGGCGGTATCGAAGTCGGTATCGACTTTCTCTTTGAGGCGCTCGAGAAGCAGCTCTGTGCCTTCATTGTGCAAACCCCTGCGCCCCATATCAATCGCTTCAATCTTTGCAGGAGAGGCACTTTTAATGGCTGAGAAATAGCTTTCGCAAATCTGGAAATAGTCCTTGATAATTCGGCGAAAGGAGATGACCGGCAAGGGTAGGCGCATAAGTTCTGTGCTGTCATCGTCGGCCCGGATGTCAAAGATCAGGCGGTTATCCTCGATCGCCAGGTGAAGCGAGAAGGGGCCCGCATTTTCCTGACCGACAAGAGCAAAATGGTTCTGGTCAAGGAGGTCATAAATGGCAACTTTGCGCTCATGCTCAATATCTGGGTTCCGCCGGACGACTGATTTTTCATCCAGGGTGATATTGACAATTTGCTGATGATCGGCTGCCATTCTTGCCTCCTGAGGTTAGGTTTGATCCGGCATATTCAGACGGATAGCGATGGAAAGCGCATGAGCCCCCAGCCCTTCTGACTGGGCGAGGCGCACGGCTGGCGGCCCGATTAAACCAAGACCGTCTGCATCCAGCTGAATAAGAGATGAGCGCTTCATGAAGTCCAGGGTCGACAGGCCAGAAGAGAACCGGGCCGTGCGCGCCGTTGGCAGCACATGGTTCGGACCCGCAATATAGTCACCAATGGCCTCAGGGGTGTAGCGCCCCATAAAGATCGCGCCAGCATGACGGATCTTTTCGGACAGGGCTTTCGGATCATCGACGCAAAGTTCCAGATGTTCAGGTGCCAGACGATCGACAAGCGCCGGGGCGTCCCTGGAAATATCATCAACAACAATTACCGCGCCATAATCTTTCCAGCTGGCAGCGGCGATTTCGGTCCGTGGTAGGTTTTTAAGGTGACTTTGAACGGCCTCTTCCACTGAAACAGCAAACGCGGCATCATCCGTGATCAGGATACTCTGGGCGACTGGATCATGCTCAGCTTGGGACAGAAGGTCGGCTGCAATCCAGGCGGGATCATTCTTGTTGTCCGCAACCACCAGAATTTCAGACGGACCCGCAATCATATCAATGCCAACGGTTCCGAAGACCTGTTTCTTGGCGGTGGCGACGAAAGCGTTGCCCGGGCCGACAATTTTATCCACCTTGGCAATGGTTTCCGTTCCATAGGCAAGTGCGGCCACAGCCTGTGCCCCGCCTATGCGATAAACTTCATCCACGCCGCAAAGATCGGCAGCTGCCAAGACCAATGGATTAATCGCACCATCGGGTGTTGGTACCACCATGACAAGACGGGATGCACCCGCAACTTTCGCCGGAATGGCGTTCATCAGCACTGAGGATGGATAAGTCGCAAGGCCACCCGGTACATACAGGCCGACATTTTCAATAGCTGTCCAGCGGTAGCCAAGTTCAATTCCATCAGCATCTGTGTAGGAAAGATCCTCAGGCTTTTGTTTTTCGTGATAGGACGCGATCCGATCCGCTGCAATTTTGAGCGCATCGAGTGTTGCGTCATCACAGTCCGCAATAGCAGCCTTAATTTCCTCCGCGCTGACCAGAAGGTCTTTGCCGGTTTGCAAGTTCAACCGATCAAAGCGGTTTGTATAGTCAATAACGGCTGCATCCCCTCGCGCGCGCACATCGCTGAGGATATCAGCAACAGTGGCGTTTACATCAGCATCGGTTTCCCGCTTTTGGCCCAGCAGGGTTTCGAAAGCAGCATCAAAGCCTGCATCGGTTTGGTTCAGTTTATTCGCCATCGATCAAAGCCCTGAATTTCTGGATCCAGTCATTAAGCTCTTCAGAGCGGGTTTTTAATGCGGCGCGATTGACCACGAGGCGGGAGGTAATGTCGAGGATCTTTTCAACTTCCACCAGTCCATTGGCCTTCAATGTTGCGCCGGAAGAAACCAGGTCCACAATCCGGCGACAAAGGCCAAGTCCCGGGGCCAATTCCATGGCGCCCGAGAGTTTGATGCATTCAGCCTGAATACCCTGTTCTGCAAAATACTGTTTCGTCAGGTTTGGATATTTGGTGGCGATACGGACGTGGCTCCAGCGGGATGGGTCCCTGTCTTCTTCCATATCAGCAGGCTGGGCAACCGCCAGATAACAATGACCAATATCCAGGTCCACCGGCGCATAGATTTCCGGATAGTTATGCTCCAGCAGCACATCATTTCCGGCAACGCCAAGCTGGGCTGCGCCAAAGGCAACAAAGGTAGCCACATCGAATGAGCGCACCCGGATGATAGAAATATGAGGATGGTTGGTCCTGAAATGCAGCAGGCGGCTGTCCGGATCGTCGAAAGCGGCTTCCGGTTCAATTCCGGCAGCCCGAACCAGAGGCATGACCTCTTTCAGAATACGCCCTTTAGGCAGGGCGATGACCAACTCTTCGTTCGCGGGCACTTTATTGCTCCATAGCGGTTACGGTTACTTATATATATTGGGGGTTGTTCTAACGTGAAAGCCTTAAAAAATCTAATCTTCCAGTGGATGAGACGGAATTTTGTCCGTATTCCAGGCTTCCCCGACATCAGTGAGGGCCGCGTGAATACATTCGACCTGCATTTCGAGGGTTCTTTCGTCCGCAAAATTCAGGCGGATAAGGACTGTTTCGTCAGCCTCTTCGCTGGTTTCGATGGAGAGCAGCTCCATGACCATGGTTCTGTCCGTTTGCGGGATGTTTTTTGCCCGGATTTTCATAACATCGGTGAACAGGATACCGCACCGGACGCGGCTGGCTTTCTGCTCGCTTCTGCTGCGATCTTCCCATCTGAGACGGGATGCTGTCAGGGTAAACTGCCGCTGCTTAGAGGAAAAGCTCATCTCCCCAGGGCTGGTAATTGCCCCCTCCAACGCTGCTGAGAGAATGGAAATATCCTCTGCATCCATGGCATAGAGTTTCAATTCGTCGCTCACTGTCATGCCCCCTAAGACCTTACTCAAGCACTTTCTTGTATTCGCTCAATATCTGCACCGCAAGCGGCAAGTTTCTCTTCCAACCGCTCATAGCCCCGGTCCAAATGATAAACCCGGTTGATAACAGTCTCTCCCTTGGCGGCAAGACCGGCTAGAACGAGGGAGACTGAAGCGCGCAAATCTGTCGCCATTACCGGGGCACCAACTAGTTCTGGAACCCCCCGGACCATAGCCGAGCGGCCATGCACGTTGATATTGGCGCCGAGGCGTGAGAGTTCTGGCACATGCATGAAACGGTTTTCGAAAATATTTTCCGTAATCATGGCGGCGCCATCGGCAACACTCATCAAGGCCATGATTTGAGCCTGCATATCTGTCGGGTAACCCGGATAGGGTTGGGTCAGAATATCTACGCCATGGATCGGTGTCGCAGGGTCCCGTTCCACAATCAGCCCATCATCGGTACGTTCAATGCTTACACCAGCCTCTTCCAATACTTCCAGAACAGCATTGATCAATTCCGCATCGGTATTATGAAGCTCGATCCGGCCGCCTGCAATCGCCGCCGCAATGGCATAAGTGCCGGTTTCGATCCGGTCGGGCATAACCCGATGCTCTGCCCCGTGCAGGGATTTCTTGCCGGTCACCACTAATCGATCTGTGCCATCACCTTCAATCTCAGCACCCATGGCGCGGAGCAAATGAACAAGATCTGTGATTTCCGGCTCCCGCGCGGCATTTTCAAGCACGGTAACCCCATCAGCAAGTGTTGCCGCCATCAGCAGATCTTCGGTAGCGCCGACAGAGACAGTATCAAAACGGATCTCTGCGCCTTTCAATCCGTTCGGGGCTTCTGCCACCATATAGCCACCTTCAATGTGGATTTCTGCTCCCATCGCTTCCAGACCATCCACATGCAGGTTCATAGGGCGTGTGCCAATTGCACAGCCACCGGGCAATGATACTTTTGCTTTGCCAACCCGCGCCAAAAGGGGCCCCAAAACAAGCGCGCCGGCCCGCATTTTTCGAACAATATCATAAGGAGCTTCGGTGCTGGTGATATCCGTTGCGGCCAGTGCGACTGATCGGCCGCTGGAGCAGCCATTGCCGTTGAGGTGCGCCTTGACGCCATGTTGGCAGAGCAGATTAATCAGGGTGGAAATATCAGCCACGTGGGGAAGGTTGCTGAGGGTGACGGTTTCCTCAGTCAGCAGGCAGGCCACCATGAGGGGAAGGGCCGCATTCTTTGCGCCACTGATCTCTATCTTTCCGTAAAGCGGCTTGCCACCGCGAATTCGAATACTATCCATCTGAACCTGTTATCGATCCTGCTGGTGTGTCTTGCCAGCAGGGTATTTTAAAGACGAAAGGAGGGGCTTGTTCAAAGCCACCTCCGTAAAGAAACTCTGGTGCGGTCCGTTAAAGACCAGTTTTGCGGCAACTTAAAGGCGCGGCAGGGTGACCCCTTCCTGTCCCATATATTTACCGGATCTGTCCTTGTAGGACACCTCGCAAGGCTCATTCCCTTTCAGGAACAGGAACTGGCAGGCGCCTTCATTGGCATAAATCTTCGCGGGCAACGGTGTGGTATTGGAAAATTCCAGGGTCACATGCCCTTCCCACTCCGGCTCCAGCGGGGTTACGTTCACGATAATACCGCACCGTGCATAGGTGGATTTCCCAAGGCAGATGACAAGGACATCGCGGGGAATGCGGAAATATTCAACCGTCCGCGCCAGCACAAAAGAATTGGGTGGGATCACACAGACATCTGTTTTCCGGTCGACGAAACTATCGCTGGAGAAAGCTTTTGGATCCACAGTTGCCGAATCGACATTGGTGAAGATCTTGAACTCATCCGAAACCCGGGCGTCATATCCGTATGATGACAGTCCATAAGAAATCATGTTCTCCCGTTTCTGGCTTTCCACAAACGGTTCAATCATTCTTTGGTTTGGATCAAGGGCGGCTGACCGGATCCACTTATCGGACAGGATGGACATAAACGGCATCTCCACTAAAAAAGCGCACGAAAATTTGCGGTATCTTATAGACAGTTTCGGTCGGGGCCAAGGGGGAAGCGCGGAAAAACCGATTGCGCACAAAAACCAGCCCTGACAAGACTTGACTGCAGGCTAATCGGTCAGACGGTTCTTGTTCTTAATCGCATCCGGGGCTGCTTCACCACGGCCGCGCTGCAAGCCCTTCCGGCGTTTTAGATTTTCCCGCAAGGCTTTTTCCAGCCGGGCCTTTTTTTCGGCCGCTGCCTGCTCTTTCGGGCTTAAGGGTTTTTTGTCGCTCTCTGTCATGCTCTCATCTGCGTTGAGGAGGATGGATCTGTCTCTATCAGGAATGGGAAAAGAGATGAACAAAAAACTGAATTTTAGGATTGCAGAAAGACTTTTGGTCTTATATACACCTTGCGCAATCGCGACGCGTCTATCCAAGGCGCTCCCAGCCGCCGTAGCTCAGTGGTAGAGCACTCCCTTGGTAAGGGAGAGGTCGAGAGTTCAATTCTCTCCGGCGGCACCATTTCCTCAAAAAATAGATGCCCTTTGACGGTAGCCTAAAATTCTAGCGCGGTCGTCAGTGCCAGATCTGCATCAAATCCCGTTGTCATCAGGCCCAGAACTGTATTGGTTTTCGGATCCATGAGCGGGGTCGTGATCTGGATTTGGAACTTCTGGGTGGAGGCGTCGAAATCAATTTCTGAAATGTGGAGCCTGTAGCCTTTTTCGATAATGGATTGATAGGGCGCCTCATCTCCTTGCCAATAATCGCTGGTTACCTGGTTCATGCCAATCAGATACCCATCTATATCCATGATGAATAATTCACTGATCTTGCCATTGGTTAGGCCCGTTAGCCGACGTAGGAACTCTGAAAGGGGGGTGTTTTCAATTTCGTCCATCAACCGGGTACGATTGCCTTTGATCTGAGCTTCTTTCCACCGGTTGTCTTCATCTTCTGTGCTAACAATCTTTGGGGGAGACTCAAGAGCTTCTTTTGTCAGCTTTAACAGAGTTCTGAAATTGCCATCACTTAGCAGGAGTTCCTGCTGAATATTCATGAGAAGTCTTGCTTCCTCGATCTTTGGTTTGAGGCGATCCTGAACGCAGTAGTCGATATTATTGTTGAAGGTATCCAGAAAAGTTGGATTTCTCTCAATAAAACCGTTGGAAAAGTACATAACCAGCGGGGCGTATCGCACGAAATACGCTGAGAATTCTCTCGCGGGTGTTTCGGTCAGAAAGACATTTCGCCAGAACCGTGTTTGATCGGCAAGTGCATAAGAAATCCTTTCCCGATGCAGCATCTTGACGATGGAGCTCAGACTTGGTGCGGTTACAATGTGATCGAAATTCCGTTGCTTGAGCCAGCGATGTTCGTTTGAACCAAGAACAGCCCCAACAGATTGCCCTCCTGCGCTGCTTGAAAGTCCCTCTTTTCGCTGAAACATATACCAGCGTTCGATGGCAACGGGCTGTGAAGCCAGGGCGATGTCCTCCGACACTAATTTGGGGGAGTGCAGAAAGAAACCGTCTATTTCATTTTTGCGGGTGAGAATTCTGTTTCGCATGACAGGAGACGAGACAATTTCATACCGCCAGTTGATGCGATCCAGAATGCACTGAACTGTCTCCATGTGGCGGGAATTTGTGGCATCCAAGCTTTCACTGAACTCAGTATCCAAATCTGTGCGTAACTTGAGGGTTCGCTCTTTGTCATGTTCAGTGGCTTCCGCACTAGGTGCAGAGATGAGTATTCCAGCACTCAGGATGAGTATGGCTGAAAGGCAACAAATTCTTGTCAGAAGCCCCACGTCGATGAACCTTTTAACAAAATACACACACAGACCTTTTTTAAAGACTTATGCTAAGACAGCATAACTAAAAATGCAGCAGTTGCAGCCCGTAATTTCCGTTTTCAAAAGCCAATCCATTCAATATGGTGCAGTTGGCTGGGAAATCATCCAATATGATGAGGGGTAGGAAATGAAAAAGGCGTTAATTTTGGTATTGTTCGTGGTCTCGGCCGGTCTTTTTGGGTGGGAGATGAACCGCTATGCAACCAGTGGTACGGAAATCACGTCAATCCCGCTATCCGCCAACACCGGAACAATCGACAACCTGATATTGACGCCTGAAATGTCGAAGACCCGGCTGATCCTGTCGATCTCTTACGAGGTCAACCTGCAGGAAGGATTGAACCGGCTCTACACCTACCAAGTTGCCTTGAGGGATCAAGGCGGGCAGTTGGTTGCAGAGGAAGATCGCACTCATGAAAAATCTCTCGGTGATCAAGGGAGTGCTTATGAGG
The DNA here is from genome assembly GCF_012932565.1 of Sneathiella limimaris. Classification (NCBI taxonomy): domain Bacteria; kingdom Pseudomonadati; phylum Pseudomonadota; class Alphaproteobacteria; order Sneathiellales; family Sneathiellaceae; genus Sneathiella; species Sneathiella limimaris. The sequence continues at coordinate 1,258,754 of NZ_JABBYJ010000001.1, forward strand.
CCAATAGTCAAAACCACATCATAAGTAGTTTTGATGTACCGGTGACAGGATCCTACCAGGTGAGTTGGGATTTAAATCCCAAGAAAGCCAGCATAAAAGAAGCCACCCTGAAGGTGCGCCGCAATGTGTCCGATCTGAATATCCCGATCCTGGTTATTTCAGGGATCCTTTTCGCTTTAGGGTGGGTGCTGATTTTCATCTCCCGTAGATCAAACATCAAAGAAGTCTGACGTAATTGGCCAAGGCAGCTCTGGCCAGACGATACACAAAAAGGAAAATTTATGCATTTATTGCTCGGAAACAGGCGGTATTCATCCTGGTCACTGAGGGGATATCTGGCGGTCAAATTTGCTGGTCTTGAAGTTGAGGAGACAGTTATTCCCCTCTTTCAGGAAGACACGGCCGCTAAAATTAAAGCAATAGCGCCTGATGCACCGGCTCGGGTTCCTGTCCTGGTTACAGATCAAGGAGACGCTGTTTGGGACACCTTGTCCATTTTTGAATATGCCGCAGAGAAATCCCGGAAGGGGCCGCTCTGGCCGAAGGATGAGGCAGCCCGCGCCCGTGCCCGTTCGATTACGGCGGAAATGCATTCTTCTTTCGTGCCGCTTCGAAGCGTGGTGCCCATGAACCTTGCCCGAGTAGATGAATTTGAGCCGCTTCCGGATGACGTTCAGGCTGATGTGGATCGAATCGTTCAAATCTGGACGGATTGCCGGGCAAAATATGGATCGGAGGGGCCTTTTCTGTTTGGCAAGTTATCGCTTGCAGATGCCGCCTTTGCGCCCGTTGCAGTGCGATTTAAAAGCCGCTCTCTTCCGCTTCCAGAAGTTGCCTCAGCCTATATTGACGCGCTTTGGGCGTTGCCCGATTTTGTCACTTGGCGTGAACTGGCTGAAGCTGAGCCCTGGATCATAGATCAATAAAAAAACGCCTGTTTTTTGAGCAACCTGCTCGTGAAACGGACACATAAACTTCGATTTTCTTCTTCTATCAGGGAATCGGAACTTAAGCATTTGTGCGGGTTTAGGCTTGTGAGCCGCCAAAAACCGCATTTTCTTGATCAGTTGGTCAGGTTTTTCTGCTATGGTAAATAAAAAATTAAGGCCCTGCCAAACTGGCACGGAACTTGATAAAAGAAACGGACAGTTAAAAAACGCCGGGATAGTCCCGGCATGACTTAGGAGAGCGAAAAATGGGGATGAGAAAAATCCTGTCAGCCGTCGTTGTCGGCGCGACCCTGCTCGCAGGGATGGCAGCAGCCCAGGCTGAAAAACTGAAGGTTGCCGGTATTTACACCGTGCCAGTTCAGCAAAAATGGGCTGGTACACTGCATCGGGCGCTTGTGAAGGCTGAAGAAGAAGGCAAAATTGATTATGTTTTCTCCGAAAAGACAGCCAATACAGACTATGTCCGGGTAATGCGCGAATATGCTGAAAGCGGCGTCAAACTGATCGTTGGGGAAGCCTTTGGTATTAGCCGTGAAGCGCGTAAAGTGGCGGATGATTATCCTGAAGTGGCGTTCCTTATGGGGGATCCAGGGGACAAATACGGCTCCAACTTCTCCGTTTTTGATAACTACATTCACGAGCCATGCTACCTGATGGGTGTCATTGCCGGTACAATGACCAAAACCAACAAGATCGGCATGATCGGTGGGTACCCAATTGGTGAAGTGAACCGCCTGTTCCATGCTTTCATGGCTGGCGCAAAATCTGTCAATCCAGACGTGGAGTTCAAAGTTTCCTTCATTGGGTCCTGGTATGATCCGCCCAAAGCCAAGGAATTTGCTTTTGCGCAAGTCGAATCCGGTGTCGATATCCTGTATGCGGAGCGGGCTGGTGTTGTAGACGCCGCTCGGGAAAAAGGCATTCTTGCCTTTGGTAACGTGAACGACATGAACAAGGAAGAAAACGGCACGGATGTGGTTGTCGCATCTGCTCTTTGGCATATGGAAAATGCGATTAATTACGCGATTGATCTCGTAAAAGCCGGTAACTTCAAGGCTGAAAACTACAAGGAATGGACCATGATGCAAAAAGGTGGTGCTTCCCTGTCTCCTTACTATGAGTTTGACTCCAAAATTCCAGCTGAGACTAAAGCGAAAGTCGAAGAACTGGCTGCCAAAATCAAGGCAGGTGAGTTCGAAGTCGAAATCATCGACGATGAACCAAAATCAACATTCTGATCAACGGATCCATTTTTTTGATTTGAGTGATTAAGTGTGAAGAGGTGGTTCGCCACCTCTTCTTTTCAGTGTTTTGGGGGATATTCCGTTGGCCGCTTCGCAACCTGTCTTAAGCGTCAATAACATCACAAAAAAATTTGGTGATCTTGTGGCCAATGACGCCATCAGCTTTACCCTTCACAAGGGCAAAGTTCTCTCACTGTTGGGAGAGAACGGGGCTGGCAAGACCACATTGATGAATATCATCTTTGGTCATTACGCTGCAGATGAGGGCAGCGTTGAGATATTTGGAAAGACGCTGACGGCGGCCAATCCGGCAGAGGCTCTCGCCCTTGGTGTTGGCATGGTGCATCAGCATTTTACCCTGGCCGATAACCTGACCGTTCTGGAAAATATTATTTTAGGAACCGAGCCATTATGGCAGCTTCGCCAGGATAAGCAGAAAGGACGA